>NZ_JBEOVF010000012.1:0-222343 GCF_040295365.1 Streptomyces sp. NPDC002838 | reverse complement strand
TCGGCCTTCGTCTCGTCCGACATCCCAGGCCGACCCAGTCTCGCCACGCAAACCGTCCTCAACCAGCACTGTTGCTCCGACCGGTTGAATCTAAGCCTCCGTTCTGCGTTTCCGCAGATCAGAGGGGGTATTCCACAGAGTGACGGCGCCAGGATTCGAACCTGGGAAGGCTGAGCCGGCAGATTTACAGCGGGCTCAGTTCACCGACGTTGACCTGCGCCTTCTCGCAGTTCGCCCGCTGTCGGGGGACACCTGGGGGCAGTCGAGCACGGCGGGTCAATGAGCACCGCTGTAAGGGGTCCGATCACCTATCGCCCTGAGCGTTGGATGTCAGCAGAACCATTAGCCCCCGCGGGAACCGCGACTGCCCGTAGCGTGTCCACTCTTGGTACATGAGTAAGTGCGGAGGGTGGTCTCGGTGGATCCGATTTCAGTGGCACTACTGGCAGCGCTGGCAGGCGGCGTCGGTGGTGAGGCCGGCCGAAACGCCTGGATGGGACTGAGCTCCCTGGTGCAGCGCCCGTTTCGGCGCGGCCAGGACACACCCGTCGGGGCTCCTGCGGTCAGTTCCGGGGAGGCGGAGCTGGTCAGGCTAGAAGAGGCCCCGACAGACTCCGCACGCGGGCAGGCTCTGAGCGCTGCCCTGTCGGCTCGGGCCGCGGTGGATGCGGACTTCCATGCCGGTCTGCAACGGTGGCACGAGCATGCGAAGCTGGTGCGCACCGGAGACGGTGACGCACACAACGAGATCAGCGGCGGCACCTTCTCCGGGCCAACGTTGCTGGGTCGGGACTTTTCCGGCATCTCCTTCACCGCCCCGCCCCCGGCTACGCCCGGCACCGATACGCCGCCACAAGGCTGACTGGTATGGCTGAGACGGATGCCAAAGGCGAGGAGGGCTCGGGCCGGTCGGTGTCGAACCGAATCAGCGGGGGCGTGTTCTTCCACGCGGTGATCCAGGGCCGCGACATAACCGTGGTATTGCCACCGGAGATCACCCCGGCGCTGTCCGGCCTGCCCGCCGCCTCACCCACGTTTACCGGCCGCGACACCGACATGGAACAGCTACTCCAAGGCCTGGCGCCCGACGGTGCGGCACCAAAACGGGCGGTGTCGGTGGCAGCGGTGGCAGGGCTGGCCGGGGTCGGCAAGACCGAGCTGGTCGTGCAGAGCGCTGCTCGGGCCCTGAGGAAGCCGGGCTGGTTTCCGGGCGGGGTGCTATTCGTCGACCTGTTCGGCTACGACACCAAACGCCGTCTGCTTCCCGACCGGGCTTTGGACGGTCTGTTGCGCGCCCTTGGTATGCCCGGCGAGCACATCCCCGTCAGCCTGCAGGACCGTACGCGTCTGTACCGCAGCGTGCTGGCCGCCTTCGCCGAGCAGAGCCGGCGGATCCTGGTTGTCATCGACAATGCCTCCACTGCCGAGCAAGCTCGCCCGCTGTTGCCCACGGACGGGGTCACCGCGGCCCTGCTCACCTCCCGGCACACCCTCGATGTCGACGCCCGCCTGCACGACCTCGACGTCCTTAATGAGTCCGCCTCGATCGAGCTGCTCCACCGGTCCCTGCGGCACGCCCGCGGCCCCGCCGATAGCCGCGTGCAGGACGATCCCGAAGCAGCCGCCACGGTCGCCCGGCTGTGCGCGGGTCTGCCGCTGGCCCTGCGTATCGCCGCCGCTCTGCTCGCCGATACCCCGATTCGTCCCCTAGCCTCCCTGGCCCAAGACTTGGAAGCCGAGCACTCCCGGCTGGACGAGCTGTGTCGCGAGGACCGCGCGGTACGCGCCGCCTTTGACCTGTCCTACCAGCATCTCGACGACCAGCATGCCCGGCTGTTCAGGCTGCTGTCACTCAACCCAGGTCCGGACTTGTCCACCGAATCCGCGGTCCATCTGGCTGACTTCGAGCAGCGGCACGTCAACCATGCGCTGCAGGACCTGGCCCGTGCCCACCTGATCGAGCCCGGACACACCTGGGGCCGCTGGCGACTGCATGACTTGGTCCGCCTCTACGCCGACGAACAAGGACGGATCCACGACGACACCGATCAGCGCAAGACCGCCCGAGCTCGCCTTTTCACCCACTACCAGGCCACGACACGGGCCGCCGACACCCACCTGACATTCCGGCCCGAAGCCACCTCGGCCCTCTTCTCCGACCGCAACAGCGCTCTGGCATGGCTGGATGACGAGCGCCTCAACCTGATCGCCACTGCCACCACCGCTGCCCCTCTCGGCTACCCAGAAACCAGTACTGCGCTCGCCTTCGACCTGGCCCGATACCTCGACTACCGCCGCTCTTTCGACGATCTGATCACCGTCAGCAGTACCGCGCTGAACGTCTTCCGCGAGCTCGGTGACCGCCACAGCGAAGGCCAAGTGCTGGACAATCTCGGCAACGCTCTCTGGCAGGTGCGTCGATTCGACGAGGCGATCGAGGCTCATGCCCGAGCCGCCACCCTCTTCCGCGAGACCGGCGACCGCCAGCGCGAAGGCCAAGCAGTGGGCAACCTTGGTGTCGGCTTGGGCGACGTGCGTCGGTTCGACGAGGCGATCGAGGCCCATGCCCAGGCCGCCACTATCGCCCGGGCATTCGGCGACCGGCACCGCGAAGGCACGGTGCTGGGCAACCTCAGCCTCGCCCTGCACCAAGTGGGCCGGTTCGACGAGGCGATCGAGGCCCATGCCCAGGCCGCCACCCTCTTCCGCGAGACCGGCGACCGGCACCGCGAAGGCACGGTGCTAAACCACCTCGGCCTCACCCTGCGCCGGGTGGGCCGGTTCGACGAGGCGATCGAGGCCCATGCCCAGGCCGCCACCCTCTTCCGCGAGACCGGCGACCGGCACCGCGAAGGCCAAGCAGTGGGCAATCTCGGCATCGCCTTGGCCGCAGTGCTCCAGTTCGACGAGGCGATCGAGGCCCATGCCCAGGCCGTCACCCTCTTCCGCGAGACCGGCGACCGGCACCGCGAAGGCCAAGCAGTGGGCAATCTCGGCAGCGCTCTGTGGCATGTGCGTCGGTTCGACGAGGCGATCGAGGCCCATGCCCAGGCCGTCACCCTCTTCCGCGAGACTGGCGACCGCCACAGCGCAAGCACGGCGCTGCAGGCCTGGACAATTGCGCACAACGAGCGCTGGCTGCGGCAGGTCCGAGTGGAACGACCCCAGGTCCCTGACGCTTGACCTCCAGCCAAGGTCATTGCAAGGTCGCCTCGTGGAGCCGCCCCCGGACCGGGACCAGATCAGGAACCATCGGTGCGCGGTGTGCCCTAGCTCCCTCGCCGCGTAGTAGGCGCTGACGAGGTTGTTGCAGGCGGTCAGGGCGTCGGGGTGAGCGTCGCTCAGGACTTGCTCGTACGTCCATCCCTAGGAAGGACAGACCGGCAGCCAGCGCCGTAAAGCGCTTCCGTCCCCCACTCGCCCGGACAGGGCGGCCCCTCCGCGAACATCCCGATCCCACTCAGCACGTCCTGGGCAGGAACGCGCGAAGGGTCCGACTCATGAAGTCGGACCCTTCTCCGGACAGGAACTCTCGCTGACGAACAGCGGGTTAGCGCCTCTGGGCAGGCACCTCGGAGAGCGTGCCGGGGGAGACAAGCAAGGGATCGTCCGGCATCACTTGCTGGCCCACCGGCCGTTGCGCAAGCCACCCCGAGCGTCGATGTGCCGGCGCCTCAGTACGAACATGGCTGAAGCCCAAACGCTCGTAGTAGGCGTGCAACTCCGTGTTGGTGCGCCACGTGTCGATGCGCACCCAGGTGCGCCCCTCCAGCGCTGCGAGGCGGCACATCCAGTCAATCACCCGTGTGCCGAGGTGTCGCCCGGATGCTTCACGAGCGACGATCAGCTTGTAGAGGTACAGGGCCGACTCCGGGCGGTCGGTGTCCCTCAAAGCGCGTCCTGGACGACGCCGGCGCCGAGCCCTACAAGTCCGACGGCGTGATGGTCGTCTCCCGCGACCGCGTCGCCCGCGCGCTCGCCGACCGCGACAACGAGGGTTCCGTTTCCGCCGACGGATGACAGGGAGCGCACCGTCGACGGGTCAGGGAGGCAGGGAGAACTCCCTGAACACCTCCCTAACCCGCCTCCCTCGCCCTGACCTGCACAAATGATCGTTCAGAGAGTCAGGGAGGCACGCAGGTCACACCCCCGAACACCCCTCCACACGACACCCCCAAGGGGGGTGCCTTTACCTCCCTGAACCGGTACCGGAAGGGATTCCACATGTACCCCGACAACCCCCCGCACGTGCCCATACAGCGGGCCGTGGAAGTACACCAGCCCACCCCGCTTCCGCCCGCCGTCACCGTGTCGGCGCCGGTCGTGCCGGTGCACCCGGGCACCGTTCCGGCGGTGGCGAGCGTGGTCCTGCCCGACGGCCGCGTGGTCACCGGCTACGCCATCAACCCCGCCCAGCCCGAATCGGTCGTCGCCAAGCCGCCCGTCTCCCGCGCGGCCGTGAACGTCGCCCTCGGCAGTGTCGGATTCCTCGCCGTCTGCGGCGGACTGCTGCTGCTCACCACGTTCATCACCGCCCTGACCGCGCTCATCACCCAGCTCATCACCCTCGCCGCCGTCATCTTCGGCGGCTGGGTGGCCGTGCAGGTGTTCAGCGAGGGCAGCCGCCAGGGCGGGACCACGGTCAACATCCGCAAGGCCACGTTCAAGCGCAACCACTTCCACGGCTAGCTACGCCAAGGGCGGCCCCCGTCTCGCCAAAGTCCGGGGCCGCCCTGGTCTCCAGTCCTCAACAGACCTGCGGAGGTCACCCAGCATGACGCAACCGACCCTGATCCGGCGAGAGCACGGCAGCACGAGTGCACTGCCCGAACCCCTGCGGACCGCGCTGACGCTAGCCGCTTCCGGCGTACCGGTGCTGCCCCTGCGCGCGGGCAAGACACCGTTCGGCAACTGCCCCGACTGCACCGGCAATGCGTGCGGCGGCCGGCCGAACATGAAAAGCGCGGGCCCCTGCCGCTGCCCCGGCGTCTGCCACGCGTGGGCCGCCGCCACCACCGACCCGGCCATGCTCACCTCCCCGGCCTGGACGGCCGCATGGCGGCGGGCCGTCTGCGTCGCCTACCACCCCGGCGCCGCCGGGCTGACCGTCGTGGACCTCGACGACGCTGCGGCCGTCGCATGGGCCCGCGAGACCCTGCCCGCCACCCGAACCGTGCCGACGACGCGCGGTGAGCACTGGATCTACCGAGGCGCCATGACGTCGCACAACGCGGTCCGGCCCGGTGTCGACATCAAGTCGACCATGGCCTACGCCCGGTACCTCGGACCGGGCGCCGGCACGGTGGCCGCCCTGCCCGACGCCGTGCGCGCGCTGGCCGTGAAGGAACCGCCCGCCGTCCGGCCGGCACCTCGTTCCGTCTCCCTGCCGGCAGGGTCCGGCGGCGGGCACTGCCCGCACCGCACGTCAGTCTTCCTGGAACGCGGCATCTCAATGGCGGAGCAACGCATCACGCAGGCCCGCACCGCGATTCACGCCACGGTCTACGGGGCGTTCCTGGCCGTGCTGTCCACGCACGGCCGGTGCGGTTGCCTCACCGACGCCCACATCAAGCGGCTGTTCACCGCCGCGCAGGCCAAGGGCGAAACCCTGCGGCACTGCACCGACGCGTGGACCAACGCCCGCACCACATTGGGACTGTGACCATGTCCGACGACGACAAGAACCCCGCCCGCGAAGTCATCACCGACTACGCGCAATCGCACTTCCGGTACTTCCGCACCGCTGACGGGACCGTGTACGCGCAGCGCAACGGCCACCCCGTGGCCCGCCCCATCCGCTCGCAGGGCACGACGGGCAGCCACCGGCAGGAACTCATGGTCGGACTGTTCAAGGACGGCATCGGCGTGTTCAACGGCACCGCCATGAAAGAGGCCCTGGACTTGATCGAGGCACTCGCGCTGACCGAGGAAGTGCAGCCCGTGCACATCCGCGTGGCCCCCGGATTCGACGGGGCCACGTGGCTCGACCTCGGGCGCAGCGACGGACAGTCCGTGCGCATTCACCCCACCGGCTGGGACATCCGCACTCCCGACCCGCGTGAGGTGAGCTGGCGGCGCACCCAGCTCACCGGGGAACTGCCCCTGCCGGTCAAGGACACCGACGGCAAAGGAATCGATCTACTGATGCGGCTGTGCAACTTCGCCACAGCGGAAACCGAGTGCCTGGCCATCGCCTGGCTCATCGGCTGCCTCGGGCCGACTGTGCCCGTTCCCGCGCCGTTCCTCACCGGTCCGCAGGGGGCAGGAAAGTCCACCGGTGGCCGGATGCTCGTGCGGATCATCGAGGGCATGACCGGAGACCTGCGCCGGGCCCCGAAGGATGAGGAGAACCTGATCACGGCGGTGGCGGCCGGTTGGGTCACCGCCCTGGACAACCTCTCCCACATGACCCCGGAACTGTCCGACGCGATGTGCTGCATCGTCACCGGCGCCGAGAACGTCAAGCGCGCCCTGTTCACCGACGGCGACGTCTTCCGCATCGGCTACCGCCGCCCCCTGCTCCTGACCGGCATCGACGTCGAAGTCATCCGGCCCGACCTCGCCGAACGGCTGCTGCCCCTGCGGCTGGAACGCCCCCGCGTCCGGCGCACTGAGGCCGAACTGTGGTCCGACTTCGCAGAGGTGCTGCCCGTCATCCTCGGCTCGCTCCTGGACCTCACCGTGCAGGTGCGCGCGGCCGAGGCGGACATCCCGACGGACCTGCGCATGGCCGACTTCGCGCACCTGTGTGCGCAGCTCGACGCTGCCACCGGTCTGGGAGCTCTCGCCGCCTACCGGGCCAGCCTGGACGACCTCAACGACGACGTCATTGAAGGCGACTTGCTCGCACAGACCGTACTCAAGCACGCCGCGGGCATCGACCCGGGCACCGAGCAGCGGATGACGTCGGCCGAGTGGCTTCACTGCCTCACGGGCCTCTATACGGGCGACGACTTCCGTCCCCTGCCTAAAGGGTGGCCGACCACCGGCAAGGTGCTCTCAGACCGCCTCAAGCGCCTTCAACCCACCCTCGCCGCCCGGGGCGTCCTCATCGACTGGGGACGCACCAAAACGTCCCGCTGCATCGAGATCGCGCGGCCGTCCGCCGCACCGCCCCCGCACGACCAGGAAGCGGCCTTCTGACCGCGGCACCACGACCGCACAAGCAAGAGGAGCACCCGCCGCCGCGTGCTCCTCTTGCTGTTCGACGGCAACGCCGCCCCGCGATGGTCGCGCCGCGAAGCGGCCCGTTCTTCACGCTCTGAGCCGCGCACCACAACAGACACCACCCCTCTCCCGTCCGAAGTAGAGAGACGCTGCGTCACCTGCGTCACCAACACCCCGTAAACGGGCTGTGACCTGCTGAAAGAGGGGTGACGCAGACGGCCCATTTCTGCGTCACCCCGCGTCACCTGCGTCACCTGCGTCACCCGATGACGAAGGCCTGTGTCACCGATGACGCACCCTTCGGGGCCTGCGTCACCTCGAAGCCGCAGGTCAGAAGCGTGAATGACGCAGATGACGCGGGTGACGCAGAAATCCGCACCTCGGACAGACGCGGCCCTGCTTCACCTCCCCCTTGCCCGCTGAACTCTCCGAAGGAGTCTCTGCCTTGGCCCGCCCCAAGATGCTCAAGCTCCCCGAAGTCCTCGAAGAGATCGAGATGAGCCGCGCCGCCTTCTACCGCATGCGCGCCCGCGGCAAGGCTCCCAAGCTCATCAAGCTCCCCAACGGTCAGCTTCGCTGCCGCCGCGCCGACCTGGACGCGTGGTGGTCGTCCATGGAAGACGCTGCCGCCTGACCACCTCCCGCACACCCGAGACACGAGGGGCCCGCTTCCGGCGGGCCCCTCTGGAGTTCATATGGCACTGACCTACGACGTTCGCCTCTACTCCATCGAGGTCCGCAAGGATCGCCCGAAGCCCTACCGCCTGCGCTGGCTGGTCGGAGAACGCAAGCACTCCAAGAGCTACACACTCAAGGTCCAGGCCGAGGGACGCCGCTCGGAACTCATGTCCGCCGTGCGGCGTGGTGACCAGTTCGACGAGGAAACGGGCCTGCCCGTCTCCGAGTTGCGTGCCAAGCAGGGGTCCATCACGTGGTACGAGCACAGCCGCGCGTACGTCGCCCGCAAGTGGACGCTGGCCCCAGCGAAGTCGCGGAAAAACTACGCCGATGCTCTGGCGACCATCACTCCCGCCCTCGTGAAGTCGAAGACGGGGATGCCCGACACCGCGCTGCTGCGGCGTGCGCTGTACGGGTGGGCCTACAACCGGAACCGCTGGGACGAGACACCTCCGGACGACGTGGCCCGCGCTCTCGCCTGGATCTCTAAGCACTCCATGCCGGTCTCCGCGCTGGAGGATCCGGCGACCGTGCGCCTGGCACTGGACGCGCTGTCCCTACGGTTGGACGGGAAAGAGGCATCTCCGCGCACCGCGAAGCGCAAGCGGGCCTGCCTGAGTGACGTTCTCGGACTCGCCGTGGAAGAGCAGTACTTCACCATGCCGGTCAACCCGATCACGGCCGTGAAGTGGACCGCCCCGAAGTCGGTGGAAGCGGTGGACCCTGAGAGCGTCGCCAACCCTCGCCAGGTCCGCGCGCTGCTGGCAGGGGTGCGTGAGCAGGGCCCGCGTGGGCGGCACCTGGAAGCGTTCTTCGGGTGCCTGTACTACGCGGCCATGCGTCCCGCCGAGGCCGCCGGACTGCGCGTGAGCCAGTGCCACCTTCCAGAGACGGGGTGGGGGATGCTCACCCTGCGGCAAGGAGTTGTCCGGGCCGGACGGAGCTGGACCGACGACGGATCGGCGCATGAGATGCGCCACCTCAAGGCCCGCGCCAAGAAGGACTCTCGTCCGGTCCCGATCCCGCCGCACTTCGTTCGTCTGCTGCGGCAGCACATCGCCACGTACGGCGCAGCACCCGATGGGCGGCTCTTCCGGACGAACCGCGATGGCCTGCTACAGGAGACCGGCTACGGGGAGGTGTGGGCCAAGGCCCGGAAGGATGTGCTGAGCAAGGCGGAAACGGCCTCGCTGCTGGCCCGCCGCCCCTACGACCTTCGGCACGCCGGCGTCTCGTTCTGGCTCAGTTCCGGGGTGGATGCGATGGAGTGCGCCCGCCGCGCCGGCCACAGCATCGCCGTGCTGCACAAGGTGTACGCCAAGGTGCTCGACCAGACGCGGGAGCAGGCAAACAGCCGGATCGATGCGGCCCTGCGGGAGTGGAACGAGCCTGAGTGATCATGCTCACCCCCGGGGGACGCCTGGGGGAGACGCACTGATCAACTGTGGGATACGGGCGGTACGAGGTGAGACACGTCCACGCCCCGTCCACCGTTAATCGAGCACCGAGGGACAACGAAAAACCCCCTCTGACCAGGCGAAAAAACCTGATCAGAGGGGGTCTTCCCCAGTGTGGCGGCGCCAGGATTCGAACCTGGGAAGGCTGAGCCGGCAGATTTACAGTCTGCTCCCTTTGGCCGCTCGGGCACACCGCCGGGGTCGCTGCCCTTCGAACCGCTTTTCGGCGGTGCTCCGTGGCAACGACGTAAACAATACCCGATACGGAGGGGTGCTTCGCCACCCGATTGATCTGCGCCCGGAGGCCGGGGGATGGCTAGGCTTGTCCGGATGCGGCCCGGGACGACGCCGGGCTCGGCGGCCACCCCCACGTACGCCGATACGCACCCGTACGCACCCGAAACGCACCCGATACAAGGAGCCACAGGACATGGCCGACTCCAGTTTCGACATCGTCTCGAAGGTCGAGCGGCAGGAGGTCGACAACGCCCTCAACCAGGCCGCCAAGGAGGTCTCGCAGCGCTACGACTTCAAGGGCGTGGGTGCCTCGATCTCGTGGTCCGGTGACCAGATCCTGATGGAGGCGAACTCCGAGGACCGGGTGAAGGCTGTCCTCGACGTCTTCCAGTCCAAGCTGATCAAGCGCGGGATCTCGCTGAAGGCGCTGGACGCGGGCGAGCCCCAGCTCTCCGGCAAGGACTACAAGATCTTCGCCTCGATCCAGGAGGGCATCTCCCAGGACAACGCGAAGAAGGTGGCGAAGATCATCCGCGACGAGGGCCCGAAGGGCGTGAAGGCCCAGGTGCAGGGGGACGAGCTGCGGGTCAGCTCGAAGAGCCGCGACGACCTGCAGGCCGTCATCTCCCTGCTGAAGGGCAAGGACTTCGACTTCGCGATCCAGTTCGTGAACTACCGGTAGTCCGTGAGCTACCGGTAGTCCGAGTACATAGCGGCGCATCGCGCATACGAGGAAGGGTGGGCACCCGGCGGTGCCCACCCTTCTCGTCTGCCGGCCGGGGTCCGGGGATGGGCTCAGTCGCGCGAGTTGCCGAACAGGAGGCGGTAGGCGATCAGGAGGACGAGCGAGCCGCCGATCGCCGCCGCCCAGGTGGCGCCGTCGTAGAAGTCCTTGGTGATCGGGTGGTCCAGCCAGCGGGCCGATATCCAGCCGCCGATGAACGCGCCCGCGACACCGATGAGGGTCGTGCCGATGAAGCCGCCCGGGTCACGGCCCGGCAGCAGGAACTTGGCGATGGCTCCGGCCAACAGCCCCAGAATGATCCAACCGATGATGCCCATGCCGTGAACCTGCCCTTTCGTGCTGAGCCCGCACTGTCCCGCCGCTGTGATCTTCGTCGCGCGGGCGCTCCTCGCGGGTCGTGCGCGGTGCTCGTGACGCATGCGGGTGCCGCATCAGCCACGCGCGCGTACTGCCTGCCGCGCAAGTGTTCGTGCCGTGTTGATGAAGAGGACGTCACCGCTGCACCCGGCGGTTGCAGCGATCAGTAGGGTGCGGCGCATGACACGTTCTGACGCCGAGCTGCGGCGCACCCTGGGCGTCGGGGACGCGGTGGTCATCGGGCTGGGCTCGATGATCGGTGCCGGGATCTTCGCCGCCCTGGGACCGGCGGCGCATGTGGCCGGGTCCGGGCTGCTGCTCGGGCTCGCGGTCGCCGCCGTCGTCGCCTACTGCAACGCCACGTCGTCGGCTCGCCTGGCGGCCCTGTATCCGGCGTCCGGTGGCACGTATGTGTACGGGCGCGAGCGGCTCGGTGCGTTCTGGGGCTATCTCGCGGGCTGGTCGTTCGTGGTCGGGAAGACGGCCTCCTGCGCGGCGATGGCGCTCACTGTGGGGGCATACGTCTGGCCGGGGCAGGCGCACGCCGTGGCGGTCGCGGCCGTGGTGGCGCTGACCGCGGTGAACTACGGCGGCGTCCAGAAGTCGGCCTGGCTGACCCGGGCGATCGTGGCGGTGGTCCTGGCGGTCCTCGCTTCCGTGGTGGTCGTGTCTCTGGGATCCGACGCGTCCGATGCCGGGCGGCTGGACATCGGGGCGTCGGACGGCGCGGGCGGGGTGCTTCAGGCGGCCGGCCTGCTGTTCTTCGCGTTCGCCGGGTACGCGCGGATCGCGACCCTCGGCGAGGAGGTACGGGATCCGGCGCGCACCATTCCCCGTGCGATCCCGCTGGCTCTGGGCATCACGCTGGCGGTGTACGTGTGTGTGGCGGTGGCTGTCCTTTCTGTACTGGGGGCGGGCGGTCTCGGGCAGGCGGACGCGCCGCTGGCCGATGCGGTGCGCGCGGCCGGGGTGCCGGGGCTCGTGCCGGTCGTGCGGGTGGGAGCCGCGGTGGCCGCGCTGGGGTCGCTGCTCGCCCTGATCCTGGGTGTCTCGCGGACGACGCTGGCCATGGCCCGGGACCGGCATCTGCCCGGCGCGCTGGCCGCCGTACATCCGCGCTTCCAGGTGCCGCACCGGGCCGAGCTGGCCGTGGGCGTGGTGGTCGCCGTCCTGGCCGCCACGGTGGACGTACGGGGCGCGATCGGGTTCTCCTCCTTCGGTGTGCTGGCGTACTACGCGGTGGCCAACGCGTCGGCCTGGACGCTCGGTTCGGCTCCGGCGGCGCGGGTGGTGCCGGCGGTGGGGCTGCTCGGGTGCGTGGTGCTGGCGTTCGCGCTGCCGACGGTCTCGGTGGTCGTGGGGGCGGGTGTGCTCGCCGTCGGTGCGATCGCGTATGGCGTGCGGCGGCGGGCGGCGGTGCGGTAGTAGTCGGGGTGGGGGCGGGAGCGTGTCGTGGCACATACGGTCATCACCTTCTGTCATCTGTTTCTCGCTCTGAGTCACGTGTCCATCATGCGCGGCGCCACTGACAATCGGCCCGTGCCGTGGACAACCGCCGACCTGTGGAAAACCTGCGGTCAGGCGAGGCGGACCTCGACGCCTCTCCCCGTCAGGAAGGTGAGCAGTTCGTCGAAGGTCGACGGGCGGTAGTCGACGTGCGGGGTGACGCCGAGGCAGCTGCGGGCGACGTGGGCGTCATGCCATACGAGAGTGAAGGGCGGGGCGGCGCCCCAGCGGCCTCCGAGGCAGTCGTTCAGGGCGTCGAGGCCCCAGCCGAAGTACCCGCCGGGTCCGTTCACCGCCTCGCCCAGGGCGCAGAAGAAGCCGGGGTTGTCGGTGATGTGACGGCCGTCGAGGTGATACGTGCTGCCGGAGACTTTGTCCGGTGATCCGTACACGTGGTTGGCCAAGGCCGTGCGCAGCCAGAACTCACGACCTTCCGGACCGCACCTCGCCCACCGGTTGGGCTCCGCAGGCCGCCCGTCCGCCCACAGCTCCCACACCTCACAGGCCGCGAGAGGGGGCCGGTCCGACCACAGGTCGAGAGTGAGGTCGACCAGGCCCGGACCGTGGGCGGACGGGATCCATGCCCGCAGTTCGCCCTCGGCGGCGGCCTGCACCGGCAGGCCGGACGAGTCGATGCGCAGGACCTTCGTATGACCGAGGTCCTCCTGGCCGGCGTCCAGCGCCGCGCGCAGGGCTCCTCGCGGCGAGCAGCCCAGCAGTCGCAGTGGGGGCTCCAGCGGCTCGTCCCCGGCCTCTCGCACCCGAGCCAGGTCGCGGCAGGTGCCGCACGGTTCGCCCCCCGCGCCCGACAGGCGGTAGCCCGGGGACAGCGGCGGGCACTGCGGATAGTCGTACGGGTTGTGGTCGGGTTCTCGCGCCTCGACCGTGACGTCTCGCAGCGTCAGGTCACGGGCGCAGGGGCGGTCACCGAGGATGCGTACGTCCTCCAGGTGCCACTCCCCCACCGTCGTACCGGACTTGGTGAGGATCTCCAGGGTGAGGGAGCCGAGTGGTGCCGAACCGTCGGCACGCGCGCGGGTGAGGGCCGTCCGCATCTCGCCCTCGGGAGCGCAGCCCAGCAGTTCGTATGTCCCACGGACGGGAGGCGGAGGGTCGGCGAACAGGTCGGTGGCGTCCTGACACAGCGCCCACGTCTCCTCGCAGTCCTCCTGGCCCTCGAATTCGGCTTCTCTGTCGTACGACAGCAGGACGTACTTCGGCGTCCCCACCCCCTGGCCTGCCTGTCAGCGAGCCGCGAACGGCTGGTCCGTGCGCACGATGTCCCGCCCCAGCGGGAGCAGCGATACCGGGATCAGCTTGAAGTTGGCGATGCCGAACGGGATGCCGATGATCGTGATGCACAGGGCGATGCCGGTGACGATGTGAGCGAGGGCCAGCCACCAGCCGGCGAGGACCAGCCACAGGACGTTGCCGACGCAGGAGGGCGCGCCGGCGTCTCGGCGCTCGACCGTCGTGTACCCGAAGGGCCACAGGGCGTAGACGCCGATACGGAAGGCCGCGATGCCGAACGGGATGCCGATAATGGTGATGCAGAGCAGCACGCCCGCGGCCAGGTAACCGAGGAACAGCCAGAAGCCGCTCAGGACGAGCCATATGACGTTCAGGATGGTTTTCACTGTGGGGGACCTGCCATCTTCTCGAGCCGGGCGATGCGCTCCGCCATCGGCGGGTGTGTCGAGAACATCTTGGAGAGTCCCTGGCCAGGGCGGAAGGGGTTCGCGATCATCATGTGGCTCGCGGTCTCGATGCGGGGCTCCGGTGGCAAGGGAAGCTGCTTGGTGCCGAGTTCGAGCTTGCGCAGCGCGCTGGCGAGGGCGAGGGGGTCGCCGGTGAGCTGGGATCCGGACGCGTCGGCCTCGTATTCCCTGGAGCGGCTGATGGCCAGTTGGATGAGGGTGGCCGCGAGTGGGCCCAGGATCATGATCAGCAGCATGCCGAGAAGGCCGGGGCCGTCATCGTCGTCCGAGCGGCCGATCGGGATCAGCCAGGCGAAGTTGACCAGGAACATGATCACGGAGGCGAGGGCGCCGGCGACAGAGGAGATCAGGATGTCGCGGTTGTAGACGTGGCTGAGCTCGTGGCCGATGACGCCGCGCAGTTCGCGCTCGTTCAGGAGGCGCAGGATGCCGTCGGTGCAGCACACGGCGGCGTTGCGCGGGTTGCGGCCGGTCGCGAAGGCGTTGGGCGCTTCGGTCGGGGAGATGTACAGGCGCGGCATGGGCTGGCGGGCCTGGGTGGAGAGCTCGCGGACCATGCGGTAGAGGGCCGGGGCCTCGAACTCGCTGACCGGGCGTGCGCGCATCGCGCGTAGAGCCAGCTTGTCGCTGTTCCAGTACGCGTACGCGTTCGTGCCCAGGGCGATCAGGACCGCGACGACGAGCCCCATACGGCCGAAGAAGCTGCCGATGACGATGATGAGTGCGGACAGTCCCCCGAGGAGTACTGCGGTCCTGAGCCCGTTGTGCCGGCGGTGCACGGTACGCCCTCCAAGTCGTGCAGCAGGGGAACCCTTTGCTTGCTGATCTCCGATGCCACTGGGGCCGTGGTGTCACGTCCAGTGGACCCTCCCGTACTGGTCAACGCCAGGCGAGGGCCACTAGTTCCCTTGTGCGTGCGGTGCCGGGCGTGGGCCGTACGAGTGACAGTGGCGGTACGCCGCTCAGAAGAGCCCGGTGTCGGTGAAGCGCAGGATCAGCTGGGGTGCTCCGGACAGGGCGATGCCGACGACGCCGGTCAGGGCCATCGTGGCGGTCACGGGGGCGGGGACGAGGTGCCTCACGGGCGCGCCCTCGGGGGCGCGGAACAGCAGGGTCGTCCACTGGAGGTAGTAGAACAGCGCGATCACGACGTTGACGGCCATGACCACGGCGAGCCAGCCGAGGCCCGCGTCGACGGCCGCGGAGAAGACGGTGACCTTGGCGAAGAGGCCGATGATGCCGGGGGGCAGTCCGGCCAGGCACAGCAGGAAGAAGCCCAGGAGGAGAGCTGCGAGGGGGTTCGACGCGTACAGGCCGCGGTAGTCGGAGACCCGGTTGAGGGACTTCGTACGGCCCACCAGTGCGGCCACCGCGAAGGCGCCGAGGTTCACGGCGGCGTACATGAGGGCGTAGGCGACCGTGGAGCCGATGGACCGCTCGGCGTCGTCGGAGTACGCGGCGGCGGCGATCGGGACGAGGAGATAGCCGGCCTGCCCGACGGACGACCAGGCGAGCAGCCGTACGGCACTGTACGCGCGCGTGGCCTGCTGGCGCAGGGCGCCGACGTTGCCGACGGTCATGGTGAGGGCGGCCAGCGCGGCGAGGGCCGGGCCCCAGACGTCGGCGTACGAGGGGAGGGCGACGGCCGTGACGAGGATCAGGCCGGAGAAGCCGACCGCCTTGCCGACGACCGACAGGTAGGCGGCGATCGGGAGGGGCGCCCCTACGTAGGTGTCCGGGACCCAGAAGTGGAAGGGGACGGCGGCCGTCTTGAAGGCGAATCCCACAAGGGTGAGGACCACACCGGTCTGGGCGAGGGTGTGGAGCTGGCCGTCGACGTTCTGGATCCGGTCGGCGACCTGGGTGAGGTAGAGGGTACCGGTGGAGGCGTACACGAAGCTGATGCCCATGAGGCTGACCGCGGTCGCGGTGACCGAGGACAGGAAGAACTTCAGGGCGGCTTCGGAGGACTTGCGGTCGCCGTGCCTCAGGCCGACGAGTGCGAAGGCGGGCAGGGAGGCCACTTCCAGGGCGACGATCAGGGTCGCGAGGTCGCGGGAGGCGGGCAGGAGGGCGGCGCCGGCCGCGGAGGAGAGCAGCAGGAACCAGAACTCCCCTTCGGGGATTCCCTTGTTGGCGTCCTTCAGGGCGGTGACCGACAGGAGGGCCGCGAGGAGGGCCCCGCCGAGGACCAGGAGTTGGAGGACGAGGGTGAAGCGGTCGGCGGTGTAGCTGCACACATCGGGGGCGCCGGTCAGACAGAAGGTGCTGCGGTCGCCGTCCAGGAGGGGCAGCAGCATGAGTGTGGAGGCGGCCAGGCCCGCGACGGAGAGCCAGCCCAGCAGCGCCTTCCTGTTCTCGCCGACGAACAGGTCGGCTACGAGGACGACGAGTCCGACGACCGCCGCGATGGTGGGCGGCGCGATGGCGAGCCAGTCGACGGACTGGACGAGGTTCGCGGCCAGCGGCTGGGCCAGGGAGCTCATCGGGTGCCTCCTGCGAGGAGCTGCTGCACGGCCGGGTCGGTCAGGCCGAGGAGGGCCTTCGGCCAGAGGCCGGCGGCGACGGTGAGGACGACGAGCGGGGTCCAGGCCGCGAACTCGTACGTGTGGACGTCGGCGAGCTTCGGACCCTTGTCCGGTACGGCGCCCATGCAGACGCGGCGGACCACGATGAGCATGTACGCGGCCGTCAGCAGGGTGCCGAACGCGGCGATCGCCATGAACGTGAGGAAGGCGGGGCGGCTGAGGTCGTCGGCGGGCCTGAACGCGCCGAACAACGCCAGCATCTCGCCCCAGAATCCGGCGAGGCCGGGCAGTCCGAGCGAGGCGACCGCGCCGAAGGCGAGCAGGCCGCCGAGGCGTGGGGCCTTGCCGTAGAGCGCGGCGCCGGTCTCCTGGGCGAGGGTGTCGAGATCGGTGCTGCCCGTACGGTCCTTCAGCGCGCCGACCAGGAAGAACAGGAGGCCGGTGATGAGGCCGTGGGCGATGTTGGCGAACAGGGCGCCGTTCACGCCGGTCGGGGTCATGGTCGCGATGCCGAGCAGGACGAAGCCCATGTGGCCGACGGAGGAGTAGGCGATGAGGCGCTTGAGATCGCCCTTCGCGCCCTGCTTGGCGAGGGCCAGGCAGGCCAGGGATCCGTAGATGATCCCGACGACGGCGAAGGCGGCGAGGTAGGGCGCGAAGGTCCGGAAGCCGTCGGGCGCGACCGGCAGCAGAATCCGGACGAAACCGTACGTACCCATCTTCAGTAGTACGCCGGCCAGCAGGACCGAGCCGACGGTCGGCGCGGCGGTGTGGGCGTCGGGCAGCCAGCTGTGCAACGGCCACATCGGCGTCTTGACCGCGAGCCCGATTCCGATCGCCAAAACGGCGATGACCTGCACGGATGTGGTCAGCGACCGGCCGTTGTCAGTGGCGAGTGCCACCATGTCGAATGTGCCCGCCTTGATTCCGATCAGGAGCAGGCCGAGCAGCATGACCACGGAGCCGAGCAGCGTGTAGAGGATGAACCGCCAAGCTGCCTGGGTCCGTTGCTCACCGCCCCAGCGGGCGATGAGGAAGTACATCGGGATGAGGACCATCTCGAAGGCGAGGAAGAACAGAAGCAGGTCGAGGACGGCGAAGGTCGTGAGGGTGCCGGACTCGAGGACGAGGAGCAGGGCGACGAAGGCCTTCGGGGTCGGGCCCGCGGGCATTTTGAAGTACGAGTAGAGCGCGCAGAGGAAGGTCAGCAGCGCGGTCAGGACCAGAAGGGGGAGGGAGATGCCGTCGATGCCGAGGTGGATCCGCACGTCGAGTGCGGGGATCCAGCTGATGTCGGTCGTGGCCTGCATCTTCGACGGGTGGTCGTGGTCGAAGCCGAGCGCGAGGACGATCGCGGCGATGAGAATCGCGCCGGTGACCGTGACGCCGTGCCGCAGCACGGCCTGCTCGGGCGACTTCCCCTTCAGTCCGGGCGGGGCCGGCAGGAGAGCGGCGGCGGCGCCGAGGAGCGGGCCGACGACGACGAATGCCAGAAGGAACTGCATCACGGACTCGTTGATATCGATCACGCCTGCTCACGCTCCCGTGGCGACGAGGACGGCGGCGACCACCAGGACGACGGTGCCGGCGAGCAGCGCGCTCACATAGGTCTGCAGATTGCCGGTCTGGGCGCCTCGTACGGCGGCACCGAGCAGCCGGGGGAGGGCGCCCGCGCCGCGTACGTAGGTCTCGACGACCTCGCGGTCGAGGAACCGGACGAGGGTGGCTCCGGCCTGGACCGGGCGGACGAAGAGGGCCGCGTACACGGCGTCGAGGTGGAAGCCGACGGCCGCGTGACGGTGCAGCGGGCCGAGCAGAAGCCTGCCTGGGTCGGCGGGGTCGGGTGCGTAGGCGACGCCTCCGTAGGCGGGTGCGTGGCTGGCGATCGCCTCGGCCTCCACCTGACCGGCGTCCCCCTCGGGGTGGGCCGCGACCGCACCCAGCGGGACGCGGGCCGCGAGCGCGGTGGTGTGGCGCCAGGCCGCGTAGGTGACGATGCCGCCGACCAGCGCCACGCCCGTGCCGAGGACGGAAGTGGCGAAAGTCGGGGTCAGGTCACGGCCGTCGAACCAGTCGGGCAGCACACGGTAGGCGAGCCCGCCGACGGCCAGGGAGGGGACGGCGAGCACCCACAGCACGAGGGTCATCGTCCGCGGCTGCCTGCCGTGGTCCGGGGCCTCGGCACCCCGGCCGCGGAAGGCCAGGAGCCACAGGCGCGTCGCGTAAGCGGCGGTGAGCAGGGCGGTGAGGAGGCCGGCGACGAGGACCGTCCAGCCCGCGGCGCCGGGAGCGTGCTCGGTGTGGCCGGTGGCGACGTGCTCGGCGGCGCCGAGGACGGACTCCTTGGAGAAGAAGCCGCTGAAGGGCGGGATCGCGGCGAGCGCGAGGAGCGCCACGGTCATCGTCCAGTAGGCGTCGGGGACACGGCGGCGCAGGTCCTTCATGCGGGACATGGCGGCCAGCGAGTTGGTGCCGGAGGCGTGGATGATCACGCCCGCGGCGAGGAACAGCAGGGCCTTGAAGGCGCCGTGCGAGAGGAGGTGGAAGACGGCGGCACCTCGGTCGCCGACGGCGAGGGCACCGGTCATGTAGCCGAGCTGGCCGATCGTCGAGTAGGCGAGGACGCGCTTGATGTCGTCCTGGGCGAGCGCGGCGAGCGCCGAGCCGGCCATCGTGACGGCGGCCATGACGGCGAGGACGATCATCGCGGCCTGGGAGGCCTCGAAGACCGGGAGGAGACGGGCGATGAAGTAGACACCGGCGGCGACCATCGTCGCGGCGTGGATCAGCGCGGAGACGGGGGTGGGGCCCGCCATCGCGTCGGGAAGCCAGGTGTGCAGCGGGAACTGCGCCGACTTGCCCGCCACGCCGGCCAGGAGCAGCAGGGCGATCAGTGTCGGGTGGTCGAGTCCGCCGCTCGCGACGGCACCGAGAACCTTCGTGATGCGGAAGGACCCGGCGTCGGTGGCCAGCGCGAACAGGCCGATCAGGAAGGGGACGTCACCGAGCTTGGTCACCAGGAAGGCCTTGAGGGAGGCGGCGCGGGCCTCCGGGGTCTCCCAGTAATGGCCGACCAGGAAGTAGGAGCAGATGCCCATGATTTCCCAGCCGACCAGCAGCACCATCAGGTCGCCGGAGTAGACGACGAGGAGCATCGCGGAGGTGAAGAGGGAGACGAGGGCGGCGTACGAGGGGTAGCGCGGGTCGTCGCGCAGGTAGCCCGTGGAGTAGATCTGCACGCAGGTGGCGACGACACCGACCAGGACGGCGGTGAGGGCGGCGAAGCCGTCGATGTGCAGGGCGAGTTCGATCGGGATCGAGCCGGTGGGCGTGAGCTCGGTGGCGGCGTTCACCGCCTGGTCGCCGCCCTGGCGCACGGCGACCAGCGCGGCGAGCACGAGGGAGGCGAGCGTCGGCAGGACGGCGAGCGGGCGGACGAAGCCGGGGGCCGTGCGGCCCAGGAGCAGACCTGCGGCAGCGCCCAGGAACGGAAGGAGGGGGACGAGGACGGCGAGGGTGGTCGTGGTCACGCGGTGGCCTCAGCCTTCCCGGCCTGATCGGCCTGCTCGGCCGTGAGGGCGTCGCGGTCGGAGCCGTCGGCCGGGTGGCTCTCGTGGCCCTCGGCGGTGTCGCGGAGTTTGTCGATGTCCGCGGTGCCACGGTTGCGGTGGACGGCGAGGACGATCGCCAGGCCGATGCCGATCTCGGCGGCGGCGATGGCGATGGTGAACAGCGTGAGCGCCTGGCCTGAGTGCAGGGTCTCCTCGGCGGTCTTGCTGAGCCAGACGTCGAAGGCGACGAGGTTGAGGTTGACGGCGTTGAGCATCAGCTCGACCGACATCAGGACCAGGATCGCGTTGCGGCGGGCGAGGACGCCGTACAGGCCCGTGCAGAAGAGGAGGGCGGAGAGTACGGCGGGATAGGCGAGGTGCATCAGCGGACACCACCCTTGTCGGCCTGGCCCGGCTTGTCGGCCTTCGCCTTGCGGGACAGCACGATCGCGCCGACGAGGGCGGCGAGGAGGAGGACGGAGAGGGCCTCGAAGGGGAGGACCCAGTTCTGGAAGAGGCTGGCTCCGGTGGCCTCGGTGGAGCCGGCGGCCGGACCGTCCAGGTCGATCCAGGTGGTGCGGAAGGCGTCGACGACGACCCAGACCAGGGCGGCCGCGGCGGCGACGGCCACGGTGAGGGCGGCCCAGCGGTTGCCGGAGTCGGCGTCCGGGGAGCGGCCGATGGGGGCCTTGGTGAGCATCAGACCGAACAGGAGGAGGACGACGACGGAACCGACGTAGATGAGGACCTGGACCCAGGCGATGAACTCGGCGGTGAGCAGGAGGTACTCGACGGCGAGGCCGCCGAGGGTCACCACCAGCCACAGGGCGGCGTGCACCAGCTGCTTGGTGGTGACGGTGACGATCGCGGCGCCGAAGGTGACCAGGCCGACGAGGAGGAAGGCGATCTCGACGCCGGTCGGGGAGAGGAAGCCGTGCTGTGCCTGAGCGAGGGTCACGACTCTCCTCCCTGGGGTTCGTTCGGTTCGGCCCGTGCGGCCGCCAGCTTCTCGGCGGTCTTGCGGGCTGCGGCGATCTCCTTCGGTTCCTCAGCGCCGGGGTCGAGGGCCGGCGGGGCCGGGACCGTCCACATCCACTCGCGGAGCTTGTCGCGTTCGTGGGTGAGGTCGCGGATGTCGGTCTCGGCGTACTCGAACTCCGGGGACCAGAACAGGGCGTCGAAAGGACAGACCTCGATGCAGATACCGCAGTACATGCACAGGGCGAAGTCGATGGCGAAGCGGTCGAGGACGTTGCGGCTGCGTTCGCGGCCGCCGGGGGTCGCCGCCGGGACCGTCTCCTTGTGGGAGTCGATGTAGATGCACCAGTCCGGGCACTCACGGGCGCACAGCATGCAGACCGTGCAGTTCTCCTCGAAGAGGCCGATCACGCCGCGGGTGCGGGGCGGGAGGTCGGGCTGGGCGTCCGGGTACTGGTCGGTGACGGTCTTCTTCGTCATCGTGCGCAGGGTGACGGCCAGGCCCTTGGCGAGGCCGGAGCCGGGGATGGGGGCCATGGTTACTGGATCACCACCTTGACGATGCCGGTGAGGGCGATCTGGGCGAGGGAAAGGGGGACGAGGAGGGTCCAGGCGAGCTTCTGGAGCTGGTCCTCGCGCAAGCGGGGGTAGGTGACGCGGAGCCAGATCACGATGAAGGCCAGGACAGCCGCCTTCAGCAGGGTCCAGACCCAGCCGAGGCCGTCGGCGCCCCAGGGGCCGTGCCAGCCGCCCAGGAAGAGGACGGTGGTCAGGCCGCACAGGATGATGATCCCGGCGTACTCGGCGAGGAGGAACAGAGCGAAACGGAGGCCGGTGTACTCGGTGTAGGCGCCGAAGATGATCTCCGAGTCGGCGACGGGCATGTCGAAGGGGGGCCGCTGGAGCTCGGCCAGGCCCGCCACGAAGAAGACGATCGCGCCGACGATCTGCCAGGGCAGCCACCACCACTGGAAGGCGTCCAGGATGCCGGGGATCGACACGGTTCCGGCCGCCATCGCCACCGAGGCGGCGGTGAGGAGCATGGGGAGTTCGTAGGCGAGGAGTTGGGCGGCGGTGCGCAGGCCACCGAGGAGGGAGTACTTGTTGGCGGAGGCCCAGCCGGCCATGAGGGAGCCGAGGATGCCTACCCCCATGACGGCCAGGACGAAGAAGACGCCCGCGTCGATGACCACGCCGACGGCGCCCTCGCCGGGGCCGATGGGGATGGCCAGGAGGACCAGGAGGTACGGGAGGAGGGCCACGGCGGGGGCGAGCTGGAAGATACGGCGGTCCGCGCCGGCCGGGACGACGTCCTCCTTCTGCGCGAACTTCACGCCGTCGGCGATGAGTTGGGCCCAGCCGTGGAAGCCGCCGGCGTACATCGGGCCGAGGCGGCCCTGCATGTGGGCCATGACCTTGTGCTCGGTCTGGCCGACGATCAGGGGGAAGGTGAGGAAGACGACGAAGACGATCAGGAGTCGCAGGGCGACGTCGAGCGCGTCGTTCACTGCGGGCCTCCTGCGGGGTTTTCGGGGTTCGGGGTCGAGGTCGGGGTGGGGGCGGGGGGCTGCTCGGCTTCGGCTTCAGCTGCCGGCTCGGCCTCGGACGCCGGCCCGGCCTCGGGTGCGGGCTTGGCCTCGGGTGCGGGCTTGGCCTCGGACGCCGACCCAGCCTCGGGTGCCGACTCGGCTGTCGGACGCTGCTCGGCTTCGGCTTCAGCTGCCGGCTCGGCCTCGGACGCCGGCCCGGCTTCGGGTGCGGGCTCGGCCTCGGGTGCGGGCTCGGCCTCGGGCGCGTGCTCGGCCTCGGACGCCGACCCAGCCTCGGGTGCCGACTCGGCTGTCGGACGCTGCTCGGCTTCGGACTCGTCGAAGGCCGGGCGGGCATGGTGCCACGGGGCGTCCGGGCTGCGCGGGCCGTCGCCCGCCCCGCCCGACGTACCGGCCAAAGTCTCAGACCCCGCCCCCTGGCTCGCCGAGCCCTCCGCCGCGGTACGCGTGCGGCGCGGGCCCGCCGGGGTGCCGGGGGCCTGTGACGTCTCCGCCTGGCTCGCCGAGCCCTCCGCCGTGGTACGCGCGCGGCGCGGGCCCGCCGGGGTGCCGGGGGCCCGTGACGTCTCCGCCTGGCTCGCCGTGCCCTCCGCCGCGGTGCGCGCGCGGCGCGGTGCGGCAGCCGGGGTGTCAGCGGTCGGGGACGCCGGTGGCTGGCTCGCCGAGCCCTCGGAAGCCGTACGGGTGCGGCGTACTGGACGTTCGCCCGCGGCGCGGGCCGGGCGTTCGCCTGCCGCTCGGGCCGTGCCGCGGGCCGGGCGGGCAGGGGCCGGGGGGAGCTGGCCCTTCAGCGGGCCCCACTCGTTCGGGTCGGGGACGCCTGGGGGGAGCATCTGGCGGCGCTTGGGGCCGCCGTGTTCGGATTCGCCCGGTTCCTTGGCGCCGGGCCAGGCCTTGGCGACGCGGGCCGCGAGGACGAAGTCCTTGCGGAGAGGGTGGCCTTCGAAGCCCTCCGGCAGGAGGAGGTGCTCCAGGGCCGGGTGGCCCTCGAAGACGACGCCGAACATTTCGTGGGTCTCGCGTTCGTGCCAGGCAGCGCCCGCGAACACGCCGACCGCGCTGGGCAGGGCCGGGGCCTCGTGCGGGACCGTCGTACGAAGGAGCAGGCGGCGTACCGGGGAAAGCGCAGCGACGTGTGCGGTGACGCGGAAGCCCGTGCCCGGTTCGTCGACCGCGCTCAGCCAGTCGAAGTACGTACAGCCCAGCCGGTCGCGGGCGGTCTCCAGCGCCGCGATCCAGGAGTCCGGCGGCACGTCCACCGTCAGGACCTCGTACGACTCCTCGGCCGTGGCCTCCGTGCCGAACAGGTCTTCGGCGGGGGCGGGCAGCCAGCCGACGCCGGTCATCGGTCCTCCCCCGCGCCGGCGGTCGGTGGCTGCACCAAGCCGCTCTGCAGCGCGGCGGCCGACGGCCGGGCGACGGATCCGTACCGCTCCCCCAGCGACTCCCGCGCGATCTTCTCCTGGAGTTTCAGGATTCCCTGGAGCAGTGCCTCGGGCCGCGGCGGGCAGCCGGGGACGTACACGTCCACCGGGATGATCTGGTCGACGCCCTTGGTCACGGAGTACGAGTCCCAGTAGGGGCCGCCGCAGTTGGAGCAGGCCCCGAACGAGATCACGTACTTCGGCTCGGGCATCTGCTCGTACAGGCGCTTCACGGCCGGCGCCATCTTGTCCGTGACCGTGCCGGAGACCACCATCAGGTCGGCCTGGCGCGGCCCGGGCGCGAACGGGATGACGCCGAGGCGGATGAAGTCGTGCCGGGCCATCGACGCGGCGATGAACTCGATCGCGCAGCAGGCGAGGCCGAAGTTGAAGACCCAGAGTGAGTAGCGGCGGCCCCAGTTCAGGACGACCTTCATCGGCTCGGGGGCGAGGCGGGCGAGCGCGCCCAGCCGCTTCGGCTCCGGCAGGTACACAGGCTCATGCGTCGCGGGCTCGTGGTTCGCGGGGTCGCGGATCACAGCATCGGGAGTCACGTCCATGCCAGGACGCCCTTCTTGTACGCGTACAGCAATCCTACGGCCAGGAAGCCGAGGAAGATGAACATCTCCACGAGGGTGGTCGCGCCGTAGCCGGGGGCGGCGAAGACCGTCGCCCAGGGGAACAGGAAGATCGAGTCGACGGCGAAGATCACGTACAGGAACGCGTAGACGTAGTAGCGGACCTGGGTGTGCGCCCAGCCCTCGCCGACGGGGTCGACACCGCACTCGTACGTCAGAAGCTTCTCGGGGGTGGGGACCACGGGCCGCAGCAGGCGTCCGGCCCCGAAGGCGACGGCGACGAACAGGACGCCGACGACGGCGAGCAGCCCGACGACCGAATACGACTGAAAATAGTCCGCCGCAACGACGGTCGAATCGACAACGGTCGACTTGACGACGGTCGAATCGACGACGGTCGGTTCCCGCACGTCCGTCCCTCGCTCCCTGACCTCGGCCTCGTGAACTCGCGAATCCGCGAGCCTCATGAACTCGCGAGCCCCATGAACTCGTGAGTCTCGCGAACGGTGTCGTACGACGATCTGTTACGCACGGGAGTCTAGGCCCTGCTAAAGAAACGGTAAGCAGCCCGTCACGCCTTGAGGTGGACCGCAGGTTGTGAGGGTGGGGTTTTCCCCAGTGGATCCTGGCGGTCGACCTCATGGCGCGGCGGCGCACCGCGCGGCACGCTAAGCCGTATGACCGAACGCCTCGTGCCCACGGGCCGCGCCGGAGATACCGGCAGAGCGGACAGCGACCGCCTGCCACCGGCCCGTTTCGCCTACGACCGGCACACCTGGAAGGAGATCGCGCACCTTCTGGCGAACCTTCCGGTGTCGCTGCTCGGATTCACCTACGTCGTGACGGTGCTGTTCACCGGCGCCCTCCTGACCGTGACGGTGATCGGGTTCCCGCTGCTCGCGGCGGGGCTGGTGGGCGCACGACAGCTGGGGAAGCTGGAGCGGGCGCGAGCCAGAAAACTGCTGGGGGTGCGGGTGGACGAGCCGAGTCCGCTGCCGCTGCGCGGCAGGGGCGGGTTCTTCCCACAGCTGTGGATGGGCCTGAAGGACCCGGTGGGCTGGCGCACGATGCTGTACGAGTTCATCCGGCTGCCGTGGGGCGTCCTCACGTTCGCCATCACGCTGACCTCGTTGTTCGTGCTGTGGCCGGTGCTGCCGTTCATAGCGCGGGGCCTGACCAACGCCGACCGGGCGATGGTGCGCGGGCTGTTGTCGCCCTCCGACGAGTTGGAGCGGCGCATCGCCGAGCTGGAGTCGGACCGGGGGGTGGTGGTCGACACGGCCGCCGCCGACCTGCGGCGGATCGAGCGCGATCTGCACGACGGCGCGCAGGCCCGGCTGGTCAACCTGGCCATGGGGCTGGGCCTGGCCAAGGAGAAGCTGCTGGAGGGCCAGGTCGACGAGAAGGTCGCGGCGGCCATGGTCGAGGAAGCGCACGGCGAGGTGAAGCTCGCGCTCCAGGAGCTGCGTGACCTCGCCCGGGGCATCCATCCCGCGGTCCTCACCGACCGCGGCCTGGACGCCGCCCTCTCCTCGGTCGCCTCGCGCTGCACGGTGCCGGTGAAGGTGACGGCCGACCTGGACTCCAGACCGGTGGCGGCCATCGAGGGCATCGCCTACTTCACCGTCTCCGAGCTGCTGCAGAACGTCAGCAAGCACAGCGGGGCGAGGTCGGCGGCGGTCGACGTGTGGCGGTCGGACGACCGGCTGCTCATCCAGGTGCGGGACGACGGCCGCGGTGGCGCGCGTCTGGACGCCGGTACGGGCATGCGGGGCCTCGCCGACCGGCTGGGCGCCGTCGACGGCCTGTTCGTCATCGACTCGCCGCCGGGCGGCCCGACCGTGGTCACGGCGGAGCTGCCGTGGCGGGACCGGACCGACGAGCCGGGCAAGAGGTAGGGAAAACCCCCCGTCCAAGACGCCGACGGACTCCATGGTCCGCGGACCTGCGACCGAGCAGGGTGGAGGTACGACAGCACAGCCGTACGGCGCGGCACACGGCAAGCACGGTCGCGGCGCGCCGCACAGCCGTACGGCACACAGCGCAGTCGCAGGGCGAGCACAGCCGCAGGGCACAGCACAGCCGTAGGACGAGGAGAAGGACGACGGCGATGGCCACGGAGTACGAAACGGCGTACGAAACGGAGTACGGGCGGGACCTGGGGTCCTACGGCGGCCCGGGTTCCCGCGAGGCGGGCGCGGGTGACGACGGGCGGTGGCATCGTCTGCCGGCTGGGCTGCGGGCGCCGTTCGAGGCGCGTAGCTGGCGCGAGCTGGCGTATGTGCTGCTGGGGCTGCCGATCAGCGTCCTGCTGTTCACGTACGCCGTCACGATGGTCTCGCTCGGCGCGGGTCTGCTCGTGACGTTCCTCGGGATTCCGGTGCTGGCGGCGGGGCTGGCGGGCTGCCGGGGCTTCGGGGCGCTGGAGCGGGCCCGGGCACGCGGGCTGCTGGGGCTGGAGGTGGGCGCCCCGGAGCCGCTGCGGATGAAGAAGCAGGGCGCCATGGCCTGGATGGGGGCCGTCCTCAAGAGCGGCACGTCGTGGCGGTCGCTGCTGTACGCGCTGCTGTATCTGCCGTGGTCGGTGTTCTCCTTCGCCGTCGCCGTGAACTTCTGGGCGTTCGGGTGGACGCTGATGACGTATCCGCTGTGGTTCTGGCTCTTCCCGATGTACGGCGGGCAGGACGGGATCCAGCTGTACGGCGACGAGGGCCACCACATCTACCTCGACAACCCCTTCGAGATCACCGTGACGGCGCTGGTGGGGGTGCTGTTCACGCTGGCCACGCCGTGGATCGTGCGGGCGCTGACGATGGTGGACCGGCTGATGGTGCACGGGCTGCTCGGGCCGTCGCGGCTGTCGGCGCGGGTGGTGGAGCTCGAGTCGGACCGGGGGGTCGTCGTCGACACCGCGGCGGCCGACCTGCGGCGGATCGAGCGGGATCTGCACGACGGGGCGCAGGCGCGGCTCGTGGCGCTGGCCATGGACCTGGGGCTGGCGAAGGAGAAGCTGACGGAGGATCCGCGGGCGGCCGCGCGGATGGTGGACGAGGCGCACGGCGAGGTGAAGACGGCGTTGCAGGAGCTGCGGGATCTGGCGCGCGGGATACATCCGGCGGTACTGACGGACCGGGGGCTGGATGCGGCTCTGTCGGCGGTGGCGTCGCGGTGCACGGTGCCGGTGCAGGTGGACGTGGACCTGTCGGCGCGGCCGGTGCCGGCGATCGAGGGGATCGCGTACTTCACGGTGTCGGAGCTGCTGCAGAACATCAGTAAGCACGCGCGGGCGACGCGGGCGGCGGTGGACGTGTGGCGGGTGGACGACCGGCTGATGCTTCAGGTCGTGGACGACGGGGTGGGGGGCGCGGATGTCTCCGCGGGGTCCGGGTTGGCGGGGCTGGCGGAGCGGCTGGACGCGGTGGACGGGATTCTGGTGGTGGATTCGCCGGTGGGTGGGCCTACTCGGGTGACTGCGGAGTTGCCGTGGCGGGGGGATCGGGGGGTGGGCCGAGGGGGGCTGGGCTGAGCGGTTTCCCGCCCCCGCCGCCCCTACCCGTCCCATCACCAGGGGCGCTGCCCCTTCGACCCCGCCAGGGGGCTCCGCCCTCTGGACCCCCGGTCTATGCCCACCCACCGCCCGACTCGGTACCTCGAGAGGTGGACCACACCCCCGGCCGATTCGGTCGGCCGAGAGGTACCGCTCCCCCTGGCAAGCCTCCCCCACCCATCAAACAAGACCCATCAAACAAGACCCATCAAACAACCGGATCCCCCAAGCACCCCATCCCCACAAACACCCACCCCGCCAACCCCCCACCCCACCCCCTCGACTTCCCGCCGATTCCCGCCGCCACCCGCGCCCGTGCCCCAATGCTGGGATGCTGGACCTGTCGTCCGGGTGGGCGTGGAGTCGGGGTTGTGGGGGGCCATAGATCGTGGAGGACAAGGTGCGGGTGGTCATCGCCGAGGATTCGGTGCTGCTGAGGGAGGGCCTGACCCGGCTGCTGACCGACCGTGGGCACGAGGTCGTCGCCGGGGTCGGTGACGGGGAGGCGTTGATCAAGACCATCACCGAGCTGGACGCGCAGGGGGAGCTGCCCGATGTCGTCGTCGCGGACGTGCGGATGCCGCCGACGCACACCGACGAGGGGGTCCGGGCGGCCGTACAGCTGCGTAAGGCGCATCCGGGGCTGGGTGTGCTCGTGCTGTCGCAGTACGTGGAGGAGCGGTATGCCACCGAGCTGCTGGCCGGTTCCAGTCACGGAGTCGGCTATCTGCTCAAGGACCGGGTGGCCGAGGTCCGTGAGTTCGTGGACGCGGTGGTGCGGGTGGCCGAGGGGGGTACGGCCCTCGACCCGGAGGTCGTCGCGCAGTTGCTGGGGCGCAGCCGCAAGCAGGACGTGCTCGCGGGACTCACCCCCAGGGAGCGCGAGGTTCTTGGGCTGATGGCCGAAGGGCGGACCAATTCCGCGATCGCGCGGCAACTGGTGGTCAGTGACGGCGCCGTCGAGAAGCACGTCAGCAACATCTTCCTCAAGCTCGGGCTGTCCCCGAGCGACGGAGACCACCGGCGCGTCCTAGCCGTCCTCACCTATCTGAACTCTTGATCATCTGACAATCTGTCAGATAAGTCGGAGAGGAGAGAGTCGCACAGGGCAAGAACCGCGGAAGCAAGGGGAGCGTCTTCAAGGGAAGCGCCGGGGGGCGAGTAAATCGTGACAAGTCAGGGCGTCGAGGCTTCTCAAAACCGTGTCCATCATGCGAATGGCCACGGGAAGGCGGCCCTTACGGTCGTAGGGTTGATCCTGGGAGGGGCCGCGGTAAGGCCGCTCCCAGACAGCCGCCTCGAGGGAGGTCCAGTTCAGTGACCAGCCAGGTCAGTAGCCCAGCGGAGCAGGCCGACGGAACCGTCGTGGGAGAGCAGCGCAAAGCGGCAGGGGCGAAGGACGTCCGTCGCCTCGACCGGGTAATCATTCGTTTCGCGGGTGACTCGGGTGACGGTATGCAGCTCACCGGTGACCGCTTCACCTCGGAGACGGCGTCCTTCGGGAACGACCTGTCGACGTTGCCGAACTTCCCGGCCGAGATCCGTGCCCCCGCCGGCACCCTGCCGGGCGTCTCCTCCTTCCAGCTGCACTTCGCCGACCACGACATCCTCACCCCCGGCGACGCGCCCAACGTCCTGGTCGCGATGAACCCGGCGGCGCTCAAGGCCAACGTCGCCGACCTGCCACGCGGCGCGGAGATCATCGTCAACACGGACGAGTTCACCAAGCGGGCGATGCAGAAAGTGGGGTACGACACCTCACCGCTGGAAGACGGCTCCCTCGACGGTTACCACCTCCACCCGGTCCCGCTGACCACCCTGACCGTCGAGGCCCTCAAGGAATTCGACCTCACCCGTAAAGAGGCCGAGCGCAGCAAGAACATGTTCGCGCTCGGCCTTCTGTCATGGATGTACCACCGGCCCACGGAGGGCACGGAGAAGTTCCTGACGTCGAAGTTCGCGAAGAAGCCCGACATCGCGGCGGCCAATATCGCCGCCTTCCGCGCGGGCTGGAACTTCGGCGAGACCACCGAGGACTTCGCGGTCTCCTACGAGGTGGCGCCGGCCGCGAAGGCGTTCCCGGTCGGCACGTACAGAAACATCTCCGGGAACCTGGCCCTGTCGTACGGCCTGGTGGCCGCCTCCCGTCAGGCGGACCTGCCGCTGTTCCTCGGCTCGTACCCGATCACCCCGGCCTCGGACATCCTGCACGAGCTGAGCAAGCACAAGAACTTCGGCGTGCGGACCTTCCAGGCCGAGGACGAGATCGCCGGCATCGGCGCCGCGCTGGGCGCGGCCTTCGGTGGTTCCCTCGCCGTGACCACGACGAGTGGCCCCGGCGTGGCGCTCAAGAGCGAGACGATCGGTCTCGCCGTGTCGCTGGAGCTGCCGCTGCTGGTGATCGACATCCAGCGCGGCGGTCCGTCCACCGGCCTGCCGACCAAGACCGAGCAGGCGGACCTGCTTCAGGCGATGTTCGGCCGCAATGGCGAGGCGCCGGTCCCCATCGTGGCCCCCCGCACTCCGGCCGACTGCTTCGACGCCGCTCTGGAGGCCGTCCGCATCGCCCTGACCTACCGCACGCCGGTGATGCTGCTGAGCGACGGATACCTTGCCAACGGCTCGGAGCCGTGGCGCATCCCGGAGCTGGACGAGCTGCCGGACCTCACCATCCAGTTCGCCCAGGGGCCCAACCACACCTTGGACGACGGCACGGCAGTCTTCTGGCCGTACAAGCGCGACCCGCAGACCCTCGCCCGTCCCTGGGCTGTCCCGGGCACGCCGGGCCTGGAGCACCGCATCGGCGGCATCGAGAAGCAGGACGGCACCGGCAACATCTCCTACGACCCCGCCAACCACGACTTCATGGTCCGTACCCGCCAGGCCAAGATCGACGGCATCGACGTCCCCGACGTGGAGGTCGACGACCCGCACGAGGCGCGGACCCTGGTCTTGGGCTGGGGCTCGACCTACGGACCCATCACGGCGGCGGTACGGCGGCTGCGCACGGCCGGCGAGTCCATCGCGCAGGCCCATCTGCGCCACCTCAACCCCTTCCCGCGGAATCTCGGCGCGGTCCTGGAGCGTTACGACAAAGTGGTGATCCCCGAGATGAACCTCGGTCAGCTCGCCACGCTCGTCAGAGCGAAGTACTTGGTGGACGCCCACTCGTACAACCAGGTCAACGGAATGCCGTTCAAGGCCCAGCAGCTCGCCACGGCTCTGAAGGAGGCCATCGATGGCTGAGACGTCCACGGAAGGCACGGGCACGATCGAGGCGCTTTCGCTCGTTCCCAAGGCCGAGGCCAGGCAGTCCATGAAGGACTTCAAGTCCGACCAGGAAGTGCGCTGGTGCCCCGGCTGCGGTGACTACGCGATCCTCGCCGCGGTCCAGGGCTTCATGCCCGAGCTCGGCCTGGCCAAGGAGAACATCGTCTTCGTCTCCGGCATCGGCTGCTCCTCCCGCTTTCCGTACTACATGAACACGTACGGCATGCACTCCATCCACGGCCGTGCGCCCGCGATCGCGACCGGCCTGGCCTCCAGCAGACGGGATCTGAGCGTGTGGGTGGTGACGGGTGACGGCGACGCCCTCTCCATCGGCGGCAACCACCTCATCCATGCCCTGCGGCGCAATGTGAACCTGAAGATCCTGCTGTTCAACAACCGGATCTACGGCCTCACGAAGGGCCAGTACTCCCCGACCTCCGAGGTCGGCAAGATCACCAAGTCGACGCCGATGGGCTCGCTGGACGCGCCCTTCAACCCGGTGTCGCTGGCGATCGGCGCGGAGGCGTCGTTCGTGGCACGGACCATCGACTCCGACCGCAAGCACCTCACCGAGGTACTGCGGCAGGCCGTCGCGCACCCCGGCACCGCCCTGATCGAGATCTACCAGAACTGCAACATCTTCAACGACGGCGCCTTCGAGGCCCTCAAGGACAAGCAGCAGGCCGAGGAGGCGGTGATCCGGCTGGAGCACGGGAAGCCGATCCGCTTCGGGGCGGACGGCACGCGCGGTGTCGTACGGGACCAGCAGACCGGCGACCTGGCAGTCGTCACGGTGACCCCGGAGAACGAGGACCGGATCCTGGTCCACGACGCCCACGCGACATCCCCGACCACCGCCTTCGCCCTCTCCCGGCTGGCCGACCCGGACACGCTGCACCACACCCCGATCGGTGTCCTGCGGTCCGTGGAGCGCCCTGTCTACGACACCCAGATGGCCGACCAGCTCGACACGGCCATCGAGCAGAACGGCAAGGGTGACCTGGCGGCGCTGCTGGCGGGCGGCGACACCTGGACGGTCGTGGGCTGACAAAGCTCCGGTGATTACGAGGCCCGGGCCTGCGACGCCCGGGCCTCGTCGTATGCCCGGCGCGCGCTCTCCACGTCGTCCATCCGCTTCTGCGTCCACATCGCCAGCGCGCGCACCTGCTCGGCGGACTCGCGCCCCAGCTCGGTGAGGGAGTAGTCCACGCGCGGCGGGATCACGGGCTTGGCGTCGCGGTGGACCAGACCGTCCCGCTCCAGGGTCTGGAGCGTCTGTGTGAGCATCTTCTCGCTGACCCTGCCGATCGCCCGGCGCAGCTCGCTGAAGCGGTGCGGACGCTCCAGGAGCTGGATCTGCACGAGGACGCCCCAGCGGCTGGTGACGTGCTCCAGAACCAAGCGGTGCGGGCACATCTCTTCGCTGTCACTGACCCAGTCACTTACTGCCATACCAGTACCTTACCTCAAAGTGGGTACTTTCGTAGAGTTAGCGCATCCCCTACGGTTAGTGGTCAGACGCACCCCACTAGGAGTTCTGATCATGAGCATCGTCGTCACCGGAGCCACCGGCCAGCTCGGCCGTCACGTCGTGGAGCAGTTGCTGGAGAAGGTTCCGGCCGACCAGATCACCGCGGTCGTCCGCAACGCGGAGAAGGCCGCCGACCTCGCGGACCGCGGCGTGAAGATCGCCCTCGCCGACTACAACGCCCCCGCCTCCTTCGACGGCCTGTTCTCGGCCGGCGACAAGGTGCTGCTCATCTCCGGCAGCGAGGTCGGCAACGACCGCGTCGGCCAGCACAAGATCGTCATCAACGCCGCCAAGGCGGCCGACGTGGCGCTCCTCGCCTACACCAGCGCCCCCGGCAGCCTGACCGCCGCGCTGGCCGACGACCACCGGGGCACCGAGGAGGCACTGCTCGCCTCGGGCCTGCCGTACGTGTTGCTGCGCAACGGCTGGTACCACGAGAACTACACCGAGAACCTGGCCCCGGTGCTGCAGTACAACGCCGTCACCCAGGCCGCGGGCGAGGGCCGGGTCTCCTCCGCCTCGCGCGCCGACTACGCCGCGGCCGCCGTCGCCGTACTGACCGGCGAGGGGCACGAGAACAAGACGTACGAGCTGGGCGGCGACGAGGCCTGGAGCTTCGCCGAGTACGCGGCCGAGCTGAGCAAGCAGACCGGGAAGGAGATCGCCTACAACCCGGTCTCCGTCGAGGCCTTCACCGGCATCCTGGCCGGCGCCGGCCTGCCCGAGCCGCTCGCCGCGATCATCGCGGGCGTGGACGCCTCCGTCGAGAAGGGCGAGCTGGTCGTCTCCACCGGCGACCTGTCCCGCCTGACCGGCCGCCCGACCACCCCGCTCGCCGACGCGATAGCGGCCGCGCTCAAGAACTGAGACCCCCGCGCTCAAGGGCGGAAACGCCCGCGCGCGACGGGCACGAACAGCCGGACCCGCGCCCGGGGCCGCACTCCCCCCTCAGGGCCTCGGACGCACCACCCCCGCCTGTCATGACCGTATGTCGATACGGACATGACAGGCGGGGGCGCTCGGCGTTACCTTCTTGCAGGCGAGCTCGACGTGAGAAGGAGGGGCCCGTGACCGGGACGTCGAAGGGCGAGCGGCACATAGGTCTGCTGAACGGCTTCGCGGCGTACGGGATGTGGGGCCTGGTCCCTCTCTTCTGGCCCCTGCTGAAGCCCGCCGGAGCGGCCGAGATCCTCGCCCACCGGATGGTCTGGTCCCTCGTCTTCGTCGCCGTCGCGCTCGTCGTCATCCGGCGCTGGGCATGGGCCGGCGAGCTGCTGCGGCAGCCGCGCAAGCTCGGCCTCGTCGCCGTGGCCGCGGCCGTCATCACCGTGAACTGGGGCCTGTACATCTGGTCCGTGAACACCGGCCACGTCGTCGAGGCCTCGCTCGGCTACTTCATCAACCCCCTGGTCACCATCGCGATAGGCGTCCTGCTCCTGAAGGAGCGGCTGCGGCCCGCGCAGTGGACGGCGGTCGGCGTCGGCTTCGCCGCCGTCGTCGTCCTCACCATCGGCTACGGCCGCCCGCCGTGGATCTCCCTCACCCTCGCCTTCTCCTTCGCCACCTACGGGCTGGTGAAGAAGAAGGTCAACCTGGGCGGCGTCGAGTCGCTGACCGCCGAGACCGCGATCCAGTTCCTGCCCGCGCTCGGCTATCTGCTGTGGCTGAGCGCGCAGGGCGAGTCCACCTTCACCACCGACGGCCCGGGGCACGCGGCCCTGCTCGCCGCGACCGGCATCGTCACCGCGCTGCCCCTCGTCTGCTTCGGCGCGGCCGCGATCCGCGTGCCCCTGTCCACGCTGGGGCTGCTGCAGTACCTGGCCCCGGTGTTCCAGTTCCTGCTCGGCATCTTCTACTTCGACGAGGCCATGCCGCCCGAGCGCTGGGCCGGGTTCGCGTTGGTCTGGCTGGCGCTGACCCTGCTCACCTGGGACGCGCTGCGCACCGCACGCCGGGCCGCCCGCACGCTCAGGGCCGAGATCAACAGGCCCAGCACCACCATGACGACGGGCACGGTGAGCGCCGCACGGAAGGCGGAGAGCCTCGCGTCCGGTTCCGACCCCGCGGCTGCCAAGCCGTAGACGGCCGTCACCGCCGAGATCCCGATCGCCGAGCCGAACTGCGTGGCCGTGGTCAGCAGCCCGCTCGCCAGCCCCTGCTCGGACTCCTCCACCCCGTCCGTCGCGGCGATCGTCAACGGGCCGTACGCCAGCGCGAAGGCCGTGCCCGAGATGAACAGCGTCGGGAGCATCGCCAGGTACGGCCAGTCCATGCCGACCGGCAGGAACAGCCCGTACGCGACGACCGCCAGCGCGAAGCCGCCGACGATCACGCGGGTGTTGCCGTAGCGGGTGACCAGCTTCGGGGTGAGGGTCGGGGCCAGCACCACGTCACAGCCCATGATCACCAGGGCGATCGCCGTCTGAAGGGACGACCAGCCGCGCAGCTCCTGCAGGTACAGGGTCACCACGAACTGGAACCCCATGAAGGCCCCGACGAACAGCAGCGCCCCCAGATCGGCGCGCACGACCGGGCCCTTGCGCAGGATGCCGAGCCGGACCAGCGGGGCGGCCGTGCGCCGCTCGACGGCGACGAAGACGGCGGCCAGCAGCAGCGCCGTGAGGGCCGCCACGGCGGTCAACCGCCACCCGTCCAGCCCGTGTTCCAGGCGTACGACGGCGTAGGCGGCCAGCAGCATGGCGCCGGCGGCGGTGAGCGCGCCGGGGAGGTCGAACGTGCGGTGGGCAGGGTCCGGTACCCCCTGCTGTCGCGGAATCAGCCGTACGGCCGCCAGGAGCAGCGCGCCCGCCATCAGTACCGGCGCGAAGAACACCCAGCGCCAGCCGAGCTCGGTGAGCAGGCCGCCGACGACGAGCCCGAGCGAGAAGCCGCCGGCCGCCGTGCCGGCGAACACCAGCAGGGCCTTCTCACGCTGCCGGCCCTCCTCGTACGAGGTGGTGATCAGGGACAGCGCGGCCGGCGTCATGAACGCGGAGGACACCCCGGTCACGAAGCGGGCGACGACCAGCATCCAGCCCTCGGTCGCGAAGCCGCCGAGCCCCGAGAAGAGCAGGAACACCGTCAGCCAGAGCAGGAACATCCGGCGGCGGCCGAGCAGGTCCGCGGCCCGGCCGCCGAGCAGGGTGAAGCCGGCGTAACCGAGGACGTAGGCGCTCATCACCCAGGCCGCGGTGCCGGTCGTCAGCCCGAGATCGGACCTGATCGACGGGATCGCGACCGCCATCATCGCGACGTCGATGCCCTCCAGGAAGATCGTTCCGCAGAGGACGAGTAACAGCGCCCAAGCGCGCGTGCCCATGGCAGCACTCCACATGTAGACATCGGGCGGTTACGGGACTGAGGGTCGGTTCCCTCTTGTAACCGCCTCCACCCTGCGGCAGCATCAACAGACTATGGAAGAAGGCACTTTGAAGTCACCGAGTAACTGCGCGGGCACCGGCACCGTGGACTACGGCGACACCGACCCCTTCCAGTGGGACAGCCGGGAGGACTGCCAGGTGCGGCAGATCCTCGACCGGGTGGCCGACAAGTGGTCGCTGCTCGTCATCGCGCTGCTGGAGAACCGGCGGCTGAGGTTCACGGAACTGCGCCGCGAGATCGACGGCATCAGCCAGCGGATGCTGACCGTGACGCTGCGCTCGCTGGAGCGGGACGGGCTGGTGAAGCGGACGGTCCATCCGGTGGTGCCGCCGCGGGTGGAGTACGAACTGACGCCGCTGGGCGGCACCCTGCACGCCACGATCCGGTCCCTGGTGACGTGGACCGAGGCGCACCAGGAGGAGATCGCGGCGGCGCGGTCGGCGTACGACGCGCGGGAGGCGGAGGCGAGCGCGGAGGCCGGCGCTCTTCGGTGACCTGTTCTTCAGCGGCCTGTTCTCAAGTGGCCTGTTCTCAAGTGGCCTGTTCGTCAGCGGCCTGCCGCGACCGGAAGGCCCGCGCCTTCGCCCGGTTCCCGCAGTGCTCCATCGAGCACCAGCGGCGGCGGCCCGGGCGGGAGGTGTCGACGAAGAGCAGAGCGCAGTTGTGGCCACCGCACTCGCGGATGCGGTCGGCGTACGGGCCGGTGAAGAGGTCGATCGCGTCGCGGGCGACCGTCGACAGCAGTTGCGTGCCCGTGGCGCCCGGGGCCCAGGCGCGGGTGCCGTCGGGGGTGAGGCGGGCGACCAACGGGGGTTCGGCGGCGGCCGCGTTGACGATGTCGAGGTGGCCCGGCTGAAGTGGGCGGCCGTGGGCGCGGTCCGCGGCGAGCAACAAGAGGGCGTTGCGCAGTCCCCGCGCCTCCGCCAACTCGTCTTGTGTTACGGCAAGTCCAAGCCCGTCCGGCAGTCTGCTGCGATTGGCCCAGGCCACCAGGTCCGCGGGCTCGTGCAGTACCTCCCACCGCGCGAAGGCACCCGGCCCGCCCGTCGTCACCAGCTCCAGACAGAGCGCGCCCGGGTCGAAGCGGAAGGAATGGCCGCCGTACGAAGTCAGGGTGAGGCCGGGCTGACGTCCCGGCGATTCCATTGCATGCTCACTCACGTAACCAGTATAAGTGGTTACATGACAGAGACCGCACCCACTCCCGTCCACTGGAAGCTCGTCATCGACGCCGGTGACCCGCACGCGCAGGCCGGCTTCTGGGCCGCCGCGCTGCATTACGAGGTCGAGGACAACAGCGCGCTCATCGAGAAACTGCTGGGCTTCGGCGCGGTACCGGCCGAGCTCACCGTCGAGTCGCACGGCCGCCGCGCCTGGCGGGACCTGGTCGCCGTACGGCATCCGGAGGACCCGTACGACAAGGAGAGCGGGACCGGGCTGGGGCGGCGGCTGCTGTTCCAGCGCGTACCGGAGGCGAAGGCGGTGAAGAACCGGCTCCATCTCGACCTGCATCCGGGCGAGGGGCGACGCGCGGCGGAGGTGGAGCGGCTGTCGAAGCTCGGTGCGAGCGTGCTGCGGGAGGTGAAGGAGGCCGGGGGCGAGTGGGTGGTGATGACGGATCCGGAGGGGAACGAGTTCTGCGTGCACTGAGCACCGGGCGCTCCGCTATGCGAACAGCGCTGACCGGATTACGCTCTTGACGGAACGTCAGCCTCAGCTTCACCATCGGGCACCTCATTCGCTGTGGAATCCCTGTGGGTTCAGGGATTCCCAAGGAATTCGGAGCCCCCCACATGAAGCTCTCGGTTCCCGGACGCGCCACGGCCACCGCCGTCGTCGCGGCCGTCTCGCTCCTGGCCGGCGGATCCATAGCCGGCGCGGCCCCGGCCGCCGAGCCCGCCGTGGCCCCCGCGTCGAAGCCCGCAGTGGCTGCCGCGCCCGACATCCCCGTAGCCAACGTCAAGGCGCATCTGACGCAGTTGCAGTCCATCGCCACCGCCAACGGCGGCAATCGCGCGCACGGCCGTGCCGGTTACCGGGCCTCGCTCGACCATGTGAAGGCCAAGCTGGACGCCGCCGGATTCACCACCACGGTCCAGCAGTTCACGGCCTCCGGCCGCACCGGCTACAACCTGATCGCCGACTGGCCCGGCGGGGACGCCAACCAGGTCGTCATGGCGGGCTCCCACCTCGACAGCGTCTCCTCCGGCGCCGGCATCAACGACAACGGGTCCGGCTCGGCGGCGGTCCTGGAGACCGCGCTGGCCGTGGCGCGCGCGAACCTGAAGCCCACCAAGCACCTGCGGTTCGCCTGGTGGGGCGCGGAGGAGCTGGGCCTGGTGGGCTCCCGGTACTACGTCAACAACCTGTCCTCAGCGAACCGTTCGCGGATCACCGGCTATCTCAACTTCGACATGATCGGCTCACCGAACCCCGGCTACTTCGTCTACGACGACGACCCGGCCATCGAGAAGACCTTCAAGGACTACTTCACCGGCCTCGGCGTCCCGACGGAGATCGAGACGGAGGGCGACGGCCGCTCCGACCACGCGCCCTTCAAGAGCGCGGGCGTGCCGGTGGGCGGGCTGTTCACCGGGGCGAGCCGTACGAAGTCCGCGGCGCAGGCGGCCAAGTGGGGCGGTACGGCGGGGCAGGCCTTCGATCGCTGCTACCACTCGTCCTGCGACACGACCGCCAACATCAACGACACCGCGCTGGACCGGAACAGTGACGCGATCGCCCACGCGGTGTGGGAGCTGTCGGAGTAACAGCCGTCAGCCGCTGGTGCGGGCGCGTTCGGTGAGCCGGTCCATGCGGGCGCGGGCCGACTCCAGTTCCTCGATGTCGTCGGCGGCCGGGCCGTCCTCGCCCGTGAGCTCGGTCCACAGGCCGATCAGGGCGTGGCCGAGTTCCAGGCCGTGCGCGGGGTCGCGTACGGCACGCCAGGCGGTAGCGGCGCTCTGGATGTTGCCGTACGCCGCCTCCGCGTCCCGGGCGCGGCGGCGGGCACGGGCGAGGTCGAGGGAGAGGTGGAAGGCACGAACCGGGTCGCCCGCCAAGTAGGCGATGTAGGCGGTGAGTTCGCGCAGCCGGAGCACCTCGGGGTGCTCCGGCCCCAGCGTGACCGAGGCCTCGGTCACGGTCTGCTCCGCCAGCTCCGCCGCGGTGTCCGTCCGCCCGGCCCGGACGGCCTCGTTGATCCGCGTCATCGGCTCCGCGAGGAGCGCGGTGCCGTCCACCGGCGGTTCGTCCCCGAGTACGGCTTCGGCGACGGCGTCGAAGCCCCGGGGAGGGGTCGGCTTCGGGTCGGGGTCGAGCTCCTCCACAACGGCGGCGGGCTCGGGCTTCGCGTCCATCACCGGCGGCGGCCCGAACTCCCCCGTCGGAGCGGCGACCGTACCGGGCGCCTGTCCCTGAGACGGCTCGGGCAAGGACCGCAGGACGAAGGTCGACGGCACGGAGTCGCCACCCGGCCCGGACTCGGACACGGCCCGCAGGGGGAAGGTGGGGACGGCGTCCCGCACGGGTTCCGACACGGGCCGCAGAAGGTGCGTGGGCCGGTCGCGGGCGGGGGCCTGTGCCTGTGCGTGTGCGTCCGGCGGTTCCACGGATGCGGCGTCGGGGGAATCGGGGGGCGCGGGCCAGTAGGGCTCCTCCGGCGCGGACGATGCCGGTGTCGGTGCCTGCACATCCGGCATCCCCGAAGCACGCCCGGCGGCCTCCCCCGCCTCCCCCGGCGGAGCCATCCTTACCGGATCCGCCGTGAAGTGGCTCGAGCCGTCCGGGTTGATCCGGAGGGGGACCACCCAGCCGATGCGCTCGTCGTGGATCGTGGCGTGGACGGCGTGGCCGGTGGCGAGGGCGATGTGGTGCAGGTGGTTCAGGACGGTCTGCTGGAGTTCCTCGCCGGGGGCGGCGACGACCGGTACACCGCCGACGGACGCGCCGCCCACCCCCGGACCGGCCACCGGCACCAGAACGTCGATCGGCGCCATCGCGGGGGCGGCCGCGCGCTGGTGGTCCCGCTTCTTGTCGCGGCTGAGTCGAGACATCGGTTCCCTCACTCGGATGCGTCGGGGAGTAGCCGGACAACGCGTTCGGGATCCATGGTGCTCCCTCCCGCCGTCGGGCTCACGTCCCGCAGCGTCGACATCCGGTCGTACACGTACACACGTACTGTCGAGTCTCTCCGCTCGCCCACGGTTCTCACGTCACTGTGACGTCACAGGCTTGTGCCAGGAATTCACCCCTCGTCACGGGCCGTCCGGGCTTCCGTGATCATCAGAGGCACATGACAGGAAGGAGCGCGGGCATGCGGACGAACGTGACCCGAGGACCCGAGATCTGGATCCGCGGACCGGTGGCCGTGTCGGAGCCGGTACCGCCCGAGCCCGCCCACGCCTCCGCCACACCCCGGCGCTACTCCTTCGTCGGCACACACGGCGGCGCCGGCACTTCCACTCTCGCCACGGTCTACGGCGGCCACGACTGCGGACGCGACTGGCCCGGCCCCGCCGCCCCGAGGTCGGTCCTGCTCATCGCCCGTACCCACGCGACCGGGCTGCGGGCCGCTCTGCACGCGCTGGAGGTCTTCCGGCACGGCGAGACTCCGCCCGGCCTCGATCTCGACGCGGTCGTGCTGGTCGCGGACGCGCCCGGCCGGCTGCCGCGTCCGCTCGCCCAGCAGATCAAGGTGATCGAGTCGGCGATCGACGTGTACCGCGTGCCCTGGGTGCAGGCCTGGCGGCTGGGCGACCTGAGCGGGACCCCGCCGCGCGAGACGCAGGCGCTGGCCCGCCTCACCGCATCACCCGGACGGTCCCGCTGAGCGACCGGCCAAGTCCTACGCGGCTCACGGGCATCGCGGCCCTCTCCGTCGAGGAGACCGCCGCCGCCGTACGGTCGCGCGCGCTGCGTGCCGTCGACGTGGTCGCGGCGGCGCTGGAGCGGATCGAGCGGGCCGAGCCGACCCTGTGCGCGTTCGTCGAGGTGTGGGGCGAGGCGGCGCTGCGGCGGGCGGCTGTCGTGGACGCGCGGATCACCGCGGGCGAGTCGCTCCCGCTGGCCGGGGTTCCGATCGGGGTGAAGGGGCGGCACGGGCTGCGTTCGACGGCTCCGCTGCTGGCCGCCGGGTGTGTGGCGGTGGGCGCGACGTCCGTCCCCGGGCCGGGAACGCCCTGGCAGACCTGGGGACTCGGCGCGCACGGCCGTACCGTCAATCCGTGGCGGGCAGACCGTACGCCCGGCGGCTCCTCGGCCGGGTCCGCGGCGGCCGTGGCGGCGGGGCTGGTGCCGCTCGCGACCGGGAGCGACGGGGCGGGGTCGGTGCGGATTCCGGCGGCGTGGTGCGGTGTGGTCGGGCTGAAGGTCACGAACGGACGGCTGCCGACAGCCGACCGTACGGGCCTCACGGCCTCCGGTGTCCTCACCCGCCATGCCTCGGACGCGGCGGCGTATTGGCGGGTGGTGTCGGCGCACGCGTCGGGTTCCGGGGACACGGCGGGGGGCGGCGACCCGCTGCCCCCGACCGCCTTCTGGTCCCCCGACCTCGGCTTCGCCGACCCCGACCCGGAGGTGGTGGCGGTCGCTCGTGCGGCGGCCGTGCGGCTCGCGGACGCCGGTGTCGTACGGCTCGTACGGCCACGCACCGCCCTCCGGCTCGAAGACCCGGCCCCCGCCTGGCTCGCTCTGCGCACGCCCGGCGCGGATCTCACGACCGCCCACCGCGTCCGGGCCGCGAACGACCGGCGACTGGCCGCCCTCTTCGCCGACGCCCAGCTGCTCCTGACGCCGACGACTCCCAACGTCCCGCACGGCCACGAGGGCCCGGGCGACCGCTACTCCACGGCTCTGACCTGGGCCTTCAACCTGAGCGGGCACCCGGCGATCAGCGTCCCGGCGGGATTCGGGCCGGACGGCTGCCCGGTCGGGCTCCAGCTGGTGGCGCCGCACGGGCGGGAGGACCTGCTGCTCCGGACGATCGACGGAACCGCGTACGAGGCCGAGTGAGCGTGGCTCAGGAGGAGACGTCCTTCGCCGTGAAGCGTGCCCAGGCCGCCGAGCCGAACACCGCCGCGTACAGGGCCTGGAGGCCGAGGTTCTTCACCAGGTCGTCCCAGTACACCGGTTCGCGCATGAGGTCGGCGAAGGACAGCCAGTAGTGGGAGAAGAAGTACGGCTGGATCGCGTGGAGCTGGGGAATCTGGTCGAGGATCTGGATCGTGATCAGCAGGCCGACCGTGGTCGCCATCGCCGCGATACCGCTGTTGGTCAGGGTCGAGACGAACAGGCCGAGGGCCGCGACGCCGATCAGTGACGCGGCGACGACCAGGGCGATCAGGAAGGCGCGGCCCAGGCCCTCGGTGAAGCTGATCTGCGTGCCGGAGATCGTCGTCAGGTCGCCGAGTGGGAAGAGCAGCGCGCCGACCGTCAGCGCGGAGACCGCGACCACGAGGGTGGCCAGCAGGCAGAAGGCCAGCACGGTCGCGTACTTGGTGAGCAGCAGGCGGCTGCGGCCGGCGGGGGCGACCAGGAGGTAGCGCAGGGTGCCCGTGTTCGCCTCGCCGGCGATCGCGTCGCCCGCGATGACGCCGATCGCCATCGGCAGGAAGAAGGGGAGCGTCGCGGCGAGCGCGGTGAAGACCAGGAACAGGCCGTTGTTGGTGATCTGCGAGATGAACGCCGGGCCCTCGCCGCCCCCGCCGCCGGGCGAGGAACCGTCGCTGGTCTCGATCTTCACGGCGATCCCGACCAGGATCGGTACGGCGGCCAGCACGCCCAGCAGCGCGAGGGTGCGCCAGCGGCGGAAGGTGGTCAGCAGTTCGTTGCGGAGGAGTCCGAGGGTCCACACCAGCCGTGGATCGCGGGCGGTTTCAGTCTGTACGGCCCTCTCGTCCGGTACGGCCGTCTTAGCCTGCGACATCGAAGCCCTCCCCCGTCAGCGCCACGAACGCGTCCTCCAGGGAGGCCCGTTCGACCCCGAAGCCGCGGACGCGGACGCCCGCCGTCACCAACGCGGCGTTCACGTCGGCGAGATCGCGGTCCGGAGGTTCGGCACTCACCCGGTCCTCGGTGATCACGACGTCCGACGCCCCCTGCTCCTTCAGCACCCGGGCCGCGTCCGCCGCGTCCGGGGTCGTCACGACGAGCCGGCCACGGGCGCCCGCCGCCAGGTCCGCCACCGCACCCTGCGTGATCAGCCGGCCCTGGGCCATCACGGCCGCGTGCGTGCACACCTGCTCGATCTCGTCGAGGAGGTGGGAGGAGAGGAAGACGGTGGTGCCGTCGGAGGCCAGCTCCCTGATGAGCGCGCGGATTTCGCGCATGCCCTGCGGGTCGAGGCCGTTGGTCGGCTCGTCGAGGACGAGCAGCTTGCGCGGCTGGAGCAGTGCGGCGGCCAACCCCAGGCGCTGCTTCATGCCCAGCGAGTAGGCCTTCGCCTTCTTGCCGGCGGCGGCCGCGAGGCCCACCCGGTCCAGCGCCGCCGCGACGCGGGTGCGCCGGGTGCGCGGGTCGGCGGTCGGGTCGGCGGCGTCGTACCGGATCAGGTTGTCGCGGCCGGAGAGGAAGCCGTACAGGGCGGGTCCCTCGATCAGCGCGCCCACGTGGGGCAGCACGGCGCGCGCCGAGCGGGGCATGGGCCGGCCCAGCACGCGGGCCGAGCCGGAGGTGGGATCGATGAGGCCCATCAGCATGCGGATGGTGGTGGTCTTGCCGGAGCCGTTCGGACCGAGGAAGCCGAAGACGCTGCCCGCCGGGACGGTCAGGTCGAGACCGTCGACGGCGAGCTGCCCGCCGCGGTAGCGCTTGGTGAGCGCGCGGGTGGCGATGACGCTGTCGTCATCCGTCCCGATGACGCTGTCGTCGGCCCCTCCCGCGCCCGGCGGATCCGGCTCCGTGGCGGACGGTTCGCCCATCGGCTTCCTCTGGCTTCCTCGATGCGTCGTACGCGTACGGCATTCACCGTATGCGCGTACGGTACTTACTGCCCCGCGTTCGCCGCCTTCACGAGGGCGTCCTTGTCGACCGCGCCGACGTAGACCTTGCCGTCGTCCGTCATCAGGGCGTTGATCAGACGGGTCTTGAAGACCGTGCCCGAGCCGAACTTGCCGGTCACCTTGTCGCCGAGCGAGTCGAGGAAGCCGCCCATGTCGCCGCCGACCTCGGCGCCGGAGGGCATGCCCTGGCCGCCGGTGTCGAAGGTGGCGACGGAGTTCCAGCCCTCGCCGATGACCTTCAGGCCGTCGAGGCCCTTGCCGAGGTCCTCCTCGGACTTCTCGTGCGTCTGGCCGTGCTCGCCGTGTTCGACGTCCTCACCCTCGGTGATCTTCGCGCCCTTGGGCGGGGTGAAGTCGAAGGTGGAGGCGGCCGGCTTGGCGAAGCTGACCTGGGTGAAGCCCGCGTCCACGACGGCGGCGCCGCCGCTCGACGGGGTCAGCGTGAACTTCAGCGGCATTCCGGTCTTGGAGTCCACGGCCACGGTGATCTGACCGACCGTGGAGCCCGAGTCCTTCGGCTTGATCACGAGCCGGTAGGCGTCCCGGCCCGCGACCTGCGCGGTGCCGTCGACGGTCACGGAGGTGGTGTCGTCGACGGCCTTCAGGGCCTCCTCGGCCATGTCCTTGGGCGTGGCCGGGACGTCTTCCCGCTCCTTCGCTTCCTTGCCGGCGCTCTCGGACGAGGTCGCGTGGTAGACCTCGTTCGACTTGCTGTCGTAGCCCCAGACGTCCTTGCCGTTGTGTATCAGGCTGTACTCGGAGGCGTTCTCCAGCAGCGAGAGCTTCTGCTTGTCGGGGCCGTCGGCCGCGACACGCACGGTGTGCGTGCCGGACGCGAGCTCGGTGAGCTTCGAGGACGGGTCGGCGGAGGAGCCGTCCGATCCCTTGCCCGACTCCATGGCGCCGGAGGCGAAACCGCTCGCCAGTCCGCCGAGGTCGGGCAGCCCCAGATCCGTGCTGATCTTCACCGTGCCGGACAGCTGCTGTACGTCCGACGCGGCGATCTTCTCGATGAGTTCCTGTGCGCTGATCTTCGGCAGATCCGGGTCGCCGGAGTCGGCGAGCGCGGGGACGAGCCCGATGGTCGCCGCGGCCACCCCCACCACCGCGACCGGGACGACGTACCGCGCGGCCTTGCGCCGACCCGTGTACCGGTCGTCGACCTCCTCCGCGGCGGTCGTGCTGTCTTCGGTTTCGAACGGTGCCATGTGTGCCTTACCTCCGTCGTCGGCGGCGGCCTGTCAACTCCCGTGCGTCCACCCCGTAGCCGCCATTCTCACCCGAATCGGTGAGGAGTGGTGTTTTCCGTGATGTCCATCTGACCAAATCCGCCGGGAGGAATCGTCAGACCCCGGGATCAACTCCGTGTACACCTGCGGTATGACACAGGGCGGCGGCGCCTCCCCCGACCCGTAGGGGTTCGGGAGGGCGCCGCCTGTTGTCAGGGTCGCTCAACGGCCTACGAACACGTAGTCCGCCTGGTAGGGCACGCCGACGACGGTGCCGGGCGAGCAGGAGCCGGCCGGGGCGACGCCGCCGACGGTGTTCAGCCGCAGGATCTCCGCGGTGTCGGCGAGCAGGCCGTGGTGCTTGCCGGACTGGGTGGCCTTGAGGTCCAGCTCGGGGATGTTCCCGTCCCCGTTCGGGGTCCTGGAGATGACCGCCCCGGTGACCGCGCTGCCGTCGCGGGCGATCCACTGCGGGGTACCGGAGTTGGGCTCGACGAAGGAGTGCGCGATACGGCCGCCGAGTACGGCGCTCACATCCCGCTGGGCGAAGGCGTGGCCGCCGCCCTCGGCGGGCTTGCACTCGTAGATCTGCTTGCCCTTGACGACGGAGGCCTGGAAGTTGTCGAGCGCGTCGCGGAAGTCGAAGGAGGCGACGGTGACCTTGTGGAGCTGCCCGCGGACGGCTCCGCCCGGGAACTCGGCGGTGTGGAGGTTGGCGTAGAAGGAGTTGGGGTCGGTCTTGAGCGCGTTGAGCAGCGCCGCGTCCTGGACCGTGACGGTCCCGGTGACGCTGTGCCCCTTGCCCTTGCTGCCGAGCAGCTTGGTGAAGTCGACCTTGACGGCGCCGTTGGTGCCCTTGGCGCCCTGGTGGATGTGCAGGGCGGTCGGCTTGTCGGTGCCGCGCCACTTGACGGCGACGGACACCTTGTCGCCGTCGACCTTCACGAACTGGAGTGCGACACCGTCCCGGTCCCCGGCGGGCACCTCGTTGGCGCCCCGGAGGCTGGTGGCGAGGAGGGTGCCGGTGTCTTCGGCGGCGGTGGCGGGAATCGTGGTGGCGGCGACACCGCCGACGGTGGTCAGGACGACGGCGGCGATGATCAGGGTCTTACGGCGTGTCGAGAACGTCGCGTTCATGCCCATGATGATGTTTTCTTCCCGTAGGACAGCTGACAGCCCCTGCGTCAGCTTCTGGGCATGCATACGAGATGATCTTGGCTTGAATTCAATCCAGGCCTGTGGTGTGCGCCACGCGTGAGTGCTCGGGTGGGTCAGCCCGCCCGATGCACCACCGCGTCGCACAGCTCCATCAGCGCCACCTTCGCGCCGCACTCCCGCAGCGGAGCCAACGCCGCCCGCGCGTCCTCCGCGTACCGCACCGTGTCCCGCCGCGCCTGCTCCAGCGCGGGATGCGCCCGCAGCGCGGCCAACGCCTCGGCATGCCGTGCGTCGTCGCTCAGGTCGGAGTCCAGCAGCTCGCACAGCGCGATGTCCTCGGCCAGCCCCAGCCGCGTCGCCCGCTCCCGCAGCCGCAGCACGGGAAGGGTCGGGATGCCCTCGCGCAGATCCGTCCCCGGTGTCTTCCCGGACTCGTGGGAGTCGGAGGCGATGTCCAGCACGTCGTCCGCCAGCTGGAAGGCGACGCCGAGCCGCTCGCCGTACTGCGTCAGAACATCGACGACCGTCTCGTCGGCCCCGGACATCATCGCCCCGAACCGGCACGACACCGCCACCAGCGACCCCGTCTTGCCGCCCAGCACATCCAGGTAGTGCTCGACCGGGTCGCGCCCGTCCGTCGGCCCCGCCGTCTCCAGGATCTGACCGGTGACCAGCCGTTCGAACGCCTCCGCCTGGACCCGCACCGCCTCCGGCCCCAGGTCCGCCAGGATGTACGAGGCCCGGGCGAACAGGAAGTCACCCGTGAGGACGGCGACCGAGTTGCCCCAGCGGGCGTTCGCGCTGGACACCCCGCGCCGCACCTCCGCCTCGTCCATCACGTCGTCGTGATACAGCGTCGCCAGGTGGGTCAGCTCCACCACCACCGCCGACGGCACGATCCCGGGCGCATACGGATCCCCGAACTGGGCAGAGAGCATCACGAGCAGCGGCCGGAACCGCTTTCCACCCGCCCGCACCAGATGCTGGGCGGCCTCCGTGATGAAAGGGACCTCACTCTTGGTGGCTTCGAGCAATCCCTCCTCGACAGCCGCCAACCCGGCCTGGACATCGGCTTCCAGAGCCTGGTCCCGCACGCTCAGCCCGAACGGCCCGACGACGGTCACGAGGGGTCTCCTGTCTGCTGGTGTCTACTGGCGATTACACGGTTTGTCGATAGGTCGCTGCCATCACTCAAGTCAGCGTATCCGGTCAAGTTTCGATCACCGATAGCGCCCGCCCGTCCAGCTCGGGCGGTATCGGATCACTCCCGGTTTATTTTTGATCACTTGATACCAAATGATATGTACTGACTTATGCAGAAATAGCGGAGCGTGTCATGAATCGATCGCGACGCCACACCCGCCGCCCCCCGAGGACCACGCCTTCTTCGGCCGGCCCAAAAGGCCTGCTCACCCTCTCCGGTCTCGAGGCCTGGGAACGCTTCTCGTTCCTCGGCATGGCAGGCCATCCTCGCCCTCTACGTCGCCGACACATCGGCCCACGGCGGCTTGGGCATGTCGGCCGGAATCGCCACCTCCGTCTCCGTCGCCTACGGCACTCTCCGGCGGATCATGCCGGGGTCGCGGCTGGGCTGCAACGGCACCGCCACGTGGAGCGACAGGGGCCGTTGACCCGGCCCCGCGTCACCACAACTCCCACGCACGAGCGCGGACGTTGCGGGAGCCTCCCCCACCCTCGACTTCACTCGATCGGGAGGTGCCCCCATCGGTCTGCGTGATCAACGAATCCGCAGTTCCGGCACGCGAACCAGGCCTGCGAGACCCGGTTCGCCCGGTCGAGGTGCCCTCACTCGGCGCAGGTGCGCGAGGTGTACGCCGGATCGACGTACACCACCGGCACCCCCGCCCGGCGGGCCTTGTACGCGATGAACGCCCCCAGCTGGGCAAACGACCAGCCGGCGTGGGTGGCCCGTTGGGGCTTGCGAAACCGTACCCGCTCGCGGATGCCCCACATGCTTCGCGATGCGGAGTGTTCTTGCCTTGCAGCTTGGCACGAAGCTCCCGCTCTAGAACGCGCGTGCGATTGAGCGCCCGCCCGGCCAAGATCTCGCCACCGGACGTGGTGGCGCTGTTCGCGATGCCGAGGTCGATACCGAGGAAGTCCACCGGGTCCGCCTTCGGCTCGGCCTCGGGTACCTCACAGGTGGCCAGCAGGAACCACATACCGTCCCGGCAGACGAGATCGGACTCGCCCTTGCGGTGCAGCGCCAGCGTGGCCAGCCGCTCGGGAGAGGCAACGAACGCCACATCCTTGAGCCGCCTGGAAACGGTCCAGATGGAGACCCGTCGCTCAGCGATTTGCCAGGACAGCATCCGGTCGTCGTACGGCTGCGCACCCTCTGGGCGGAAGGCAATGGGCTGCTCAGCCGCCCTGCGGTATCGCTTGGATCCAGGCTTGCCGAGGTTCCCGGCCCCCAGGTTCGCCCTGAGAGTGGCATACGCGTCGCATGTCTTCTTGATCACATGCTGGGCGGCCTGGGCCCCCAGCTCCCATCGCGCCTTCACTTCGTCGCAGGTGAGCCTGCGCAGCGCGAAGTTCTTCTTCACCTCCTTTTCGAAGGCGACCCGGCTGACCCAAGTCGCTGCCTCGTTGCAGGCGCGCAGCGTTGCCTCAAATGCCGTCGCCTGCACGGATGTCGGCAGAGCTTTGCCTGCGCCACCAGCTTCATATCCGCGACGCCATCCGGCCTCCAACTCCTCCGCATTCGGACACGGAGATCTCCCTGGCTTCCTGTGGCGCGTCCGCCCGTACCCGCTCGGACCGGTCGATCCGGCCACACCGGCCGGAGCGCGCCTGGGACGCGACGGCGCGATCAGCTGTGACGGGACGGACTTCCTCACCTCCAACGAGGTGATCTGCACCGACGGCGGCGAGGTGGTCTTCCACCGGGCCCGGGAGAAGCGGATCCCACGGACGGCCGGTTGGCAATGAGTTGGGCCCATTGCCCGATTTACCACTCTTGTGGATGCCCGTGAGTTGGGTCACTCGCACCCGCGGACACCCCCACCTCGTCGCACCCGCGCTTCCCCTTGCACCACACCCAAGTTGAGGCTTGGCAGCAGCAAAGGATCAAGCACCCCTTGCGCCTCCTTCCAAGGTCAAGAGGGGCGGTGCGTGAGTCCGCCACTTGTTCCGGGCGTGTGCTCTCGCATACGTTCCCGGCCTGTCGGGCGGACGCCGAATCCTGCCGCCGCCCGGACCGAGACTCATCGACGAAGACACTCGCACGGCAGGAGCGGGGGACCCAGGTAAGTCGCCGGGCCGGACGACACATGTCGCACCGGAACGGCTAGGGGTGAAGTCGTGTCGCCGCAAGGCGGCGCGGCCGGGCAACTCCCGCCCGAACCCGACAGCTCACCTCGTAGGCGCCGGAGAGGAACAGCGCCATGGCCGCACGAGGTAAGCACCGCCGCCCCCGAACCAGCCCGCTCACCCGAGGCGTCGTCGCCGCCGGGACCGGGACCGCCGCACTCGCCCTCCCGCTCCTGGGCGCGACCACCGCGAGCGCCGCACAGCCGGCCAAGGCCCCCGCCGCCGCGCAGGCCGCGGCGCAGGTCAAGTCCGTCACGTACACCACGGTCAAGGGCGACACGCTCTACGGCATCGCGGACAAGTACGACACACCCGGCGGCTGGCGACAGCTCTACAAGGACAACCGCAAGGCCGTCGGCGACAACCCCAGGCTGATCCACGAGGGCCTCGAGCTGAAGGTCAGGACGGCGAAGAAGGCCGACAAGGCCTCCACGCCCACCAAGAAGTCCGCCCAGTCCGTCACCCGTGCCACTCAGGCCTCCGCCAAGACGTACCCGAACAACCTCGACGGCTGGATCCGCCAGGCGATGGACATCATGGCGCAGAAGGGAATTCCCGGCTCGTACGAGAGCATTCACCGCAACATCATGCGCGAGTCGTCCGGCAACCCTCTGGCCATCAACAACTGGGATTCCAACGCCGCGGCGGGCACCCCCTCCAAGGGGCTCCTCCAGACGATCGACCCGACGTTCGCCGCGTACCACGTGGCCGGCACGTCCTTCGACCCGTTCGACCCGGTCGCGAACATCGTCGCCGCCTGCAACTACGCGGCCGCGCGGTACGGCTCGATCGACAACGTCTTCGGCGCGTACTAGGACGTCGTCCGGTCGGCGGTGCTGTTCACCTGACCGAACAGCACCGCCGGCCTACCGGCGGAAGAGCCTCTCCAGGACGACCGCGATGCCGTCCTCCTCGTTCGACAGCGTGATCTCGTCGGCCACGGCCTTGAGTTCGGGATGGGCGTTGGCCATGGCCACGCCGTGGGCGGCCCAGTCGAACATGGGGATGTCGTTGGGCATGTCCCCGAAGGCGATGGTCTGCCGTGGCCCCAGCCCGAGGTGTTCCGCGGCCAGGGCCAGCCCCGTCGCCTTGGTGATGCCGCATGGCTGGAGTTCGACGGTTCCGGGGCCCGACATGGTGACCGTGGCGAGGGAACCGACCACTCCGCGCGCCGTCGCCGCCAACTCGTCGTCGGACAGGTCGGGATGGCGCAGCAGCACCTTGCTGATGGGCGCGGACCACAGCTCGTCGCGCCGGCCGACCCGTACTGCGGGCAGGGTCGGGTGGGGCATCAGATAGCCCGGTTCGATGAGCGTGAGGCCGTCGACGCCGTCCTGGTCGACGGCCGCGTACACCTGCCCCACCTCGGCCTCGATCTTGCCGAGCGCGGTCTCGGCCAACTCCCGGTCCAGGGTGACCGACCACAGCAGACGGTCCGCGCCGGCGTCGTACACCTGCGCGCCCTGCCCGCACACCGCGAGCCCCTCGCTGCCCAGGTCGTCGAGGAGCGGCCGCACTCTGGGCGCCGGGCGGCCCGTCACCACCAGGTGCCGGGCACCGGCCGCCGCCACCCGCATGAGCGCGGCGAGCGACCGGTCGGAGAGCGTGTCGTCGCCTCGGAGCAGACTTCCGTCCAGGTCGGTGGCGATGAGTGAATATGCGATGGGTGCGGCCATGATCAGAGAATACGGATGGAACGCCCCACCGACTCGACGTGAACCGGACGGCTGTTTCCTTCACATGCGTTGACGGCTGCTCCGGTTACCCGCTCATGCGGAGTCCCGTACCACCAGTTCCGTGGGCAGTATCACCCCGGCCGTGTCCTCGCCTGCGATCTGGGTGAGCAGCATGCGGACCATCTCGGCGCTGATGCGGTCGAAGGGCTGGCGCATGGTGGTGAGGGCCGGGGTGATGGCGGTGGCCGCGGGTGAGTCGTCGAATCCGCCGACGGCGATGTCATCGGGGACCGAACGTCCGGCCTGCTGAAGGGTGTTGACGACGCCCAGTGCCATCAGGTCGGAGGCGACGAACACGGCGTCCATGTCGGGAGCCTGCTCCAGCAGTCGGCGGGCGGCCCGCTCGCCGCCGGCGCGGCGGTAGTCACCCTCCACCACCAGCGCCGGGTCGTAGGGCATCCCCGCCTCGATGAGCACATCGCGGTAGCCCGCCAGGCGGTCGGTGCCGCCCGGCATGTCCAGCGGACCGGTGACCATGCCGATGCGGCGGCGGCCGCCGGCGATCAGATGGCGGACCATCTCCTGGGCACCGTCGCGGTCGGCGGCCGCCACGTAGCTCACCTTGGAGCCGAGCCCGAGCGGTTTGCCGCAGGCCACCAACGGGATGCCGGCGTCCCGCAGTTCGGCGGCCACCGGGTCGCCGCTGTGGCTGGAGACCAGCAGCACGCCGTCGACATGACCCGAAGTGATGTACCGGGTCAGCCGGCGCCGGTCGTCGTCGCTGGCCGCCAGCATCAGCAGCAGCGGGACGTCGTGCTGCGCGAGGCGCTCGGTGCAGCCGCGCAGCAGGACGTTGAAGTTGGGGTCCTCGAAGAACTTCTCCTGTGGCTCCGTCAACAAGAAGGCCACCGAGTCCGAGCGGCCCGTACTCAGGCTGCGGGCGTGCCGGTTGACCACGTACCCGGTCTTCCTGATGGCGGCCTCCACGGCCCGGCGGGCGGCCGGCGAGACGTAGTGGCCGCCGTTCAGGAAGCGGGAGACGGTGCCCCGCGACACGCCCGCCTCCCGCGCCACGTCGTGGATGGTGGGCGGCTTGCGGCGTCCGTTCGCGCTGGTGGTCATGTTCCTCGTTCGGGGCAGGTGCTTTTCACATGAGGCTGGGCGCTCAGGACTTGATCGAGCCGCTCAGCAGATCCAGGGACCAGAACCGCTGGATCACCAGGAAGAGCGCGATCAGCGGGACGATCGCCAGCAGACATCCGGTGATGACCAGGGTGTAGAGGGCGGGCTGCGAGGCGCCCTGCGCGAGCAGCGTGTAGAGCCCGAGGGTGAGCGGGAACTTGGTGTCGTCGGCCAGCATCACGTACGGCAGCAGGAAGTTGTTCCAGATGGCGACGAACTGGAACAGGAACACCGTGATCAGGCCCGGCATCATCATCGGCACCGCGATCCGGGAGAAGATCCGCCACTCGCTCGCGCCGTCCATGCGGGCGGCCTCCATGAGCTCGGCGGGCACCGAGGCGGCCGCGTAGATGCGGACCAGGTAGACGCCGTACGGGGAGAGGATGGACGGCAGCAGCATCGACCAGTACGAGTCGGCCATGCCCATCTTCGACAGCAGCAGGTACTGCGGGACGGCCAGCACGATGCTCGGCACCAGGACGCCGGCCAGGATCATCTTGAAGATGAACTCCCGCCCGCGGAAGGCGAACCGGCCGAGCGCGTAGCCGCCGGCGGCCGAGACCGCGGCGGACAGGATGGCGCCGAGGCCCGCGTAGAAGGCGGAGTTGGCCATCCACTGCCAGTAGATGCCGTCCCGGTAGGAGGTCAGGTCGCTCAGGTTGCCGAAGAAGCCGGTGCCGGGGGCGAAGCTGAAGGTGGAGAACAGCTCCGACCGGTCCTTGGTCGCCGCGATGACCACCCAGGCGATGGGGACCACGCAGTACAGCGCGCCGAGGATCAGCACGAGGGTGGGGACCCAGGCGACGCGCCGCGCACGGGCCTTGCCGGTGGCGTCGGCGGTGAGGGTGAGGGGGGTCATGCCCGGTCCTCCCGGGTGTATCGGTCGGAGATGCGCAGCAGGGTGAAGGAGAGGACGAACGTGGCCAGGGCCAGGACGACCGCGGTGGCGGAGGCGCCGTAGATGTCGGACTTCAGGAAGGCGCTGTCGTAGATGGCCATCAGCGGGCTCCACGTGCTCTGCAGGTTGTTCGTGAGCGGCTTCAGGGCCATGGGCTCGGTGAAGACCTGCAGGGTGGCGATCACCGAGAAGAAGAAGGTGAGCACCAGCGAGGGCATGACGATCGGGATCTTGATCCTCAGGGCGATCTTGAGGTTGGACGCCCCGTCGATCCGGGCCGCCTCGTAGATCTCCTGCGGGATCGCCCGCAGCGCGGTGTAGATGACGATCATGTTGAAGCCGGTGCCGCCCCAGACCGCGATGTTCGCGAAGGAGAGGTAGAGGTTGCCGCCGTTGAAGAGGTCCGGCTGCGGGAGGCCGAACTTGTCCAGCAGGTAGTAGAAGGGGCTGACGGTCGGCAGGTAGAGGAAGCCCCACATCAGGGCGGCGATGATGCCCGGCACGGCATACGGCAGGAAGATCGCCAGCCGTGCGAAGGGGGCGCTGCGCGCCTTGGGGGTGTCCAGCATGAGCGCGAAGATCAGCGCCAGGCCCAGCATGGTCGGGATGACGATGAGTCCGTAGCCGAAGGCGCGCAGCACGCTGTGGCCGAACTCGGAGTCCTGGAGTACGGCCGTGTAGTTGCCGAAGCCGTTCCAGACCTCTTCGCGGGCGCCCTTGCCGAGTCCGATGCCCTTGACCTTGACCTTGTGCAGGCTGAGCCAGATCGCGTACCCGATGGGAACCAGGGTGAAGGCGGCGAACAGGACCAGGGTGGGCACCAGGAACCAGTACGGTGCGCTGCGGCTTCGGCGGCGGGCGCGGCTGGGGCGGACGGACTTGGCGGTGCCGGTGCCGTCCGCCAAGGGCCCGACCGCGGTACGGTCGGCGCCCTTGAGCGGAGTGCTGGTCATGCCTCGGTCACCTCGAAGCCCTGCTTGTCCATGTCGTCGAGGGTCTTCGACTGCATGGTGCTGAGGGCGGAGGCGAACTGGGCCTCCTTCTTCGCCTTGGTGGCCTTGCCGAAGCCGTCGGTGAAGGCGCCGTAGGCGGTCTGGACGTTCGGTCCCCAGGCGGAGGCGGCCGTGGTGGCGGCGATCTCGGCGGCCGTGGTGTAGAAGTCCTTCTGGTTCGGGAAGAACGCGGGCGTGGTGAGCACGTCGCCGGTCTGGCCCTTGGTGGCGGCCGGGTAGACGGCGACCTCCTTGACCAGGGCGGCCAGCGCCTCCGGGTCGGTGTTGATCCAGCGGGCGAACTTGGCGGCGGCCTCGGCGTGCTCGGAGTCCGTGGAGACGCCGGTGGAGGAGCCGCCCCAGCTGCCGGTGATGTTGTCGCCCGCCTTCCACTGCGGCAGCGGGGCCATGCGCCACTTGCCCTGGGTGTCGGGGGCGGAGGAGACCAGCACGCCGGGCGCCCACACGGCGGAGACCCAGGCGAGGTGGGTGCCCTTGTTCAGGGCGTTGTTCCAGGCCGGGGTGTACATCGGCTGGTTGTCGATGACCCCCTCCTGCACCAGGCCGCCCCAGAACTCGGCGACCTTCTTCGTCGCGGCGTCGTCGATGGCGACGGTCCACTTGCCGCTGCCGTCGACGCTCCACCACTTGCCGCCGGCCTGCTGGGCGAGGCCCGCGAACAGGCCCGGGTCGTTGGAGGAGAAGGTGGTCAGGTAGGCGTCCGGGACGGCCTTCTTGGCGGCGCGGGCGACCTCGGCGAACTCCGTCCACGTCTTGGGGACGCTGAGTCCGTGCTCCTTGAACAGGTCCTCGCGGTAGTAGAACATCAGCGGCCCGGAGTCCTGCGGCACGCCGTAGACCGCGTCGGTGCCGAGCGTGACCATGCCCCACAGTCCCTCGGCGAACTCGGACTTGGCGTCACCCACGTGCTTCGAGATGTCGGCGAGCACGTCGTTGGAGACCAGAGTCGGCAGGGACTGGTACTCGGCCTGGACGAGGTCGGGGGCGTTGCCGGCCTTCTTCGCGGTGATCAGCTTGGAGACGATCTCGGCGCCGCTGGCCTGCTTCGAGACGGTGACCGTGATGTCCGGGTTCTTCTTGTTCCAGATCGCGGCGACCTTCTCCATGTTCGGCGCCCACGACCAGTAGGTCAGCTTGACCGGGCCGCTGCTCTCGCCGGAGTCGTCGTCGGAACCGCCGCAGGCGGCGAGGGTGCTGGTGAGGCCGAGGGCGGCGGCCCCGGCGAGAATGCTGCGCCTGCTGATCTGGCGGCGGTGGATCGACATCTTCATCTCCCCTGACTTGGACGAGCCGACCTCGTCAACGTCCCGCGTACGCGGCAACCGCCGTGGGGGGAGGTTCTGCGGACGTGACCGAGGGGCTGTGCGCGAGGGCCGCGCGGCTCTGTGATCGTGCACAGTAGAGAATTGTTTCGGCCCCTTGTCAATGGAGGGAGGCTGGGGTTACCTACTTGTTGCTCATGGATGTCGGCGGCATCCCATACTGTGCACGATCACAGAAAGCCGGCGTCTTCTGCGCCGTCACCGTTGCCATTCCCGGGAGCCACCGCATGCCCTCCGCCGCCCCGCACGACCGCCTGCCACTCGCCTTCGGGGGCGACTACAACCCCGAGCAGTGGCCGCAGGAGGTGTGGGAGGAGGACGTACGGCTGATGCGCGAGGCCGGTGTGACGCTGGTCTCGCTCGGCATCTTCGCCTGGTCCCGGATCGAACCGCGGCCCGGCGAGTACGACTTCGAGTGGCTCGACCGGATCCTCGGGATGCTGTACGAGGCCGGCATCAATGTGGATCTGGCGACGCCGACGGTCGTACCGCCCGCCTGGTTCTACCGGGCGCATCCCGAAGCGCTGCCGGTGACCCGGGAGGGCGTGCGGCTGGCGTTCGGCTCACGCGGGGCGATCTGCCACTCCAATCCGGACTACCGGGCGGCCGCGGCGGAGATCACTTCGCGGATCGCCTCGCGTTACGGGGGCCATCCGGCCGTGGTGCTGTGGCACGTCCACAACGAGTACGGCGCTCCGGTCCTCGGTTGTTACTGCGACATCTGCGCCGCCGCCTTCCGGGTCTGGCTGCAGGACCGTTACGGCACTCTCGGCGCCCTCAACCAGGCGTGGGGCACCGCCTTCTGGGGCCAGCTCTACGGCGACTGGGAGGAGATCGGGGTGCCCCGGGCCACGCCGACGGTGGGCAACCCGGCGCAGCAACTGGACTTCCAGCGGTTCGCGGACTCCCAGGCCCGCGCCAACTTCGTCGCCGAGCGGGACATCCTGCACCGCCTCTCCCCCGGCGTGCCCGTGACCACCAACTTCATGGTCGCGCCCAGCCAGTGCCAGAGCATCGACTACTGGGCCTGGGGCCGCGAGGTCGACCTCGTCACCAACGACCACTACCTGATCACCGACGGCCGCCGCACCCACGTCAACCTCGCCCTCGCCGCCGACCTCACCCGCTCGGTCGCGGGCGGCGCCCCCTGGCTGCTGCTCGAACACTCCACGTCCGGCATCAACTGGCAGCCGCGCAACCCGGCCAAGGCGCCGGGTCAGATGGCCCGCAACTCCCTCGGCCATGTCGCCCGCGGCTCCGAGGGCGCGATGTTCTTCCAGTGGCGGCAGTCGCGGCGGGGTGCGGAGAAGTTCCACTCGTCGATGCTGCCGCACGCGGGGACCGGGACGCGGGTCTGGCGGGAGGTCACCGATCTGGGCCGCCGGGTCGCCGGCCTGGCGGACCTGCGCGGGACGCGCACACGCGCCGACGTGGCCATGGTCTGGTCGTGGGACTCCTGGTGGGCGCAGGGCCTGGAGTGGCGGCCGAGCGAGGACCTGGACGCGCGGGAGCGGCTCGACGCGTTCTACGAGGCGCTGTACGACCGGCACCTGACGGTGGACTTCGTGCCGCCGGCCGGGCTGTCGGAGGTGGATCCCGCGCGTTACCCGCTGCTCGTCGTCCCCCAGCTGTACTCGGCGCCCGCCTCCGTCGCCGCCGACCTGGAGCGGTACGTCTCGCGCGGCGGCACCCTGCTGGTCTCCTTCTTCTCCGGCATCGTCGACGAGCACGACGCGGTGCATCCCGGGGCGTATCCGGGGGCGCTGCGGGACGTGCTCGCACTGACCGTCGAGGAGTTCGACCCGCTGCTGCCGGGCGAGGCCGTCACCGTACGCACGTCAGACGGCCGGGAGCTTCGGGCCGATGTGTGGTCCGAGTACGTCGTCCCCGGCGACGGCTGCGAGACGGTGGCCGTGTTCGCCGACGGCCGTACGGCGGGACGGCCCGCGCTGACCCGGCGCGCACTGGGCGACGGAGCGGCCTGGTACCTGGCGACCCGGCTGACCGGCGCCGATCTGGCGGCGGTGGTGGATCTCGCGCTCGCGGATGCGGGGGTCACGCCTGCCGATCTTCCGCGCGATGTCGAACTCGTCGTACGGGAGGGCGAGTCGGGGGTGTTCCGGTTCGCCGTCAACCACACCGACGCCGAGGTGAAGGTGGTGCTGCCGGACGGGAGTCGGGCGGCGGTGCCGGCGGGGGCGGTCGAGGTGTTCCGCGAGCCGCGCTGAGCTTCTTGCCCTTGTTCCGCGTTTTGTTCTTCCTCTGTGGCTTTCACTGTGAAGGGACCCCGAAATGCGCAGACGTAGTGTTCTCACCGCTGCCGGAGCCGCCGCACTGGCGGTTCCCGTGCTGGGCGCGGCACCTGCCGTCGCGAGCACCTCCAAGCACCGCGGTCGCCTGGAGATCCGTGGCATGGACATCTCCTCGCTGCCGAAGAACGAGGACAACGGTGCCGTGTACCGACGGGCGGACGGCCGCCGTGACGACCCGATCCGCATCCTCGCGCACGCGGGCATCACCCACGCCCGCCTGAAGGTCTGGGTCGACCCGGTCGACGGCTACAACAATAAGAAGCGCGTACTCCCGCTGGCCCGGCGCCTTAAGCGGGCCGGCATCGGCATCTGGATCGACTTCCACTACTCCGACAGGTGGGCGGACCCGGCGCACCAGACCAAGCCGGCCGCCTGGGCCGGCCTGGACGTGGCGGGCCTGACCCGGGCCGTCTACGACCACACCGCCGACGTCCTCGGCGCGCTCCGGCGTCAGGGCACCCCGGCCGACCTCGTGCAGATCGGCAACGAGCTCAACGGGGGCATGATCTGGCCCGAGGGCAACTGGGAGCACTGGGACAACCTCGCCGCCTTCCTCAAGGCCGGCCTGCGCGCGGCCCGCGACACCACCCCGCGCATCCGCACGATCCTCCACCTGGCCAACGGCGGCGACAACGGTCTGTACCGGTGGTGGTTCGACAACGCGGTCGCGCTCGGCGTCGACTTCGACATCATCGGCCTCTCCTACTACCCCTTCTGGCACGGCGCGGTGGAGCAGGCCGCCGCCAACATGGCCGACATCACGGCCCGTTACGGCAAGCCGTGCGTGATCGCCGAGACCGCGTACCCGTTCACGCTGGAGAGCGAGGACGACGTCAACGACATCATGAACAGCCCCTCGCAGCTCACCCCCGGCTACCCCGCCACCCCCGAGGGCCAGGCCGCGTGGCTGCGCGCGGTGGCCGACCTCGCCGCGGCCGTGCCGAACGGCCAGGGCCTGGGCCACTGCTACTGGGAAGGCGTGTGGACCCACCGCACCGGCAGCGGCTGGGACCCGGCGGACCCGACGTCGGGCAACGCCTGGGAGAACCTGGCGCTGTTCGACTTCGAGGACAAGGCGCTGCCTGGGTTGAGGACGCTGGGCCGTTATCGGTCGTAGTACCTGGTGGCGCGGCTGGGAGCCGACGCCTCCTGGTGGAGCGGGCTGCACCAGGGATACGGCAGTCGGCTCCCTCGTGGCGTCGGGCGGGCGACGGGATCGTGGAGGTCACAGAGCTACCGACCCTCCGAAGGGACCACCCCCGTGCCCAGGAACCGCCGACGCCGTATCACCACGATCGCCATCGCCGTGGCCACCGTCACCCTGACCGCAGGCCTCGCCACCGCCTGCGACCCCGACGACATCGACAACTCACTGGACTGCGTCTCCAACGCCGACACGATCGCCGACAGCCTCAAGGCGATCCCCGAGGCCGGCCTGGACGCGGTCGAGGATCCGGACCGGACCGACGACTCGATCAACACGATCGAGAAGAACCTCGACAAGATCAATGCCGAGACGGACGACACGTCGAACGACTCCAAGGTCGACAGGGCCGTCGACGATCTCAACAAGGCGATCAAGGACTACAACAAGTCCATCCTGAACGGCGACACCAACCCGGACTCCGGCGGGATCGACGCGGCGGCCGACGCGTTGACGGACCTCTGTACGTCGTGACGCGCCACCCGGCCTCATGGCCGGTGCACGCGGCGCGCCCGGCGGTCACCCCCAGGTCGTCCCCGCCGGCTCCCTGACGGTGGTGTTGATGCGGTTGAACATGTTGGTGAGGGCGATGGTGAGGATGAGCGCCGACAGTTCCCTCTCGTCGAAGTGGTCGGCGACCTCGTCCCACAACGCGTCCGGTACGGACTCGTGCGAACGGTCCGCGAGGCGGGTGACCGACTCGGTCAGCTGCAGCGCGGCCCGCTCGGCGTCGGAGAAGTAGGGGGCCTCCCGCCAGGCGGCGACGGCCGCGATGCGTTCCTCGCTCGCGCCGGCCTTGCGCATGTTCACGACGTGGCCGTGCACGCAGGCGCTGCACCCGTTGATCTGGCTGGCACGCAGCCCGACGATCTCCGCCATCTCCTGCGACAGGCCGCCCTCGCCGATCCCCTGGAAGAGGGTGCCGATGCCCTTCATGGCGCCGGGAAGGACGTACGCCGGGTTCTTCATCCGAGCCTGCATGGTGATGCCTCCTGTGTCAGTGCCGAGCAGGTGAGTGAGAAGCTGGCGCTTCGTTTTCGCTTTCACTGCACTGACGGAGCGGGGGCAGCTGTTGTGACAGACCGGCCGGAAGAATCTCCGGGAGCTTTTCAGGCGCATCTGCGGGAGGCCGCCGTCGGCATCCTGGAACGCTTCCCCGAGGCGTCGAGACCCGAGATCTACGCCCTCTCCTTCAACATCTGGCGCATCGACTACGACGACCGCCGCCCGTACGTCGCCATCGGCTACAACACCGAGACCCAGTACGAGCGGGAGAGGCGCCCGGAGGACCCCGGCGAGGCCCGCTGGAACTACGCCTGCTGGCTCCTCGACGGTTTCGAGACCCTCGGCAACGTCCCCGAGGACCCGTCCGGCGGCCCGCTGTACATCGAGGAGATCAAGCGGCTCGGCCTCTGGTACGACGGCGAGGACGTGGAGGTGGGCGCGGACGACGTGCTCGACGCCCAGCGCGACCTCCTCAGCCTCCACTTCGCCGACGCCTGCGTCGATCTGGCGCGTCACCTGCACGACAGCGGACGTATCGAGAAGCTCTTCGGCCGCCCCCTGCCGGTCGTGGTCTTCGACATGGACTGCCCCGGATGGGAGATCGAGGCCACCGAGGCGGCCAACCCACCCGAACTGATCGAGGACTTCTTGACCTGGCAGCGGGCGGCCGAGGAGGCGTGAGCTGACGTTCGGGGGCCACACTCGGTCGTGCGCCGCCGCCAGATGCCTCGCCGGCCTCGGTGACGCGAACTCCCTCCCGCACACGAACCGCGTCACCGGCCCGTACGACGCCACCGGCAGCCCCGTGAAGTACAGGCCCGGCACGGACCAGGTAGTGGCGGACCTGGGCCGGCAGGTGACGGTAGGGGCGCGGGTAGCGGCTGGGCGCCCAGAGGGGACCAGGCGCGGCCGAACGGCGACTCCGGGCGCAGCTTCGGCTGCCGCCACGGTGGCGCCCCGAACCTGACACTGCCGCGCCCGCGCGCCCGCCTCCGCCGCCGGCACGGCCGTCTCCAGCGCGGACCGGCCCGCGCCGACGACGATCAGGTCCTGCCCGAGTGGCGGGTGAGGTCGTGGTGCTGGGAGCTGTGGAGACCGGGCCCGTGGGGGTGGGTCCGTCCGCCGCGGCCGTGGCCGGCTCGCGGGGCAGGTGGGCGAGGCCGGACAGGCCGGACGCCACAACGACCGCCCGGGCGGTGAACAACTCGCCCGATTCCAGCTTCAGTTCCAAGCCGCCCGTGCTCGCGCCGGTCGACGGAGACCACCCGCACCCGCTCCAGCTCGGGCACCAGGCTCTGCTGGAACCACTCGCCGTACCCGATGAAGGTCTCCACCGGGATGATGTCCTCGTCGGTCACCAGCCGCGGTATCCCGGCCGCGTCGCCGTGGTCGGCGAGGGTGTGGCCGCGCTGGCGTCGATGTCCGAGGCCGCCGGGGTCGACTTGAGGAGCATGCCCGCGGGCATGTGGTCGCGCCAGCTCACCACCAAGACAGGCAACTCAGCCGTAACGTGTGGCCCGACCATATGGAACGCACGGTATGCGCGAGAGTGAGGCAGCACCCATGCCCCCCTTCGATGTCCCCGAGGGCGACCCCTTCGGCCCGCACAACCTCCCGTACGGGGTCTTCTCCCTCCCCGGATCCGGCGGTCCCGTCGAGCGGCGGGTCGGCGTCCGGCTCGGCGACCACGTCCTCGACGCGGGCGCGGCGGCGGCCGCCCTCGGCTCCCCGTACGTCTCCCTGCTCGCGCGGCCCTCCCTGACCCCGCTCCTCGCCGCGGGCCGCACCGCCTGGTCCGACGTACGGCGCGCACTGACCGCATGGGTGACGGTCCCGTCCCACCGGCAGACCATCGAGCCCCTGTTCCACCCGCTCTCCGCCGTCACTCTGCACCTCCCCTTCGATGTCGCGGACTACGTCGACTTCTACGCCTCCGAGAACCACGCCCGGAACGTCGGCCAGATCTTCCGCCCGGACGCGGCCGACTCCCTGACCCCCAACTGGAAGCACCTCCCGATCGGTTATCACGGCCGCTCCGGCACCGTGGTGGTCTCGGGCACGGACGTCGTACGGCCGTCGGGGCAGCGGAAGGCCGCTTCCGACCCGGCGCCCGTCTTCGGGCCTTCCGTCCGCCTGGACATCGAGGCCGAGGTCGGCTTCGTGGTCGGGGTCCCCTCGGCGATGGGGAAGCCGGTGGCACTCACCGACTTCCGCGACCACGTCTTCGGCCTCTGCCTCCTCAACGACTGGTCCGCCCGCGACATCCAGGTCTGGGAGTACGTCCCCCTCGGCCCGTTCCTCGGCAAGTCCTTCGCCACGTCCGTCTCGGCGTGGATCACCCCGCTGGACGCCCTGGAGGAGGCGCGGGTGACTCCGCCGTCGCGGACGCACGAGCTGCTGCCGTACCTGGACGACGCCGAGGAGGAACCCGGCGGCTACGACCTGCGCATCTCGGTCGCCATCAATGGCCACGTCGTGTCCGATCCCCCCTTCTCCACCATGTACTGGACCGCCGCCCAGCAACTCGCCCACATGACCGTCAACGGCGCCTCCCTGCGCACCGGCGACCTGTACGGTTCCGGGACGGTGAGCGGCCCGACGGAACGGGAACGCGGTTCGCTCCTCGAACTGACCTGGAACGGCCGCGACCCACTCGAACTCCCCGACGGCAAGCGGACGTTCCTGGAGGACGGCGACGAGGTGACGCTGTCGGCGTGGGCACCGGGGCCGGACGGGGCCCGAGTGGGGTTGGGCGAGGTCAGGGGGCGGGTGGTGGCGGGATGAGGTCGGGGGCCGCCGGGCCGAACAGCCTTTCGCCCGGCCCTGGTTGAAGCCCCGAACTCTGTCCGGTACTCACCACGCACCACACTGGACGACTTCCGACACCTGCCGCGTGCCGCCTGCCCCCGTCATACTGGGGGCAGGCGGCACCGCACCGTACGACGACGGACCCGCCGCCCCGCACCACCCCACCTGTGCACCCCTTGCACCCGTAGCCGCCCTTCTTCCGACCAGGATCCGGAGCCCGTGGCATGACTGTCTGCCTGCTCCTGCTGAGTGCCGTCGCCCTGACGGCCGCCGTGCCGGTCCCGCGCGCGCTGACCCGGGCCGCGTGGCCCGAACGGGATCCCGTGGTCGCGCTGTGGGTGTGGCAGTGCCTGGTCGCCACCGTCCTGCTGTGCTGTCTGACGGCCCTCGTGCTGGGCACCGCGGCCGTCTTCCACACCGTCCGCGACCACGTCTTCGCCCCCGCCCCTTCGGCCGTGACCGCCGCGTACGACCTCTCCGCCGCGCCGATCTGGGCCGCCGGCCTCACCCTGCTGCTGGCCTGCGGGGCCGCCTGGACGACCGCGATGCTCGCCCGTGAGCTCGTCGAGGCGCGCCGACGCCGTGGCCAGGCCCGCGCCCACCTGCGCGAACGCGCCCCCGACCTGCCGGCCGGTCTGCCCGCCGCGCGCGGGCCCCTGCTGGTGCTGGAGGACGAGTATCCCGACGCCTGGTGGATGCCCGGCAACCCGCCCCAGCTGATCGTCACCACCGGCGCCCTGCACCGCCTCACCGACCACCAGCTCGACGCGGTCCTCACCCACGAACGCGGCCACGCCCGCGCCCGCCACGACTGGCTGCTCCACCTCTCCACCGCCCTGGCCACCGGCTTCCCCCGTATCCCGCTCTTCGCCCACTTCTGCGACCAGACCCACCGCCTGGTCGAACTCGCCGCCGACGACACCGCCTCCCGCCGCTGCGGCCACCTGACCACGGCGTTGGCCCTGATCGAACTGAACCAACACCGAGGCGTCCTCTCCTGCGCCTCCACCCACCGCCTCCTGGGCGAACGCGTCGACCGCCTCCTGGAACCCCGCCCCCGCCTGGGCCCCCGACACCGAGCCCTGACAACGACGGTGGCAGCGCTGATCCCCCTCCTGCCCCTACTGATCACGTTCGCACCGGGCCTTACGGCACTGTCGTAACCACGACCACTGCGACCAGCCGCGCGCAATCGACGCCGTCAGACGGAGCGAGCCACCGCCCGGCCACCAAGCTGCGGACAACCGCACCCGCCCAGCCGTCAAGAGGCGCGAGTCGTCGCCACCCGGCCGTCAAACGGCAGACTGGCCGCTGCCCCGCCCAGCCGCCAGGCAACGGACAGCCACACCCGCCCAGCCGTCAGCAGCAGGCAGCCGGTACCCGCCCCAGCTGCGGGCAGTCGTGCCCCTGGGGCGGCTCCCGACCCAAAGAGAGGCGGCACGCCGCCAGAGCCGGGGCGCGACCCGCCCCCGCCCAGCACCAGCACCAGCACCGGGCGCCGCATCAGCCAACAGCAGCTATATCCAGCCGTCGTCCGGCTCCGGCTCCGCATCCATCTCGGGCCACGCCTCCGCCCCCGGATCCTCCTCACGCACCGGGACCGCCGCTCCGGGAGCGCCGTCCAGCCCGGCCAGCACCCCGATCACGCCTTCCCCATAAGTCGCCAGCTTCTTCTCCCCCACGCCGCTGATACCGCCCAGCTGGGAAACGGACGTCGGCCAAACCGTCACGATCTCCCGCAGCGTCGCGTCATGGAAGATGACATACGCCGGAACCCCCTGCTCCCGCGCCTGCTCGGCCCGCCAGGCGCGCAGCGCCTCGAAGGCGGGGAGCAATGCCTCGGGCAGCTCGGCCGCGGCCGCCTTGGCCTTGCGCTCACCCTTGCCGGAGGACCCAGAGGCCGACCGCGAGGTCACCGCCTTCTTCGGCTCCTTCCGCAGCGGCACCTCCCGCTCCCGCCGCAGCACCGACCCACTCGCCTCGGTCAGCACCAACGTGCCGTACTCCCCCTCGACCGCGAGCAGCCCCTGCGCCAGCAACTGCCGTACGACACCACGCCACTCACCCTCGGTCAGGTCCTCGCCGATGCCGAACACGGACAGCTGGTCGTGATCGAACTGGATCACCTTGCCCGTCCGCTTCCCCAGCAGGATGTCGACGATCTGCACCGCTCCGAACTTCTGCCCCCGCTCCCGCTGCAATCGCACCACCGTCGAGAGCACCTTCTGCGCCGCGATCGTGCCGTCCCAGGTCTCCGGCGGGGTGAGACAGGTGTCGCAGTTGCCGCAGCCCGCCGGGTCGGGGTCCTGGCCGAAGTAGGCGAGAAGCTGCCCACGCCGGCACTGGGCCGTCTCGCACAGCGCCAGCATCGAATCCAGGTGGGCCGCGGCCCGCCGCCGGAAGGCCTCGTCGCCCTCGCCCAACTGGATCAGTTTGCGCTGCTGTATGACGTCGTTCAGTCCGTATGCCATCCATGCCGTCGACGGCAGTCCGTCCCGGCCGGCGCGGCCCGTCTCCTGGTAGTAGCCCTCGACCGACTTGGGCAGGTCGAGGTGGGCGACGAAGCGGACGTCCGGCTTGTCGATGCCCATGCCGAAGGCGATGGTCGCGACCACCACCAGACCGTCCTCCCGCAGGAACCGGGACTGGTGGGCCGCGCGGGTGCCCGCGTCCAGACCGGCGTGGTACGGCACCGCCTCGATGCCGTTGCGGGAGAGGAACTCCGCCGTCGAGTCCACCGACTTGCGCGAGAGGCAGTACACGATGCCCGCGTCACCCGCGTGCTCCTCGCGCAGGAAGCTGAGCAGCTGCTTCTTGGGGTCGGCCTTCGGCACGATCCGGTACTGGATGTTGGGCCGGTCGAAGCTCGCCACGAAATGGCGGGCCTGAGGCATGTGCAGCCGCTGGGTGATCTCCTGGTGCGTCGCCCGCGTGGCCGTCGCCGTCAGCGCGATCCGGGGCACGTCCGGCCAGCGCTCGCCGAGCAGCGACAGCGCCAGATAGTCGGGGCGGAAGTCGTGGCCCCACTGGGACACGCAGTGCGCCTCGTCGATGGCGAAGACCGCGATCTTGCCGCGCGAGAGGAGATCCAGCGTCGAGTCGAGCCGCAGCCGCTCCGGCGCCAGATAGAGCAGGTCCAGCTCGCCGGCCAGGTACTCGGCCTCCACCGTCCGACGTTCGTCGAAGTCCTGCGTGGAGTTCATGAACCCGGCGCGCACGCCGAGCGCACGCAGGGCGTCCACCTGGTCCTGCATCAGGGCGATCAGCGGCGAGACCACGATCCCCGTACCAGGTCTGACCAGGGAGGGGATCTGGTAGCACAGCGACTTGCCGCCGCCGGTCGGCATGAGGACGAGGGCGTCCCCGCCGGCCACCACATGCTCGATGACCTCTTCCTGCGCACCGCGGAAGGTCTCGTACCCGAAGACGCGTTGCAGTGTGGCCAGCGCCTCGCTGTCGATCGTCCCTGGCATCTCCCTGATACCGCCCGTCCCGCCCATCGTCGTGTCCCCCGTACGTCGTCCCTCGACCACTGCCTCCACGATAGGGGCCCGGACCGACAGCCCCGGAGTTATCCACAGGCTGGTCGATGACGTTCGGTGGTCATTCGAACTGCCGACGTCACATAACATGCCGGCTCGGGGCGGGGTCCACCTGCGCAGGGCCCCGGCTCCCACCGAGGAACCGGGGCCCACCGCACAAGCACCGCAGGTCAGCGCACGAACACTCCCGCCTGGTTGGCCAGATCCAGGAAGTACTGCGGCGCCACACCGAGCACCAGCGTGACCGCCACGCCGACCCCGATCGCCGTCGTCGTCAGCGCCGACGGCACCGCGACGGTCGGTCCCTCGGGCCGCGGCTCGCTGAAGAACATCAGCACGATGACGCGGATGTAGAAGAACGCGGCGATCGCGGACGAGATCACACCGACCACGACCAGCGGGGCCGCGCCGCCCTCCGCCGCCGCCTTGAACACGGCGAACTTTCCGGCGAAACCGGAGGTCAGCGGGATGCCCGCGAAGGCCAGCAGGAAGACCGCGAACACGGCGGCCACCAGCGGCGAACGCCGGCCCAGTCCGGCCCACTTGGACAGGTGGGTCGCCTCGCCACCGGCATCCCGTACGAGCGTGACGACCGCGAACGCGCCGATCGTCACGAACGAGTAGGCACCCAGGTAGAAGAGGACGGACGACACACCATCCGGCGTGGTCGCGATGACGCCCGCGAGGATGAAGCCCGCGTGCGCGATCGACGAGTACGCCAGCAGCCGCTTGATGTCGGTCTGTGTGATCGCCACGATCGCACCGCCGAGCATGGTGACGATCGCGACGCCCCACATGACCGGCCGCCAGTCCCAGCGCAGGCCGGGCAGCACGACGTACAGGATCCTGAGCAGTGCGCCGAACGCGGCCACCTTCGTCGCCGCCGCCATGAACCCGGTCACCGGGGTCGGAGCGCCCTGGTAGACATCGGGCGTCCACATGTGGAACGGCACCGCGCCGACCTTGAACAGCAGGCCCATGATGATCATCGCGGCGCCGACGAGCAGCAGCGCGTCGTTGCCCATGGTGTCCGCGAGCGCCGGGTTGACGGTCGTGACCGTGCCGTCGACGACCTGCGCGATCGTCGCGTACGACATCGAGCCCGCGTATCCGTACAGCAGCGCGATGCCGAACAGTGTGAACGCGGAGGCGAACGCGCCTAGCAGGAAGTACTTGACCGCGGCCTCCTGCGACAACAGCCGCTTGCGGCGGGCCAGCGCGCACAGCAGGTACAGCGGCAGCGAGAAGACTTCCAGGGCCACGAAGAGCGTCAGCAGATCGTTGGCCGACGGGAAGATCAGCATGCCCGCGACGGCGAAGAGCAGCAGCGGGAAGACCTCGGTGGTGGTGAATCCGGCCTTCACCGCGGCCTTTTCGCTGTCGCTTCCCGGCACCGACGCGGCCTGCGCGGCGAAGGAGTCGACGCGGTTGCCGTGCGCCTCCGGGTCCAGCCGCCGTTCGGCGAAGGTGAACAGGCCGACCAGCCCCGTCAGCAGGATCGTGCCCTGCAGGAAGAGGGCCGGGCCGTCGACGGCGAGCGCGCCCATCGCCGCGATGCCCGCCTTGGTCGTGGCGTACCCGTCGGTCGCCAGCGCGATGACCGCTGCGAAGGCGGCGGTGAGCGCGACGACGGACACGAACATCTGGACGTAGTAACGGGACTTGCGCGGGACGATCGCCTCGACCAGCACCCCGATGATCGCCGCGCCGACGACGATCAAGATGGGCGACAATTGTCCGTACTCGAACTTCGGCGCGTCGATCTTCGAGATCGGATCGGCCGCGGTTGTCCACAGGCTGTGGACGGCTGATGCGCTCACTTGGCCGCCTCCACCTCGGGCTGGGGGTCCTTCTTCTGTACGTCGGACATGGTCTGCTTGACCGCGGGGTCGATGATGTCCGTGACGGGTTTCGGGTAGACGCCCAGGAAGATCAACAGCACGACCAGCGGGGTGACGACCACGAGTTCCCGCACCCTGAGGTCCGGCATCGCGGCGACCTCGGGTTTCACCGGGCCCGTCATCGTCCTCTGGTAGAGGACGAGGGTGTAGAGCGCGGCCAGCACGATGCCGAACGTGGCGATGATGCCGATCACCGGGTAGCGCGCGAACGTGCCGACCAGGACCAGGAACTCACTCACGAAGGGCGCGAGCCCCGGCAGCGACAGGGTGGCCAGACCGCCGATCAGGAAGGTGCCGGCGAGCACCGGAGCGACCTTCTGCACTCCGCCGTAGTCGGCGATGAGCCGCGAGCCGCGCCGCGAGATCAGGAAGCCGGCCACCAGCATCAGGGCGGCGGTCGAGATCCCGTGGTTGACCATGTAGAGCGTCGCGCCGGACTGGCCCTGGCTGGTCATCGCGAAGATGCCCATGATGATGAAGCCGAAGTGCGAGATCGACGCGTACGCCACCAGCCGCTTGATGTCCCGCTGGCCGACGGCGAGCAGCGCCCCGTAGATGATGCTGATCAGGGCGAGGACGAGGATGGCGGGCGTCGCCCACTTGCTCGCCTCCGGGAACAGTTGGAGGCAGAAGCGGAGCATCGCGAAGGTGCCCACCTTGTCGACGACCGCCGTGATCAGGACGGCGACCGGGGCGGTGGCCTCCCCCATGGCGTTGGGCAGCCAGGTGTGCAGCGGCCACAGCGGGGCCTTCACCGCGAAGGCGAAGAAGAAGCCCAGGAACAGCCAGCGTTCGGTGTTGGTCGCCATGTCCAGCGAGCCGTTGGCCCGTGCCTCGGCGATCTCCGTCAGCGAGAAGTTCCCGGCGACCACGTAGAGGCCGATCACCGCGGCCAGCATGATCAGTCCGCCGACCAGGTTGTAGAGCAGGAACTTCACGGCCGCGTACGACCGTTGCGTCGACGCCGCCTTTTCGCCGTGCTCGTGGGCACGGTCCCCGAAGCCGCCGATGAGGAAGTACATCGGGATCAGCATGGCTTCGAAGAAGATGTAGAAGAGGAAGACGTCGGTGGCCTCGAAGGAGAGAATCACCATCGCCTCGACGGCCAGGATCAGGGCGAAGAAGCCCTGCGTCGGCCGCCAGCGCGTGCTGCCGGTCTCCAGCGGGTCGGCGTCGTGCCATCCCGCGAGGATGATGAACGGGATCAGCAGGGCGGTCAGCGCGATGAGTGCCACCGCGATGCCGTCCACGCCCAGCTCGTACCTCACCCCGAAGTCGGCGATCCAGGCGTGGGATTCGGTGAGCTGGTAGCGGTCGCCGTCCGGGTCGAAGCGGACCAGGACCGTGACGGCGAGCGCGAGCGTGGCGAGCGAGACGAGCAGCGCCAGCCATTTGGCGGCGGTCCGCCGCGCGGCCGGTACGGCGGCCGTGGCGACCGCCCCGAGGGCCGGGAGCGCCGCCGTCACTGTCAGCAGGGGAAAGGACATCGGTATCAGACCGCCCTCATCAGCAGGGTCGCGGCGACGAGGATCGCCGCACCGCCGAACATCGAGACCGCGTACGACCGCGCGAAGCCGTTCTGGAGCTTGCGCATCCGTCCGGAGAGGCCGCCGACCGAGGCCGCCGTGCCGTTGACGACGCCGTCGACCAGGGTGTGGTCGACGTACACCAGGGAGCGTGTGAGGTGCTCGCCGCCGCGGACCAGGACGACGTGGTTGAAGTCGTCCTGGAGCAGATCGCGCCGGGCGGCCCGGGTGAGCAGCGACCCGCGCGGGGCGACGACCGGGACCGGGCGGCGCCCGTACTGGGCGTACGCGGCGGCGACGCCGATGGCGAGCACGACCATGGTGGAGAGGGTGACCGTCAGGGCGCTGATCGGGGCGTGGCCGTGGTCGTGCCCGGTGACGGGCTCCAGCCAGTGCAGGAAGCGGTCACCGATGCTGAAGAACGCGCCGCCGAAGACCGACCCGACCGCCAGCACGATCATGGGAATGGTCATGACCTTGGGCGACTCGTGCGGGTGCGGCTCGGCGTGCTCGCCGCGGTGCTCGGCCGCCGGCTCCACGCTCGGCTCGGCCGGGGACGGCGTCGGAGCGTGGCGCCAGCGTTCTTCTCCGAAGAACGTCATCAGCATCACACGCGTCATGTAGTACGCCGTGATGGCCGCGCCCAGCAGGGCGCAACCGCCGAGGATCCAGCCCTCGGTGCCGCCCTTGGCGAAGGCGGCCTCGATGATCTTGTCCTTGGAGAAGAAGCCGGACAGGCCCGGGAAGCCGATGATGGCGAGGTAGCCGAGGCCGAAGGTGATGAAGGTGATCGGCATGTACTTCCTGAGGCCGCCGTACTTCCTCATGTCGACCTCGTCGTTCATGCCGTGCATGACCGAACCGGCGCCGAGGAACAGCCCGGCCTTGAAGAAGCCGTGCGTCACCAGGTGCATGATCGCGAAGACGTAGCCGATGGGGCCGAGGCCCGCGGCGAGGACCATGTAGCCGATCTGCGACATGGTCGAGCCGGCCAGCGCCTTCTTGATGTCGTCCTTCGCGCAACCGACGATCGCACCGAACAGGAGCGTGACGGCACCGACGATGGTGACGACCAGTTGCGCGTCGGGTGCGGCGTTGAAGATGGCGCCGGAGCGGACGATCAGGTAGACGCCCGCGGTCACCATCGTCGCGGCGTGGATGAGGGCCGAGACCGGGGTCGGGCCCTCCATCGCGTCCCCGAGCCAGGACTGCAGCGGCACCTGGGCGGACTTGCCGCACGCGGCGAGCAGCAGCATCAGGGCGATGGCGGTGAGCTGACCCTCGGTCGCGTCACCGGCGAGCCCCGCCTCCTCGTGGGTGCCGAGCACCGGGCCGAAGGCGAAGGTCCCGAACGTCGTGAACATCAGCATGATCGCGATCGCCAGGCCCATGTCGCCGACGCGGTTGACCAGGAAGGCCTTCTTCGCGGCTGTGGCAGCGCTGGGCTTGTGCTGCCAGAAGCCGATCAGCAGATAGGAGGCGAGGCCGACGCCCTCCCAGCCGACGTACAACAGGAGGTAGTTGTCGGCGAGGACGAGCAGCAGCATCGCCGCGAGGAACAGGTTCAGATAGCCGAAGAAGCGGCGGCGCCGCTCGTCGTGCTCCATGTACCCGACCGAGTACAGGTGGATCAGCGAGCCGACGCCCGTGATCAGCAGGACGAAAGTCATCGACAGCTGGTCGACGCGGAAGGCGACGTCCGCCTGGAAGCCCTCGACCGGGACCCAGCTGAACAGGTGCTGCGTCAGGGTGCGATGTTCGGCGTCCTTGCCGAGCAGATCGGCGAAGAGGACGAGGCCGATCACGAAGGACACGGCGGACAGGAGCGTGCCGATCCAGTGACCGACGGCGTCCAGTCTCCGGCCGCCGCACAGCAGTACGGCCGCTCCGAGCAGAGGCGCCGCCACCAGCAGCGCAATCAGGTTCTCCACGATTCAGCGACCCCTTACAGCTTCATCAGGCTGGCGTCGTCGACCGAGGCCGAGTGGCGGGAACGGAACAGCGACACGATGATCGCGAGCCCGACCACGACCTCCGCGGCGGCGACGACCATCGTGAAGAAGGCGATGATCTGGCCGTCGAGATTGCCGTGCATCCGGGAGAAGGCGACGAACGCGAGGTTGCAGGCGTTGAGCATGAGCTCGACGCACATGAACACGACGATCGCATTGCGCCTGATCAGCACGCCGGTGGCGCCGATCGTGAACAACAGGGCGGCGAGATAGAGGTAGTTGACGGGGTTCACTTCGACGCCTCCTCGGCCCGCTTGAGGTTCGTCGGGTCGATCGCGGTCCGCTCCAGGCGCTCCTCGGCGCGCTGTTCCAGCGCCTTGAGGTCGTTGAGCGCCTCCGCCGACACGTCACGGATCTGGCCGCGCTCCCGCAGCGTCTTGCTGACGGTGAGGTCGGACGGGGTGCCGTCTGGCAGCAGGCCCGCGATGTCCACGGCGTTGTGCCGGGCGTACACGCCGGGCGCCGGCAGCGGCGGCAGGTGCTTGCCCTCGCGGACGCGCTCCTCGGCCAGCTCACGCTGGGTCTTGGCACGCTCCGTGCGCTCGCGGTGAGTGAGCACCATGGCGCCGACCGCGGCCGTGATCAGCAGGGCACCGGTGATCTCGAAGGCGAAGACGTACCTGGTGAACAGGAGGGTCGCGATGCCCTCCACGTTGCCGTTCGCGTTCGCCTGCGCGAGGCCGTTGAACTCCGTCAGGGAGGCATTGCCGATGCCCGCGACCAGCAGGATGCCGAAGCCGAGCCCGCACAGCAGGGCCAGCCAGCGCTGGCCCTTGATGGTCTCCTTCAGGGAGTCCGCCGCGGTGACACCGACGAGCATCACCACGAACAGGAACAGCATCATGATCGCGCCGGTGTAGACGATGATCTGTACGACGCCCAGGAAGTAGGCGCCGTTGGCGAGGTAGAACACCGCCAGGACGATCATGGTTCCGGCGAGGCAGAGCGCGCTGTGCACGGCCCTCTTCAGGAAGACGGTGCCCAGGGCGCCGACCACGGCGACGGTGCCGAGGATCCAGAACTGGAAGGCCTCTCCGGTGGAGGTGGAGTAGGCGGCGAGCTGCGCGGTCATCGGCCGATCACCTTCTTCGACGCCGGCTCGTCCTCGCCGAAGGTCGAGGCGGCCTCCTGCACCACCTCGCCCTTGGAAAGGGCCACTTGGCGTTCGGTACCGGGCGCGGCCTCCGTCACCAGGCCCCGGTAGTAGTCCTGCTCGTCCGTCCCCGGGTAGATGGCGTGCGGCGTGTCGACCATGCCCTCTTCGAGACCGGCGAGCAACTGCTCCTTGGTGTAGATGAGGTTGGCGCGACTGCTGTCGGCCAGCTCGAACTCGTTCGTCATCGTCAACGCGCGCGTGGGGCACGCCTCGATGCACAGGCCGCACAGGATGCAGCGGGCGTAGTTGATCTGGTAGACGCGGCCGTACCGCTCGCCGGGCGAGTAGCGCTCCTCGTCCGTGTTGTCCGCGCCCTCCACATAGATGGCGTCGGCGGGGCAGGCCCAGGCGCACAGCTCGCAGCCGATGCACTTCTCCAGGCCGTCCGGATGGCGGTTGAGCTGGTGCCGTCCGTGGAACCGGGGGGCGGTGGTCTTCTGCTGCTCCGGGTACTGCTCGGTCAGCCGCTTCTTGAACATGGCCTTGAACGTCACGCCGAAGCCGGCCACGGGGTTCTGGAAACCGGGTTTGGTCTCCTTGGGCTCCTCAGCCATCGGACGCCTCCTTTCCATCCAGAGATCCGTCACTCTGAGTATCGGGCCCACCACTGACAATCAGCTCCCGCTCGCGGCGCGAACGGCGCCGCGGCACCGGCGGAACCTCCTGTCCCGGCATCGGCGGCACGGGGAATCCGCCCGCCATCGGGTCGAACGCGGCTGGTTCCTCGACGGGCCGCTCGGCCGCCCTCGCCTTCTCGCGGAACATGTCGACGACGAAGGAGAGCAGCAGCAGGGCAAGGACACCGCCGCCGATGTAGAGGGCGATGTCGGCGAATTCGTAGTTCTCGTTCCGCAGGGTCCGCACGGTGGCGACGAGCATCAGCCAGACCAGGGAGACCGGGATGAGGACCTTCCAGCCGAGCTTCATCAGCTGGTCGTAGCGGACGCGTGGGAGCGTGCCGCGCAGCCAGATGAAGAAGAACAGCAGCAGCTGGACCTTGACGACGAACCAGAGCATCGGCCACCAGCCGTGGTTCGCGCCCTCCCAGAAGGTGCTGACCGGCCATGGAGCCCGCCAGCCGCCCAGGAAGAGCGTCACCGACACGGCCGAGACCGTCACCATGTTCACGTACTCGGCGAGCATGAACATCGCGAACTTGATCGACGAGTACTCGGTGTTGAAGCCGCCGACCAGGTCGCCCTCGGACTCCGGCATGTCGAAGGGGGCGCGGTTGGTCTCGCCCACCATCGTCACGATGTAGATCACGAAGGAGACCGGCAGCAGGATGACGTACCAGCGGTCCTGCTGCGCCTCGACGATCGTCGAGGTCGACATCGACCCGGAGTAGAGGAACACCGAGGCGAAGGCGGCGCCCATGGCGATCTCGTACGAGATCATCTGCGCGCAGGAGCGCAGGCCGCCCAGCAGCGGATAGGTGGATCCGGAACTCCAGCCCGCGAGCACCATGCCGTAGATACCGACCGAGGCGACCGCGAGGATGTACAGCAACGCGATCGGCAGGTCGGTGAGCTGCATCGTGGTGCGGTGGCCGAAGATCGAGATCTCGTTGCCGGCCGGGCCGAAGGGGATCACCGCGACCGCCATGAAGGCCGGGATGGCCGCGACGATCGGCGCGAGGACGTAGACCACCTTGTCCGCGCGTTTGACGATGACGTCTTCCTTGAGCATCAGCTTCATGCCGTCGGCGAGCGACTGGAGCATGCCCCAGGGGCCGTGCCGGTTGGGGCCGATGCGCAGCTGCATCCAGGCGACGACCTTGCGCTCCCAGACGATGGAGAACAGCACGGTCACCATCAGGAAGGCGAAGCAGAACACCGCCTTGACGACGACCAGCCACCAGGGGTCGCGGCCGAACATCGAGAGGTCTTCAGCGGCGAGGAACGGGCTCATGCCTCCACCTCCTTGGGGGCTTCGGCGAGCGTCGCCGGGCCGATGCGGACGAGGGAGCCGGGCAGCGCCCCGGTGTCGGAGGCGACGCCCCCGCCGACGGAGTTCAACGGGAGCCAGACCACCCGGTCGGGCATCTCGGTGATCCGCAGCGGGAACTCGACGGCTCCGGCGGGCCCGGTCACGGCGAGCAGGTCGCCGTCCTTGACGCCCGCCTCCGCGGCCGTGGCGGGCGACAGGCGCGCGTGGGCGGCATGCCGCGTCCCGGCGAGCGCCTCGTCGCCCTGCTGGAGGACACCCTGGTCGAGCAGCAGCCGGTGCCCGGCCAGTACGGCCTCTCCGGCCGCCGGTCGCGGCAGCGTGGCCGCGATCTCCAACGGCTCGGTGGCCCTCGGCCCGTCCCAGGCGCCGAGCCGGTCCAGCTCCGCGCGCGTGGTGCGCAGATCCGGCAGACCCAGGTGTACGTCCATGGCGTCGGCCAGCATCTGCAGCACACGCGCGTCGGTGGGCGCCAGGCGCCGGGTCATGTGGTCGGGCTTGAGCGCGGCCTCGAAGAAGCGCACCCGGCCCTCCCAGTTGAGGAACGTGCCGGCCTTCTCGGCGACCGCGGCGACGGGCAGGACGACGTCCGCGAGCTCGGTGACCTCGCCCGGTCGCAGTTCCAGCGACACCAGGAAGCCGACCTCTTGCAGCGCTTCACGCGCGCGTGCCGGGTCCGGCAGGTCGGCGACCTCGACGGCCGCGACCACCAGTGCCTGGAGCTCGCCGCCCGCGGCGGCCTCGATGATCTGGCCGGTGTCGCGCCCGTAGCGGTGCGGGAGTTCGGCCATGCCCCAGAGGGCGGCGACCTCCTCCCGTGCGCGCGGGTCGGTGGCCGGACGTCCGCCCGGCAGCAGCGTCGGCAGCGCACCCGCCTCGACGGCACCGCGCTCCCCCGCCCGGCGCGGGATCCACACCAACCGGGCGCCGGTCGCGGACGCGGCCCGTGCGGCGGCCGTCAGCCCGCCCTCCACAGCGGCCAGCCGCTCACCGACGATGATCACCGCGCCCTCGGCGCGCAGCGCCTCGGCGGCCTTCGCCCCGTCGTCCTCCAGGCCGACCCCGCTCGCGAGCGCGTCCAGCCACTCGGTCTCGGTGCCGGGAGCGGCCGGCAGAAGCGTGCCGCCCGCCTTCTCGAGTCCGCGGGTGGCGTGCGTGGCGAGCGAGAAGACCTTCTGGCCGTGCTTGCGCCAGGCCTTGCGCAGCCGCAGGAAGACGCCGGGCGCCTCCTCCTCGGCCTCGAACCCGGCCAGCAGGACGGTGGGTGCCTTCTCCAGAGCGGTGTACGTGACGCCCGTACCGTCGAGGTCGCGGCCCCGTCCGGCGACCTGGGCCGCCAGGAAGTCGGCCTCCTCGCCGCTGTGCACGCGCGCGCGGAAGTCGATGTCGTTGGTGTCGAGCGCCACGCGTGCGAACTTGCTGTAGGCGTAGGCGTCCTCGATGGTGAGGCGCCCGCCGGTCAGCACACCGGTCCGGCCGCGCGAGGCGAGCAGCCCCTGGGCCGCGATCTGCAGCGCCTCCGGCCAGGAGGCCGGCACGAGTTCACCCTCGGCGTTGCGCACCAGCGGCGTCTGGAGCCGGTCCCGCTGCTGCGCGTACCGGAACGCGAACCGCCCCTTGTCGCAGATCCACTCCTCGTTGACCTCGGGGTCGTCGGCCGCGAGCCGCCGCATGACCTTGCCGCGCCGGTGGTCCGTGCGCGTGGCGCAGCCGCCGGAGCAGTGCTCGCAGACCGACGGTGAGGAGATGAGGTCGAAGGGGCGGGAGCGGAATCGGTACGCCGCCGAGGTGAGCGCGCCGACCGGGCAGATCTGGATGGTGTTGCCGGAGAAGTACGACTCGAAGGGGTCGCCCTCACCGGTGCCGACCTGCTGGAGCGCGCCCCGCTCGAGCAGCTCGATCATCGGGTCGCCCGCGATCTGGTTGGAGAACCGGGTGCAGCGCGCGCACAGCACGCACCGCTCACGGTCGAGCAGCACCTGCGTGGAGATCGGCACGGGCTTCTCGAACGTCCGCTTCTTTCCCTCGAAGCGGGACTCGGCGTTGCCGTGCGACATCGCCTGGTTCTGCAGCGGGCACTCGCCGCCCTTGTCGCAGACCGGGCAGTCCAGCGGGTGGTTGATGAGCAGCAGCTCCATCACACCCTTCTGGGCCTTCTCGGCGACCGGCGAGGTGAGGTGGGTCTTCACCACCATCCCGTCCGTGCAGGTGATGGTGCAGGACGCCATGGGCTTGCGCTGGCCCTCGACCTCGACGATGCACTGCCGGCAGGCGCCGGCCGGGTCGAGGGACGGGTGGTCGCAGAAGCGGGGGATCTCGATGCCGAGCTGCTCGGCGGCCCGGATGACCAGGGTGCCCTTGGGCACGCTGATCTCGATGCCGTCGATCGTCAGCGTCACGAGATCTTCCGGCGGGACCGCCGCTTCTCCCCCACCCGAGGGAGCGCTGGTGGTCACAGTCATGCGTTCACCTCCGTGCGGTCGGCCCAGGCCGTCGACTTGGCCGGGTCGAAGGGGCAGCCGCGGCCCGTGATGTGCTGCTCGTACTCCTCGCGGAAGTACTTGAGCGAGGAGAAGATCGGCGAGGCGGCACCGTCGCCGAGGGCGCAGAAGGACTTGCCGTTGATGTTGTCGGCGATGTCGTTGAGCTTGTCGAGGTCGGACATCACGCCCTTGCCGGCCTCGATGTCACGCAGCAACTGCACGAGCCAGTACGTCCCTTCGCGGCACGGCGTGCACTTGCCGCAGGACTCGTGGGCGTAGAACTCGGTCCAGCGGGTGACGGCCCGCACGACGCAGGTCGTCTCGTCGAAGCACTGGAGCGCTTTGGTGCCGAGCATGGAACCCGCGGCGCCCACTCCTTCGTAATCAAGAGGGACGTCGAGGTGCTCGTCGGTGAACATCGGCGTCGAGGAGCCGCCCGGCGTCCAGAACTTGAGGCGGTGGCCCGGCCGCATGCCGCCGCTCATGTCGAGGAGCTGGCGGAGCGTGATGCCGAGCGGGGCCTCGTACTGGCCGGGGCTCGCGACGTGGCCGCTGAGCGAGTAGAGCGTGAAGCCCGGGGACTTCTCGCTGCCCATCGACCTGAACCAGTCTTTGCCCTTGTTCAGAATCGCGGGAACCGACGCGATCGACTCGACGTTATTCACAACAGTCGGGCAGGCGTAGAGGCCTGCGACAGCGGGAAAGGGGGGACGAAGCCGCGGTTGACCCCGGCGTCCTTCGAGCGAGTCGAGCAGTGCCGTCTCCTCACCACAGATGTACGCGCCGGCGCCGGCGTGCACGGTGAGTTGGAGATCGAGCCCGCTGCCCAGGATGTTCTCGCCGAGGTAGCCGGCCGCGTAGGCCTCACGCACGGCCTCGTGCAACCGCCGCAGGACGGGGACGACTTCACCACGCAGATAGATGAAGGCATGCGACGACCTGATGGCATAACACGCGATGACAATGCCCTCGATGAGGCTGTGCGGGTTCGCGAAGAGGAGCGGGATGTCCTTGCAGGTTCCGGGCTCCGACTCGTCGGCGTTGACAACTAGATAGTGTGGCTTTCCATCCCCCTGGGGAATGAACTGCCATTTCATTCCCGTGGGGAATCCCGCACCACCACGACCGCGCAGACCGGAGTCCTTGACGTACGCGATCAGGTCGTCCGGCGACATGGCGAGCGCCTTGCGGAGCCCCTCGTATCCTTCGTGCCTTCGGTAGACGTCCAGACTCCAGGACCTGTCCGCGTCCCAGAAGGCCGACAGCACGGGTGCGAGCAGCTTCTCGGGGCCGGTGTCTTTCAGCTCGGGTGCCAAGGTCATCACTCCCCCTCCTCGGCGATAGGCCCTGCCGGGTGGGCAGAGTCGGAGGCCGACGTGTCCTGTGGCGCATCGTGTGAGCTCAGGTGCTCGGTCGGTGACGGTTCGTGCGGCGGCTCTTCCTGGGGCGCCTCGCCCCGCGGATGGACCACGCGCGCGGGTGCGGCCTCTCCCTTGGCCAGGCGGAGGCCCACCAGCGACGCGGGTCCCGCACTGCCGCTTGCCTCGACGGCCCCGGGCCGCTCGTCGGGGAAGCCGGCCAGGATCCGCGCGGTCTCCTTGAAGGTGCACAGGCGCGCCCCGCGCGTGGGCTCGACCGGCCTGCCCGCGCGCAGGTCGTCGACGAGACGCTTGGCACTGCCCGGGGTCTGGTTGTCGAAGAACTCCCAGTTGACCATCACGACCGGCGCGAAGTCGCAGGCCGCGTTGCACTCGATGTGCTCCAGGGTGACCTTGCCGTCGTCGGTGGTCTCGCCGTTGCCGACGCCCAGGTGTTCCTGGAGGGTCTCGAAGATCGCGTCACCGCCCATCACCGCGCACAGCGTGTTGGTGCAGACGCCGACCTGGTAGTCACCGCTCGGCCGGCGCCGGTACATGGTGTAGAAGGTGGCGACGGCGGTGACCTCGGCCGTGGTCAGGTCCAGCATGTCCGCGCAGAACCGCATCCCGGTGCGCGTGACATGGCCCTCCTCCGACTGCACGAGGTGCAGCAACGGCAGGAGGGCGGACCGGGAGTCCGGGTAGCGGGCGATGATCTCCCGCGCGTCCCTCTCGAGCCTTGCTCGAACGTCGTCCGGGTATGCGGGTGCGGGCAGTTCGGGCATGCCCAGGCTGACGCCCCGCTCCGAAGAAGAGGTGGTCACCGGTCGACGCCTCCCATCACGGGGTCGATGGACGCGACAGCGACGATGACGTCGGCGACCTGGCCGCCCTCGCACATCGCCGCCATGGCCTGCAGGTTGGTGAAGGACGGGTCGCGGAAGTGGACCCGGTAGGGGCGGGTGCCGCCGTCGGACACGGCGTGCACCCCGAGCTCGCCCTTGGGCGACTCGACGGCCGCGTACGCCTGTCCCGGCGGGACGCGGAAGCCCTCGGTGACCAGCTTGAAGTGGTGGATCAGGGCCTCCATGGAGGTGCCCATGATCTTCTTGATGTGGTCGAGGGAGTTGCCCAGTCCGTCCGGTCCCAGGGCGAGCTGGGCGGGCCAGGCGATCTTCTTGTCGGCGACCATGACCGGGCCGGGCTGCAGCCGGTCCAGGCACTGCTCGACGATCCGCAGGGACTGGCGCATCTCTTCCAGGCGGATCAGGAAGCGGCCGTAGGAGTCGCAGGTGTCGGTGGTGGGGACGTCGAAGTCGTACGTCTCGTAGCCGCAGTAGGGCTGCGTCTTGCGCAGGTCGTGCGGCAGGCCGGTGGAGCGCAGGATCGGGCCGGTGGCGCCGAGGGCCATGCAGCCGGCCAGGTCGAGGTAGCCGATGTCCTGCATGCGGGCCTTGAAGATGGGGTTCCCGGTGGCGAGCTTGTCGTACTCCGGGAGGTTCTTCTTCATCTTCTTCACGAACTCACGGATGTGGTCCACCGCGCCGGGCGGCAGGTCCTGCGCGAGTCCGCCGGGGCGGATGTACGCGTGGTTCATCCTCAGGCCCGTGATGAGCTCGTAGATGTCGAGAATCATTTCACGATCACGGAATCCGTAGATCATGATCGTGGTGGCGCCGAGTTCCATGCCGCCGGTGGCGATGCACACCAGGTGGGAGGACAACCGGTTCAGCTCCATCAGGAGCACCCGGATCAGCGTGGCGCGGTCGGGGATCTGGTCCTCGATGCCGAGGAGTTTCTCGACGGCGAGACAGTAGGCGGTCTCGTTGAAGAAGGACGTCAGGTAATCCATGCGCGTGACGAAGGTGGTGCCCTGCGTCCACGTGCGGAACTCGAGGTTCTTCTCGATGCCGGTGTGCAGATAGCCGATGCCGCAGCGGGCCTCGGTGACCGTCTCGCCCTCGATCTCCAGGATCAGACGGAGGACACCGTGGGTGGAGGGGTGCTGCGGTCCCATGTTGACGACGATGCGCTCGTCGTCGGCGCGGGCCGCGGACTGGACGACCTCGTCCCAGTCGCCACCGGTGACCGTGTAGACGGTGCCTTCCGTGGTCTCACGGGCGGATGCTGACTGTGTGCTCACGAGTACGACCTCCGCTGGTCCGGAGCCGGGATCTGGGCGCCCTTGTACTCGACGGGGATGCCGCCGAGGGGGTAGTCCTTGCGCTGCGGGTGGCCCTGCCAGTCGTCCGGCATCATGATCCGCGTCAGGGCGGGGTGACCGTCGAAGACGATGCCGAAGAAGTCGTAGGTCTCGCGCTCGTGCCAGTCGTTCGTGGGATAGACGGAGACCAGCGACGGGATGTGCCGGTCGGTGTCGGGAGCGCTGACCTCGAGGCGGATCAGCCGGTTGTGGGTGATCGAGCGCAGGTGGTAGACGGCGTGCAGCTCGCGGCCCTTGTCGTTCGGGTAATGGACTCCGCTCACGCCCGTGCAGAGTTCGAAGCGCAGGGCGGGGTCGTCCCGCAGGGTGCGGGCGACACGCAGCAGGTGCTCGCGTTCGATGTGGAAGGTGAGCTCGTCGCGGTCGACGACCGTCCTCTCGATCGCGTTCTCGGGGAGCAGGCCCTGTTCCTCCAGCGCGCCCTCGAGTTCGTCGGCGACCTCGTCGAACCAGCCCCCGTAGGGACGGCTCGCCGGTCCCGGGAGCCGGACCGAGCGGACGAGGCCGCCGTAGCCGGAGGTGTCGCCGCCGTTGTTGGCGCCGAACATGCCGCGCTGGACGCGGATCTCCTCGCCGCCCTGGCCGCGCTGGCCGGGGAGGTTGGAGGCCGAGAGGTCCTTCTCGGGGTTCACGCCGTTGGCGTCGTTCGCGTCACTCACCGCAGCAGCCCCTTCATCTCGATGGTCGGCAGGGCCTTGAGCGCCGCCTCCTCCGCCTCACGGGCCGCTTCCTCGGCGTTCACGCCGAGCTTGGAGCTCTGGATCTTCTGATGGAGCTTGAGGATCGCGTCCAGCAGCATCTCCGGCCGTGGCGGGCAGCCGGGAAGGTAGATGTCGACCGGCACGATGTGGTCGACGCCCTGGACGATCGCGTAGTTGTTGAACATGCCGCCCGAGGAGGCGCAGACCCCCATGGAGATCACCCACTTGGGGTTCGGCATCTGGTCGTAGACCTGCCGGAGCACCGGCGCCATCTTCTGGCTGACCCGGCCCGCGACGATCATCAGGTCCGCCTGGCGGGGTGATCCGCGGAAGACCTCCATGCCGAAGCGCGCCAGGTCGTAGCGGCCGGCGCCTGTGGTCATCATCTCGATGGCGCAGCAGGCGAGGCCGAAGGTGGCGGGGAAGACGGACGACTTGCGCACCCAGCCCGCGGCCTGCTCGACGGTGGTCAGCAGAAAGCCGCTCGGCAGCTTTTCTTCGAGTCCCATGACTAAAGGCCCCTCAGTCCCATTCCAGGCCGCCGCGCCGCCATACGTACGCGTACGCGACGAAGACGGTGAGCACGAAGAGCAGCATCTCCACGAGCCCGAAAACACCCAGGGCGTCGAAGGTGACGGCCCAGGGGTAGAGGAAGACGATCTCGATATCGAAGATGATGAAGAGCATCGCCGTCAGGTAGTACTTGATGGGGAAACGCCCACCGCCGGCCGGCGTGGGGGTCGGCTCGATACCGCACTCGTAGGCCTCGAGCTTGGCCCGGTTGTACCGCTTCGGACCGATCAGCGTGGCCATGACCACGGAGAAGATCGCAAAGCCTGCCCCGAGGGCTCCCAGTACGAGGATGGGCGCATACGCGTTCACCGCTCCTCGCTCCTCTCAGTCGGCACTGACTGCTGGCGGTTTGCATCGGGCTCACATCCGTCTCACCTGTCCCTCGAACCCCGCTTGTCCCGGCGAAGATCGAGAACATGTGAAGCAGGTCACAAGCCCAACTGCTGCGCATCCTATGCCCGCCGGTCTGTGATCTGCGACACGGGGTATTGCACAAGCTTTGTGATCTCCACCACCTGATGAAGGATCATGAAGTCAGATGAGTGTCGATCTTCGTACGAGAAGCGTCCGAGTGATCACCAGAGGTGACATTTTCGCTCGTCGGCGCAGGTCGAGTGAGGCGTCTCCATATCAAGAGACTTCCCTTGCATGCAAATTGGAGTTGGGTGTGGCGCCCTGGTAGTGGGTGCGTTCACACATCAGAGGGAAGCGGCCGGGCAGGTGTGGACGTGTGCACGCGTTCACGAGCGGACCCTCGTCGTGACCCGCCCGCAATCCCGCCGTGATCTACGCGCGTGACGCGGCCACCCCCGTGACCGTTGCGTGACCTCCGCCACATTCACAAGGGGCGCCCGAGAAGAGGGCTTGGCCACCTGACTCATCCAGTGGTAGGCGCGGGGCAATTCGGGCGTAACAACGAAAGACCATGATCACAGGCTTGATCACCTGCGTCCGCAATGTCCGTTACGGCGTCAATAAAGAACGACACGCCCGGGGTTCGGGGCGCCCGTTGAACAACTGTGGCGCAGCACACGTTTCTTGAAGGTATGGAGGAGCCCCTGATACCGGTTGTTCTCATGTCCCACACCGCTCACATACGCAGCCACCGGAAACCCCGCCGCAGCGCGTCGACCATCGCGATGCGGGCCGGAGTTGCCGGTGGCGTCCTCAGCACCCTGGCAGTGGCCGGGGCGTCCGGTTCGGCGAACGCGGCCGAGCCGGTGACGCAGACCCTTGAACTGCCGACCCTGACGGCCGACATGGCCGCCCAGGTCGCCGAGTCCGCCGCCGCCACACAGCAGGCCGCGGCGAACTACCAGCTGCAGGCCGAGCGTGACGCGGCCGCCGCGAAGGCCGCGAAGCAGGCCAAGGCGGACCTCGCCGAGGCAAAGAAGAAGGCCGCGGCCAAGAAGGCCGCCCAGGAGGCCGCGCGCCAGGAGGCCGCCGAGCGTGCCTCCCGCAACGCCGAGCGGGCCACGCTGTCCGCCTCGACGAGCACCAGCACGTCCACGAGCACGTCCACGGCCACCGGTTCGGCCGCCGACATCGTCAACTTCGTGCGGGCGCAGGTCGGCGACGCCTACGTCCTCGGCTCCAGCGGCCCGAGCTCCTGGGACTGCTCCGGCCTGGTCCAGGCCGCCTTCAAGCAGGTCGGCATCGACCTGCCGCGCGTCTCGCAGTCCCAGTCGACCGCCGGCAGCCAGGTGTCGCTGGACAACCTCCTGCCGGGCGACATCCTGTACTGGGGCGGCGCGGGCAGCGCGTACCACGTGGCGGTGTATGTCGGCGACGGCATGTTCGTCGGCGCGCAGAACTCGTCCACGGGCGTGGCCGAGAAGCCGCTCTCGTACGACCCGCCGACCGGCGCGGTGCGGGTGCTCTGACGCCGAGCCGCACGGAAGGGGCCGCAGCCGCTCGGGGGCTGCGGCCCCTTCCGGCTCAGTTCCTGCTCGCTTCCGGCTCGCTTCCGGCTCGTCCCAGGTCGACGGTGTTGGGCAGGCCCCGTCGGTAGCGCACCTCGTCGACGCGTTTGAGGGGCTCCATCTCCGGGGCCGGTACAACTCCCGGATCTCACACCGCTCGGCGTCCGAATTGTCCGCGTCCAGCAGAGCGTTGAGGGCCTGGCGCGCGGACGAGGAGCTGTTCGCGGTTCTGCGGGTCGGGGCCGGCAGGAGAAACAGTGATGCCCAGCGTCTTCCTACAGGGACGGCCCGTCGACTCGTACCCCCCGCTCGCGCCCGAGGCCCGGCGCGGAAAGGTGCGGCGGATCACCGAGGTGGGTGAGGATGTCGGCGTGGACCTTCGGCTGTTCGTCTACGACTGCCCCGACAACGAAGGTGTCCGACATGTCGGACACATTGTCAACCCGGTGCTGGAGGCGCTCGATCCGGCCGGGCGCAGGCTGCTCGACGACAGCGAGGGGTGCCCGTCCGTCCCGGGGGCCGTGATGGACGTACCGCGTCCGGACCGGCCGTCGTGCGCGGGCTCGACAAGGAGGGCCGTCCGCTCGTCGTCGAGGGCACGGGGTACTTCGCCCGCTGCCTCGCCCACGAGACCGACCATGTGAACGGGCACGTGTATCTGGACCGGCTCTCCAAGCGGGAGCGGAAGGACGCGCTGCGGCGGGTGGCGGACCGGCGGGACGAGGTCTTCGCGCGCCGGGCCGCCAACATCGAAGCGATCAGCGCCTGATCACGCCTTCGGCGCCACCTTGCTCAGCCCGTTGATGATGCGGTCCATCGCGTCGCCGCCCGTCGGGTCGGTCAGGTTCGCGAGCATCTTCAGCGTGAACTTCATCAGCAGGGGGTGCGTCAGGCCGCGCTGGGCCGCGATCTTCATGACCTTCGGGTTGCCGATGAGCTTCACGAAGGCGCGGCCCAGCGTGTAGTAGCCGCCGTAGGTGTCCTTGAGGACGCGCGGGTAGCGCTGGAGGGCCAGTTCGCGCCCCGCGGGCGTGGAGCGCGCGTGGGCCTGGACGATGACGTCGGCGGCGATCTGGCCGGACTCCATGGCGTAAGCGATGCCCTCGCCGTTGAAGGGGTTCACCAGGCCGCCGGCGTCGCCGACCAGCAGCAGGCCCTTGGTGTAGTGGGGCTGGCGGTTGAACGCCATCGGGAGAGCCGCCCCACGGATGGGTCCCGTCATGTTGTCCGGCGTGTAGCCCCAGTCCTCCGGCATCGAGGCGCACCAGGCCTTCAGGACCTCGCGCCAGTCCAGCTCCTTGAAGGAGTCGGACGTGTTCAGCACGCCCAGGCCGACGTTGGAGGTGCCGTCGCCCATGCCGAAGATCCAGCCGTAGCCGGGCAGGAGACGGTCCTCGCCCGGTCCCCGGCGGTCCCACAGCTCCAGCCAGGACTCCAGGTAGTCGTCCTCGTGGCGCGGAGAGGTGAAGTACGTACGGACCGCGACGCCCATCGGGCGGTCCTCGCGGCGGTGCAGACCCATCGCGAGGGACAGGCGGGTGGAGTTGCCGTCGGCGGCGACCACCAGCGGCGCGTGGAAGGTCACCTCGCGCTTCTCCCCGACGTCGCCGAGCTTGGCGTGCACGCCGGTGATGCGGCCGGTGCGGTCGTCGACGATCGGGGCGCCGACGTTGCAGCGCTCGTACAGCCGCGCGCCCGCCTTCTGGGCCTGGCGGGCGAGCTGCTCGTCGAAGTCGTCGCGTTTGCGGACGAGGCCGTAGTCGGGGAAGGAGGCGAGATCCGGCCAGTCGAGCTGGAGCCGGACGCCGCCGCCGATGATGCGCAGGCCCTTGTTGCGCAGCCAGCCGGCCTCCTCCGAGATGTCGATGCCCATCGCGACGAGTTGCTTGACGGCGCGCGGGGTGAGTCCGTCGCCGCAGACCTTCTCGCGCGGGAACTCGGTCTTCTCCAGCAGGAGTACGTCGAGTCCGGCCTTGGCGAGATGGTACGCGGTGGTGGAGCCGGCTGGCCCCGCGCCGACGACGATCACATCGGCGGTGTTTTCGGAGAGGGGCTCGGTCACGGCGGGATCTCCCCAAGTTCGAAATCTGCGTGCCGACCGGCACTGGACATGGGCAGTCTATTCAGCAGAATTGATCACCCGGCTGAAGGGCTGCCCCGTGAACCGTGCTCTCCCCGTTGTACGGCTGCGTGTCCCCACCGACGAGGACGCCGTCGCCTGGCACCGGGTCTTCGACGACCCGGACGTCATGGAGTTCCACGGCGGCAGGGCCGCGGAGCTGTCCGTCTACGAGGAGCTCACCGCCCGCCAGCGCCGGCACGACGCCGAGCACGGCTTCTGTCTGTGGACCATGCTCGACGAGTCCGGCCAGGTCATCGGCTTCACCGGCGCCCAGCCGTGGCTGCAGGACTGGGGCCCCAAGGGCGAGATCGAGATCGGCTGGCGGCTGGGGCGGGAGTACTGGGGCAAGGGGTATGCCACCGCGGCCGCGCAGATGACGCTGGAGCGGGTGCGGGCGGCGGGTGTGCCGAGCGTGGTGGCCATGGTCGCGGCCGACAACGCGCGCTCGATCGCGGTGACACGACGGCTGGGCATGCGCCTCGCCGAGGTGTTCATGACGCCGACGACGCGGCAGAAAGGGCACTGCTACCGGCTGGACCTACGAAACGGTCCCGCTGATCACACAGAGTAATCGACTGCTACAGAAAGACACTTGACGCTTCCGGCCGGTACGGGGCGGGGTTACCCTGCCAGTACCGCTGGGGGTGACATCTGTGCGCATAACACGCAAGACGCCCGAAGTGCGCGTACCGCGTCTGGTCGGCCTGATGGCCGTGGACGCGCGCGAGACAGCACAGGCACAGGGCCTTTTCCTCAACGCGCCGGACCGGCCGGACTTCCACCGCACCGTGGTCGACTACGTCGTGCGCCAGTACCCGCAGCCCGGTGCCGAGGTGCCGCAGGACTCCGTGATCTACGTGTGGTTCGACTTCGGTGAGGGCGAGGGCGGCGGAGGTATGCGCGAGCCTCGCGTGCCGAAACCCCCCAGGGGCGGGCTGCAGCGCGAACTCGACGAGCCGGGAGACCCGTACGCGGTCCTCAGGTGAGCTTGAAGCACATCGGGTTCAGCTCTGGGTTCAGCTCTCCTTGAAGCCCCGGTGCAGGGCCACCACGCCGCCGGTGAGGTTGCGCCAGGCCACCTTCGACCAGCCGGCCTTCCCGAGCCGCTCGGCGAGCGCGGGCTGGTCGGGCCAGGCGCGGATGGACTCGGCGAGGTAGACGTACGCGTCGGGGTTCGAGGAGACGGCGCGGGCGACCGGCGGCAGGGCGCGCATCAGGTACTCGGTGTAGACGGTCCTGAAGGGCGCCCAGGTCGGATGGGAGAACTCGCAGATCACGACCCGGCCGCCGGGCTTGGTCACCCGGTACATCTCGCGCAGGGCCGCGTCCGTGTCCTGCACGTTGCGCAGCCCGAAGGAGATGGTCACGGCGTCGAAGACGTCGTCCTTGAACGGCAGCCTGGTGGCGTCGCCCGCCGTGAACGGCAGCCAGGAGTGCCGTGCCTTGCCGACCTGGAGCATGCCGAGGGAGAAGTCACAGGGGACGACGTAGGCGCCGGTGCGGGCGAAGGGCAGCGAGGACGTGGCCGTACCGGCGGCCAGGTCCAGGACCTTCTGCGCGGGGCGGGCGTCGACGGCCTTGGCGACCGCCTTGCGCCACACCCGGTCCTGGCCGAGCGACAGCACGTCGTTGGTCAGGTCGTACCGTTCCGCCACGTCGTCGAACATCGAGGCGACTTCGTGCGGCTGCTTGTTCAGGGAAGCGCGGGTCACGAGGCCATTGTTGCAGTACGGCCCCCAGTTTCGAACGCGGGCGCCTTCCAGAACTGGTCGATCAGCGGCATGGTCCACAGGGCGGCGCCGAGGCGGCTGTCCGGGCCCGCCCGCGCGAAGTTCAGGGCGAGGATCGGCAGGAGGGACAGCGCCGGCACGGGAGAGGGAAGCGAGAGGCCGACCCGGCGGCGCGGATTTTCGATGGCAGGCTCGGAATGCATTCCCCGGAGATCAGGGAACCTTTATGTGACCTGAACTCGGGTTTTCATGTGAGAGACCCGTGATAAACATCTTGACCTGTCCATCTCCTCAGAGAACGGACGAAGTTCGGCCGCGCGTGAGAGATTTCCTCTCCGGAAACGTACTTAGTTTCTGTCCCGAGACAGAAACCACGAGAGCGGGTGCATACGCAATGCGGCGTTTTCTGAAGCCGGCGGCCGGGCTCACCTGCCTGTTCGCCCTGGCCACCGCGGGGTGTTCCGCGGAGTCCGAGGGCACCTCGGACGCGGCACCGGCGGCCCCGGACCGATCGAGCGCGCCCCCCAACGAGGCCACCGAGTCCCCGGCCGAGGCCGCCGAGCCCGTCACCGCCTACGCCCCGTACGTCAGCGCCACGGACGCGTCCGGCAACGACTCCACGGGTTCCCCGGCGACGTACAACCTGGCCTTCGTGATCGCCGACGGCAGTGACTGCGCCCCGCGGTGGGACGGCACCCACGCCATCGACGACTCCGCGGTGAAGTCCCGGATCGCGCAGCTCAAGCAGGACGGCGGCACGGTCCGCGTCTCCTTCGGCGGCGCCTTGGGCAAGGAGCTGGCGGCGACCTGCGACAGCGCGTCCGAGCTGGCCGAGGCGTACGGCAGGGCCCTGGACGCGGCCGGCTCCACGCAGGCCGACTTCGACATCGAGGGCGACGAACTCACCGACGCCGACTCCGTCGCCGTACGCTCCGAGGCGATCGCGGCGTTGCGGCAGGAGCGGCCCGACCTCGAGGTGTCCTTCACGCTGCCGGTCATGCCGTCCGGGCTCGGCGAAGACAGCCTGGCCCTGCTGGAGTCCGCCAACGAGTACGACGTGCGGGTCTCCACCGTCAACCTCATGACGATGAATTACGGCGCGTCGTACGACGGGGACATGGGCGGATACGCGGTCACCGCCGCGAAAGCCGCGCACGCCCAGCTGAAGAAGGTGTTCGGCCTGTCCGACGCGAACGCCTGGCGGGGCATGGCGCTCACCTCGATGATCGGCGTGAACGACGTGGACGGCGAGACGTTCACGCTCTCCGACGCGGCGCAGGTGCGGGCTTTCGCCGAAAAGCAGGAAATCGCGTGGGTGTCGATGTGGTCGGCCGTCCGCGACCAGCAGTGTGAGAAGGGCACGGCGGAAAAGGCGCAGACCGACTGCAGCGGAGTGGAGCAGAGTTCGGGAGCGTTCGCGAAGGCGTTCGCCGGCTGATCAGCGCCTGCGGTGCACCAGGCGCCCCGCGCACACGGTCGCCAGACACGCGCCGGACTCGTCGAAGACGGCGAGGTCGGCACGGCCCACGTCCACGATGGCCGTGGGCCGCGTACGCGGGAGCACCACCACGTCGTTCCGCTCGGCCGCCGCCCGCAGTTCGGGCGAGTCGACGTACTCCTCCAGGACCGCCACCGCACCCGACTTCAGCACGGCGTGGACGCGTTCGCGCGGGGTCGGGGCGTCCGGGAGCGGCCCGTCGTGGATGCGCGCGGGCCCCAGCACACCGGGCCACCGCCGAACCCGCGCCCCTGGGAACCGCGCCCGCACCTCGGCGAGCGAACCCACCGCGGCGACCCGGATCCCCTGGACGGCGACGGCACCATCCTTGATCGGGTCGGAGTCCCAGGTGTACCGGACCTCGTCCGCCGCGTGAATCGTCAGCAAGACAGACCTAGTTGGAGGCGAGGAGCTTCAGCTCGGGGTGCGCGGTGCCACCCGCGATCGCCGTCGAGGAGATGTGGGAGGCGACCCGCTCGTCGACGGGGTCGTTCGCCGGATCGTCGTGGACGACGAGGTGCTCGTACGTCGTCGAGCGCTGCGCCGGGACCCGCCCCGCCTTGCGGATCAGGTCGATGATCTCCAGCCGGTTGGAGCGGTGCTTGGCACCGGCCGACGACACGACGTTCTCCTCCAGCATGATCGAGCCGAGGTCGTCCGCGCCGTAGTGCAGGGAGAGTTGGCCGATCTCCTTGCCGGTGGTCAGCCACGAGCCCTGGATGTGGGCGATGTTGTCCATGAACAGCCGCGCGATGGCGATCATCCGCAGGTACTCGAAGATCGTGGCCTGCGTGCGGCCCTTCAGGTGGTTGTTCTCGGGCTGGTAGGTGTACGGGATGAAGGCGCGGAAGCCGCCGGTCCGGTCCTGCACGTCACGGATCATCCGCAGGTGCTCGATGCGCTCGGCGTTGGTCTCGCCGGTGCCCATGAGCATGGTGGACGTCGACTCCACGCCCAGCCGGTGCGCGGTCTCCATGATCTCCAGCCAGCGCTCGCCGGACTCCTTCAGCGGGGCGATGGCCTTGCGGGGCCGGGCGGGCAGCAGCTCCGCGCCGGCGCCGGCGAAGGAGTCGAGGCCCGCCTCGTGGATCCGGGTGATGGCCTCCTCGACCGAGACGCCCGAGATCCGGGCCATGTGCTCGACCTCGGACGCGCCCAGCGAGTGAATCACCAGCTGCGGGAAGGCCTGCTTGATGGCGGAGAAGTGCTTCTCGTAGTACTCGACGCCGTAGTCCGGGTGGTGGCCGCCCTGGAACATGATCTGCGTGCCGCCGAGCTCGACGGTCTCGGCGCACCGCCGCAGGATGTCGTCCAGGTCGCGGGTCCAGCCCTTGGCGGTGTCCTTGGGGGCCGCGTAGAAGGCGCAGAACTTGCACGCCGTGACGCACACGTTCGTGTAGTTGATGTTGCGCTCGATGATGTACGTCGCGATGTGCTCGGTACCCGCGTACCTGCGGCGGCGTACGGCGTCGGCGGCGGCGCCCAGCGCGTGCAGCGGGGCGTCGCGGTAGAGGTCGAGCGCCTCCTCCGGGGTGATCCGCCCACCCCCGGCGGCACGGTCGAGGACGGACTGGAGGTCGGCCTTCTCGGTCACCGGGGCGTCCCTTTCGTCGAGTTCGTCAAGGGTGAGGACGGACCGAACCAGCGTACGCCAGGCGTTTGCCCCAACCGACGTCAGGCCGCGTAGGCGCCGATGAGCACACCGACGAACGCGCCCGCGATCAGGAACGGGCCGAACGGGATGGCCGTCTTGCGCCCGGCGCGCCGCGCGACGACGAGGGCACCGCCGTACAGCGCCCCGAGCAGGAACCCGGCGAGCGTGCCCAGCATGACCGTCGACCACCCGTACCAGCCCAGTACGGCACCCATCCCGAGCGCGAGCTTGACGTCCCCGAAGCCCATGCCGCCGGGGTTGATGAGGAACAGTACGAAGTAGCCGCCGCCGAGGGCGAGGGCGCCCAGCGCGGCGGAGGGCCAGTGCCCGGTGTGCTCGGGCACCAGCGTGAGCAGGCCGAGCAGCGCGAGCGCGGCGGCGGCGAGCGGCAGGGTCAGCACGTCGGGCAGCCGCTGCACCCGGAAGTCGACGACGGCCAGCAGCACACCGACGGGCGCGAGCAGCAGCCAGACGGCGATTTCGGGCCGGGTGCCGGTGGCGGCGGCGAGGGCGGCGCAGAGGAGGGCGGTGGTGAGGGCGACGAGGGGGGTGCTGGGGCCGTACGTCTTGCCATACGTCTTCTGGGATACGGCGGTCTCGGCCTCGTGCGCTACGGCGGCCTCGGCGTCCCCCTCCACAACGACGCCGCCCGCGCACTCACCGCACCGCGTCCACCCGATCCACCCACGGATCGGCCCCCGAATCGGATGCCCCCCGGGGCACCGCTCCCGCCAGGGCTCCTCCGAGGGGACGGAGAACCGATAGGCGGCCCGGGGCACCAGCACGCCCGCGGCCGCCCCCCACAGCGCGGCGACGGCGATCAACAAGCCGGTCATCGACCGATCATCCCATCGCGACGCCCGGCGTCAGCAGCCCTCCTCACCGCTGGTATCCGCTGCGGCCTACCCGACCTTCGACAGGCGCGCCCGGGGCCGCCCCGAGTCCGCGCTGTCCGACTCGTAGTTCAGATCGTCACCGACCGGCGTGAGGCGCACGGTGTGCGCGGCCTGGGAACACACGCCCCGATTCCCCTTGGCACCCACGGCGGTGGCCACGATCTGCTTCTTCGTCACCCGCTTCAGGGTCAGGACGTCGTCGCAGACACCGCCGAGCACGTCCGTGTGCCGGAGCGTGCCCAACTTCTCGCCCGCGTCGGCCCGTTGCACGGTCAGCCGGAAGGTGCCCATGGGCAGGGTGCCGTCGAGCGCGGAGGCCTGGCCCTCCCAGGTCCCCAGGTAGGCGGCGGGCACCGCGGCCCGGCCGCCCTCGCTCGCGCTGACACTGGCGCTCGGCGCCGGGGAGTAGGCGCCGGCGCCGGAATCGTCCGCGTCGTCACCGCCGTTACCCGGCAGCAGGTCGAACACGAACGCCGATCCGATCATCACCGCGGCCAGCGCCCCCGCGACGGCAAGGGCCACCGTGCAGCTCAACCGCCGCCCTCGCCCACCGCCCTTGGGCTCCGAGGTCGCCGACACGGAGACGGAGAGCCCGCCTGGGCGACGGTCGGAGGGTCCGGAGGAGGGGGCCGTGTCCTGCGCGTGCGGGTCCCGCACATCTGACACGCCCGCCGCCCCCATGACCGGCGGCGGCCCGAATTCCCCGGCAACAGGCTGCCCGGCCAGGGGCTCCGCACCCTTCGCCCCGCCCACGGTCAGGCCCTCAGCACTCTGCGAAGCCCTGCTGAACCCCACAGGCCCCGACGGAGTCTCCCGCACCGTCTCCAGATTCAGCAGCCGTACGGCGCTACGGCTGACCTGCTCCACCAGTACCCCCGGCAGCCACCCGCCCGCGACCAGCCGGGCCGTGCCCTCGGGAGCCAGCCGCCGGGCCACCTCGGCGGGCGCCGGCCGCGCACCCGGCTCCTTCGCCAGACACACCTCCACCAGCGAGCGCGGCTCCCCGTCCAGCGAGCCCAGCTCGGGCTCCTCGTGGACGACCTTGTAGAGCAGCGCGGCCGAGGAGTCCCCCCGGAAGGGCGGCTCGCCGGTCGCCGCGTACGCCAGCACCGCGCCCAGCGAGAAGACGTCCGCCGCGCCCGTCGCCCCCTTGCCGAGTATCTGCTCGGGCGACATGTAGCCGGGCGAGCCGATGGACACACCGGTGGACGTCAGGGACGCCGTACCGTCCATGGCCCGGGCGATGCCGAAGTCGATCAGCAGCGGCCCGTCCAGCGTGAGCAGTACGTTCGACGGCTTCACATCCCGGTGCACCAGCCCCAGTTCGTGCACCGCGGCCAGCGCCTCGGCCAGCCCCGCCCCCAGCACCCGTACCGTATGGGCCGGCAGCGGGCCGCCCTCCGCGATCGCGGCCGACAGCGACGGGCCCGCCGCGTAGGCCGTGGCCACCCACGGCACGGCTGCCTCCGGGTCGGCGTCCAGGACGGGTGCCGTCCAGGCGCCGCCGACCCGCCGGGCGGCTTCGACCTCGCGGCGGAAGCGGGCGCGGAACTCCTCGTCCAGCGCGAAGTGCGGGTGCACGATCTTGACCGCGACCGTACGGCCGCCGGCGCTGCGGCCGAGGTAGACCCGGCCCATGCCGCCGGAACCGAGCCGGCCGAGCAGCCGGTAGGGCCCCACGACGGTCGGCTCGTCGACACCGAGCGGCTGCATGGCGTCACCCCTCCCCCGTACGCCTCAAGTCCCCAGCAGGGTAGTGCGCCGTGCCCCGCCGGCTCACGGCTCGAGCAGATCCACCTTCACATCCGCCGGGAAGCCGGTCGTCGGCCCCACCCGGCGGGCGAACTCGGCGACCGCCGCCAGCTGCGGGCCGCCGAGGCGGAAGTCGAGGGTGGTGAAGTAGCGCTCCAGGACCTGCTCGTCGAAGGCTTCCCAGCGGGCCGCCTGCTCGGCGACCTTGCCGACCTCCTCCAGGGAGAGGTTGCGGGAGGCGAGGAAGGCCTCGTGCACCTTGCGGGTGATGACGGGCTCGCGCTCCGCATAGTCCCGCCGGGCCGCCCAGACCGCGAAGACGAACGGCAGCCCGGTCCACTCCTTCCACAGCGAGCCGAGGTCGTGCACCTGAAGCCCGTACCTCGGCCCGTCGAGCAGGTTGGCCCGCAGCGCCGCGTCGCCGATCAGGACCGCCGCCTCGGCCTCCTGCATCATCAGGCTGAGGTCGGGCGGGCAGGTGTAGTAGTCGGGCCGTACGCCGTAGCGGTCGGACAGCAGCAGCTGGGCCAGGCGTACGGAAGTGCGCGAGGTCGAGCCCAGGGCGACCCGGGCGCCGTCCAGTCGCTCCAGCGGGAGCTGGGAGACGATCACGCAGGACATCACCGGGCCGTCGCAGCCGACCGCGATGTCCGGGAAGGCGACCAGGTCGTCGGCGTTCTTGAGGAACTCGACGAGGGTGACGGGCCCGATGTCGAGGTCTCCCCGCACCAGCTGCTCGCTGAGCTTCTCCGGGGTGTCCTTCGTCAGCTCGAAGTCGAGGAGCGTGCCCGTCCTCGCGAGCCCCCAGTACAGGGGCAGACAGTTCAGGAACTGGATGTGCCCGACGCGCGGCCGGGTGCGTGAATTGTCCACATCGCGAGACTAGACCCCGTGGGGTACGCTCCGGACTTCGGCCCCACTGTCAACCCCTTCACCGGACATTCAAACATCCGGGTGACGTGATCTTGACCTCTATTGCATTCGGCTGCCTGCGTGCTAGGCTCGCCGCAAGTTGCAGTTTGGTTTCCCTTGCAGTACAGAGCCTGCGGAGCATGTAACCGCGGGCTCTAGTCGTTTTCAGACGTATGCAGAGTTGTGCGGCATCTTGTTTTCACACTTGCAGGGTTCTGGAGCAGGGCAACCCTTTGGGCCCAAGGAGGGCTTATGGCTACCGGAACCGTGAAGTGGTTCAACGCCGAAAAGGGCTTTGGCTTCATCGCCCAAGAAGGCGGCGGCCCCGACGTCTTCGTCCACTACTCCGCGATCAACGCGAGCGGCTTCCGCTCGCTGGAGGAGAACCAGCAGGTTTCCTTCGACGTCACCCAGGGCCCGAAGGGCCCGCAGGCGGAGAACGTCACCCCTGTCTGAGTTCATGAGCCCAAAGCTCTGATCCGGAACGAATAGCAGTACCCAAGGAGCCCCGTGCCGCAAGGCAGTGGGGCTCCTGCCTTTCCCGCCCCCCGGCCGACCCCTCACACGTGCTGCATGACCAGCACGAACGTCGTCCCGGGCGCCAGCGCCGCGTACGAGTGCGGTACGTCCCCGCGGTACGTCATGTAGTCCCCGGGCTCCAGCTCCGCCTCCTCCCCCCGCGGCCCCGCCTTCACCTTCCCCGTGCTCACGATCAGATGCTCCACCGTGCCCGGAATGTGCGGCTCCGACTCACGCGCCGCGCCCGGCTCGGCCCGCAGGTGATAGATGTCCCGCCGTGCGCCGGGCGGACTGGCGGACAGCAGCGTGGCCACGTAGTCGGCCCGCTCGGACCCGACCGTCGGCCCCTGCCCAGCACGGATCACGTGCACCGACGGAGCCGGCGGCTCCACCAGCGCGCTGAACGGCACCCCGAGCGCCACCGCCAGCGCCCAGAGCGTCTCCACGCCCGGGTTCCCGCTCCCCGCCTCCAGCTGCGACAACGTCGACTTCGCGATGCCGGCCCGCTTGGCCAGTTCGGACAGGGACAGCCCCGCACGCGTGCGCTCGCGGCGCAGGGAGGCGGCGATCCAGTCGAGGGGAAGCCGGGACGGGGGCGTGCTGTCGGACATGGTGTTCGCTCCATCAGTACGATCGTTCGCCTTGACGAACATGAGCTCTCCTGTCCATTGTAGAGAACATGCGTACGACAGAGCGAACACCCCCTGCCGCGCGGTACCCGGAGCTGATCCGGGACGCGTCCCTCGTCTGGCTCGCCAGTGGCGTCGTCGGCGTCTCCTTCGGTGCGATCTCCGTCACCGGCGGCCTGCCGGCGTGGGTGCCGGTGGTGATGTCGCTCGTCGTGTACGCGGGCGCGGCCCAGTTCAGCGCGGTCGGGGTGCTGCTCGCCGGGGGCGGCCCGGTCGCCGCGGCGGCCACCGGGCTGCTGCTCAACACCCGTACGGCGGCGTACAGCCTGGCCGTCGCGGACACGATCGGCCGCGGCCGGCTCGCCCGCCTCCTCGGCGCGCACCTCGTGACCGACGAGACGGTCGCCTTCGCCCTCGCCCAGCCGGATCCGGCACGACGGCGGGCGGCCTTCTGGATCTCCGGGCTGGGACTGTTCACCGTGTGGAACGCGGGCGTCCTGGCCGGGGCGCTGGCCGGCAGCGCGCTGGGCGACACGGGCACGTACGGCCTCGACGCCGCCTTCCCCGCCGTACTCGTCGCGCTGGTGCTGCCCGCCCTGCGCACGGACTCGGCCGTACGACGGTCCGCGCTGCTCGGCGCCGCGCTGGCCCTGGCGGTGACGCCGGCCGTTCCGGCGGGGGTGCCGGTGCTGGCGGCGCTGGCGGGGCTCGCCCTGTACGGCGGCCGTAAGGGGGGTACGGCATGAGCGCGACGGTCGCCATGATTCTGGCGCTGGCGGTCGGGACGTACGCCTTCCGGCTGGTCGGGCCGGTACTGCACGGGCGGGTCGAGCTCCCGGCGCGGACGCAGGAGTTGCTGTCGGCCGGTGCGGTGGTCCTGCTGGTCGCGCTGCTGGCCACGGGGGCGTTGACCGAGGGCGGGGGCTTCGCGGGGTGGGCACGGCCCGCCGGGGTGCTGGTGGGCGGCGTACTGGCGTGGCGGCGGGCGCCGTTCACGGTGGTCGTGCTGGGCGCGGCGGGGGCGACCGCGGCCCTGCGGGCGGCGGGGGTGGCGTGAGAAAGTGGCCTCGTGGACAGGGATGAAGCGAGCGAAGAGGGCAAGGCGTCCCCCGCGAACTACCAGCCGGCGACCGGCGTTTCGCTCGGCATCTCGATCGGCCTCTCGCTCGGTGCGGGCGTCGGCCTCGTGCTCGGGCTGACCGTCTTCGACGATCTCGGGCTGGGACTCGCCCTGGGCATGGGGTTCGGCACGGCCATCGGCGCCGGTCTGGGCGCCGCCCGGGAACGCCAGGAGGGTGGCGAGGAGCGGCCGGAATAGGCCCCCCCTCCACAGCGGCCGGAATAGGCTCCCGCGCATGACGGAAGCCGACTACGCCAATGACGCAGACTCCTTCGTAGCGACCACCCGCACTTTCTACGACGCCATCGCCGAGGACTACGCCACCCTTTTCCAGGACTATCTCGCGGCCACGCCGCTGGACCGGGCGGTGCTGGCCGGATTCGCCGAACTCGTCCGTCCGGGCGGTGAAGTGGCCGATCTGGGGTGCGGGCCGGGGCGGGTCACCGCTCACCTCGCCTCCCTCGGCCTGTCCGTGTTCGGGCTGGATGTGTCGGAGTCGATGCTCACGATCGCCCGGCGGGAGAACCCCGGCCTGCGCTTCGTACAGGGCTCGATGCTGGACCTCGACCTTCCGGACGGCTCGCTCGGCGGTGTCGTGTCCTGGTACTCGTCCATCCACACCCCGGTGGACCGTCTTCCCTCCCTCTTCGCCGAGTTCCGCCGCGTCCTGGCACCGGGTGGCCCGCTGCTCGTCGCCTTCCAGGTCGGCGACGAGCCCCGGCACCACGACCAGCCCTTCGGCCACCCGGTGGCGCTCGACTTCGAGCGGCGTCAGCCGGCCGCCATCGCCGAGCTGCTGACGGCGGCCGGCTTCGCGCTCGTTTCCCGGACGGTACGCGAACCGGACGACGCACTCGGGGAGTCGACCCCGCAGGCGTCCCTGATCGCCCGGTCGCGCTGACCGCCGCCGTCCTGGGGCCTGTCCGGCGGCCGATTTCCTGCGACCTGATCCGCCGGACAGCACACCTAGACCGCCGCCCCGGCGATGTCCCGCGCCGCGATGTACCCGAACGTCATCGCCGGGCCGATCGTCGAGCCCGCGCCCGCGTAGCTGTGGCCCATCACGGCGGCGCTGGCGTTCCCGGCGGCGTAGAGGCCGGGGATCACCGAGCCGTCCGGGCGCAGGACCCGTGCGCGGGCGTCGGTGCGCAGGCCGCCCTTGGTGCCGAGGTCGCCGGGGACGATGCGGAAGGCGTGGTACGGGGGCAGCCACAGCGGGGCGAGGCAGGAGTTGGGGAGGATGGCGGGGTCCGTGTAGTAGTGGTCGTAGGCGCTGTCGCCGCGCTGGAAGTCGGTGTCCTTGCCTTGCAGGGCAAGGGAGTTGAAGCGGTCGACGGTGGCGCGGAGGGCGGCTGCGGGGACGCCGATGGCGGTGGCCAGGGCGTCGAGGGTCCAGGCCTTGTGTGCCGCGCCGGAGGTGTACCAGGCGTCCGGGAACGGGAAGGTCGGGGCCACGTCCTTGAAGAGGTAGCGGTTGCGGTAGTTCTGGTCGGTGATCAGCCAGGCCGGGATGTCGGGGTCGGTCGGGTGGCGCTCGTACATGGTGTGGACGACGTCCCCGTAGGGGGCGGCCTCGTTGACGAAGCGGCGGCCGGCGGCGTTGACCAGCAGGCCGCCGGGGAGGGTGCGTTCGGCGAGGCAGAAGTAGGGCTGGTCGGGGAGCGGGATGGCCGGGCCCCACCAGGCGTCGTCCATCAGGTCGAGGGCGGCGCCGAGGCGCTCCCCCGCGCGGATGCCGTCGCCGGTGTTCTCCTTGGCGCCGACGGTCCAGTCGGTGCCGATGGGCTGTCGCTGGTACCGCTCGCGCATGGCGGCGTTGTGCTCGAAGCCGCCGGAGCCGACGATCACGCCTCGGCGGGCGCGGACGAGGCCCGGCGTGCCGTCACGCGTGACGACGGCACCGGACACGGCCCCGCCCTCGACGTGCAGCTCGGTGAGCGGGGTGGCGAGCCACACCGGCACCCGGGCGGCCCGGAGCCCGAGGCGCAGGCCCGCGGCCAGCGACTGGCCCATGGTGAGCGGCTTCTGCCCCAGCGCGGCGGCCTTCGTGCCGCGGGCCAGGCACTCGGCGGCGACGGCGACGCCCTTGGCGCTGACGGCGGTCAGGGCGAGCCACTTGTAGTCGGCGCTGAAGACGACCAGGCCGGCGGGGACGTCCAGGTACGGCGGGTTGAGGCGGGCGAGTTCGGCGCCGAGGAGGTTGCCGTCGAGCTGGTCGGGTTCGATGGAGCGGCCGTTCGGGAGGCCGCCGGGGAGCTCGGGATAGTAGTCGCTGTACCCCTCCATCCAGCGGAAACGGAGGGGACTGTGGGCCATGACGAAGGAGATCATGGCGGGGCCGTGGGCGAGAAAGGCGCGCTGCCGGTCGACGGGCACGTCCGGGCCGACGACGGCGGCGAGGTAGGCGGCGGCCTTGGCGGGGGTGTCGGGAACGCCGGCCGCCAGGATCACCGGGTTGTTCGGCACCCAGATCCCGGCACCGGACCGCGCGGCCGAGCCGCCGAAGGTGGCCGCCTTCTCCACGACGACACAGCTCAGCCCCTGCCGGGCGGCGGTCAGCGCGGCGGTCATCCCGGCCGCGCCGGACCCGATGACGACGACGTCGTACGTGCCGAGAAGGGGTAAGTCGGCGGCTCCGGCGCTCTGTCGCACCCCCGTGGCAACAGCGAGCCCGGCGCCGGCGGCACCGGCCAACAGGCGTCTTCGGGAAGGGGAGCCGGCAATTCCTGCGGAGTTCACGCTCGTGGTCATGGCCACTCCAGTCCACTCGGAACGAACGACGGGAACGAACGAGGGGACGGGAATGTCGCGCGAGGGTCTTGGGAAGTCAAGGGCCACTACTCGGCCGGCACGAGCTTGACCTCAACCAAACTTGAGGTACGAGCATCGACGCCATGACCACAACACAGCGGACACACGCGGCCGATGTCGAAGCCATCACTCGGGTGGTGGCCAGGGTCGAACACTCCCAGCAGCAGGAACTCCCGGACGAGTTCGTCGGGTTGTTCCGGGCGGACGCGATCTGGACGACGGGGCACGGCAGACGGCTCTTCGGGCGCGACGAGATCTCGGCGTTCACCCATCAGGTGCTGCCCGGCGCCATGCGGGACTCGACGGTCACCTACGAGGTGGAGCACGTGCTGTTCATCCGCCCCGACGTGGCCGCCGTGAAGGTGCGCGCCCAGTACCGGACACCCGAGGGCAAGCCGCTCGGCAACCCGGGCAGCCCGATGTACGTGATGTCCAAGGAGGACGGCGAGTGGCGCCTGACGGCCTGCCAGAACACCGAGGTGATCGACTCGGTGTGAGTACGTGGCCGCCTGGGACGTCCGCCGCTTGACCCCCGCTACTTCGCGTACAGCCCCTCCACCTCCTGCGCGAAGTCCCGCATGACCACCTCGCGCCGCAGTTTCATCGACGGGGTGAGGTGGCCGGCCTGCTCCGTGAAGTCCACGGGGAGGATGGTGAAGCGGCGGATGGACTCCGGGCGGGAGACGAGTTTGTTGGCCTCGTCCACGGCCCTTTTCAGTACGGCCCTCAACTCCTCGTCGTTGACGAGGAGTTCCGCTGGGACCGGGTGCTTGCCGTTCATCTGGCGCCAGTGGTTGACGCCGTCCATGTCCAGGGTGATCAGGGCGGAGATGTAGGGGCGGCGGTCGCCCAGGACGAGGCACTGGGAGATCAGAGGGTGGGAGCGGAGCCAGTTCTCCAGGGGGGCGGGGGCCATGTTCTTGCCGCCCGCCGTGATGATGATCTCCTTCTTGCGGCCGGTGATCGTCAGGTAGCCCTCGTCGTCCAGGCGGCCGATGTCTCCGGTCGGGAACCAGCCGTCGGTGGAGGCCGGGATCACCCCGCCCCCGTAGGGGTCCCAGTAGCCGCGGAACACCTGGCCGCCGGTCAGCAGGATCTCGCCGTCCGCCGCGATCCGGACCTTGGTACCGGGCATCGGCCAACCCACCGTGCCGAGGCGGGGTTTGAGCGGCGGTGTGACCGTGGCCGCGCCCGTCGACTCGGTCAGGCCGTAGCCCTCGTAGATCTCCATGCCGGCGCCCGCGTAGAAGGCCGCGAGGTCGCGGCCGAGCGGGGAGCCGCCGCAGATGATGTGGCGGACCCTGCCGCCCATGGCCTTGCGGATACGGCGGTAGACGAGGGGGTCGTAGAAGGAGCGGGCCGCCTTCAGCGCGGCGCTCGGGCCGGAGCCGGTGCCGTGCTGGCGTTCCTCCACCGCCTCGCCGTAGCGGCGGGCCACGCTCGCCGCTCGGTCGAAGACCGTCGCCCGGCCGCCGCTCTCCGCCTTGGCGCGCGCCCTGTTGAAGACCTTCTCCAGCATGTACGGGATGACCACCAGGAAGGTCGGCTTGAAGCTGCCGAGGTCCGCCACCAGGTCCTCCGACTGCAGGCTCGGCGCGTGGCCCAGCCGTACCCGCGCGCGGACGCAGGCGATCGCCACCATGCGGCCGAAGACGTGCGACATGGGGAGGAAGAGAAGGGTGGCGAGGTCCTCGGTCGACCTGTTCTTGTTCCTGCTCTTGAAGACCGGGGAGAGGAGTTCGATCGCGTTGTCGATCTCCGCGAGGAAGTTGCCGTGCGTGAGCACGCAGCCCTTGGGGCGGCCCGTGGTGCCGGAGGTGTAGACGACGGTGGCGAGCGTGTCCGGGACCAGCACCCCGCGCCGTACGGCGATCTCCTGATCGGGTACCTGGGCGCCGAGCTCCGCCAGGCGGTCCAGATGCCCCTTCTCCACGATCCACATGTGGCGCAGGTCGGGCAGGCGGTTGAGCTCCGGGCCCAGCGCCGACGCCTGGCCGGCCTCCTCCGTCACCAGGGCGACCGCGCCCGAGTCCTGGAGGATCCACCGGGTCTGGAAGACGGAGGAGGTGGGGTAGATCGGCACGGTGACCAGGCCGGCGGCCCACGCGGCGAAGTCGAGGAGCGTCCACTCGTACGTCGTCCGCGCCATGATGGCGATCCGGTCCCCCTGCACCAGCCCTTCCGCGATCAGCCCCTTGGCCAGGGCCAGCACCTGCGCCGCGAACTCCGCCGCCGTGACATGAACCCACTCGCCGTTCTCCGCGCGGCGGCTCAGCACCCGGTCCTCCGGAGCCTCGCTCGCGTTGTCGAAGGGCAGGTCGGCGAGCGAGCCGTGCGTCGCCGGCGGGACGAGTGGCGGCACCGACACCTCCCGGACCTCCCCGTCCAGCCGCCGGATCTCCGGTTCCACGAGCACGGGCGCGCCGTCGTAGTCGTGGCCGGATGCGTAGGAGAGGGACATGGGCAGCTCCTGGGGCGTGCAGCTGGGTGCAGCTCTGCTGCATGTGGTACGCGCGGTGCGTACCGGCGCGTTCACCGGCAGTTTCGGCTCGGTGAGTTACCGCCGGTTAGGACGGCGATCCTAGGGGGCTCACGTGGGGGGTTCGTGCGGGTTCGGGGGCGGTCCGGAGTCGGGCCTGTGCAACCTCGTCCGCATGATGAGCCTTTGTCAGTTACGGGTGTCATTACCTCCAGTAACCTTACTTTGGAGTAAGCAGAGGACCCCGAGGTGGGAGACACGCAGTGATCATCACCCTGGCCCAGACCCCCTCCCTCCCGACCCTCCTCGCCCGCGGCGCCCTGCTCTCACCCTTCAAACGCCCCCACTCGGACGCGGAGTTCCCGCGCACCCGACTCGTGCTGCCCGGCGTGCGCGTCGACCTCGCGCGACTGGCCGCCTACGAGCGGGTGTGCGGCTTCGCGACCGGGGACGACGCGCTGCCGGTGACGTATCCGCACGTACTCGGCTTCCCGCTGGCCATGCGGCTGATGAGCGGACGGGACTTCCCGCTGCCGCTGCTCGGGCTCGTCCACACGTCGATCGAGATCACGCAGCGGCGGGCGCTGGCGGCGACCGGCGAGTACGACCTCACGGTGTACGTCGACGAGTTGGTCCCGCACCGGCGGGGCACCGAGGCGGCCGTGGTCAGCGAGGCGCGGGTGGGGGACGAGGTCGTGTGGGAGTCGAGGAGCACGTATCTGGCCCGGCACCGGACGGGCAGCCGTACGACCTCCGACGCCGCGGAACGGAAGGAACCGGTGGAACGCAAGCCGCTGCCCGCCCTCGCCGAGTGGCGGCTCGCCGGCGACGTCGGACGGCGGTACGGCGCCGCCTCCGGTGACCGCAACCCCATCCACCTCCACCCGCTCACCGCCCGCCTGTTCGGCTTCCCCCGGGCCATCGCGCACGGCATGTGGACCGTGGCCCGCTGCGTCGCCGCGCACGGCACACCGGCGGCCGTCCTGGTGCGGGCCGGCTTCCGGGCGCCGGTGCCGCTGCCGGGGACGGTGACGTACGCGGCGGAGGGCGGGCTCTTCGAACTGCGCGGCGGAGACCGCGTGCACGTGACCGGAGGCGTCTACCCGCTCGTCTCGTGAGAAGGGTCGGGCGGGGACCACGGGCTGCCCGCCATGAGGTTGCCCAGCCCCGCCCACGCGAAGTTCATCAGGGTCGCCGCCGCCTGTCTCGCCGTGATGCCCGGGCTGGCGTTGGCCCACGCGGCCAGTGACTCGGCCGCTCCCACCAGGGCCTCGGCGAGGCCGGCGACCTCGCGCTCGGGCAGGTCGGGATCGCGGTGGGCCTCCCGCGCGGCGACGACGATCAGCTGGGTCACGAACGCGACGAGCTCCTCGCGCATCGCGGTGACCTCGGCGGCGAACGGCTCGCCGTGGGTGCGGGCCTGGAGGTGCAGCACGGACCAGCCGTGCGGGTTCTGCGCGGTGTGCGTGAAGAACGCCCGTAGCCCGTCCCAGAGTTGGCGGTCGGCGGGCAGAGCAGGGTCGACACCGGCGCGGACGGCCTCGGTGAGCGCCTGCGCCTCGCGGCGGATGCAGGCGGTGAAGAGGTCTTCCTTCGAATTCAGGTACAGGTACACCAACGGCTTGGACACGCCCGCGAGTTCGGCGATCTCATCCATCGACGCGGCCATGTACCCGCGCTGTCCGAAGGTCCGTACGGCGGCGTCCAGCATCTGCTGCTCACGGACGGCACGCGGCATGCGCTTGCTCTTCACGGCACCCATACCGGAAGCGTAATTGGACGCGGGCGCGGGCAACGCCCCTACGCGGCCCGCGACCTGTCGCCTACGACGCCTGGGGAGCCTGTCCCTGCGACCGGGCGGCGTCGTCGGCGCCGTCCTCCTGGTTGCGGTTCGCCTCCAGGTTGGCCTTGACCTTGTCCACCTTCTGCACGATCCGCACGGAGGCGCGGTCCCGCTCCTTGCGCAGCACCACGAAGCTGATCGGGGCCGAGATGACCAGGGAGAGCAGGATGATCCACATGCCGTTGGAGTCGCCGAGGCCACGCGGGACGACGCCGGAGTAGACCAGGCCCCAGACGACCACGAGGCAGCCCACGAAGATCCCGAGGCGCATCAGCGTGTAGCGGAGCATCTCAATCCACTCTTCCGTTTCGGACGGTTTGAACAATCCCGTCCAGTGAAGCACGGGCGCGACCTGATCTTGCACGGGGGTGCGAGGGCTCTGGACGTGGGTCCCTAGCCCAGCGGCAGCAGCATGATCACGTCGTCCCGGTCGTCGCCGGGCGCGACCCGTATCGCGCCGGGTATGCGGCCGACCTCCTTGTAGCCGCAGGAGCCGTAGAAGCGCTCCAGGCCGAGGCCGCCGCGGCAGGTGAGCCGGATCGCCTCGATGCCGTCGAAGGTGCGGGCCGCGTCCGCGGCGGCGGCGAGCAGGACCCGGCCGTATCCCTTGCCCTGGTGGCGCGGGTGCACCATCACCGTGTACAGCCAGACCCAGTGCGTCATCAGGCGGTGCGTGTTGAAGCTGAAGAAGGCGGTGGCGGCGACTCGACCTGCCTCGTCGTGCGCGACGAGCAGCCGGATGCGCCCTTCGGCCATCCCGACGAAGTGCTTCACCAGTTCCGGCCGGATGGTGTCACGGGCCACCGGGGGTACGAAGCCGACGGCGCCTCCGGCGTTGGAGACGTCGGCCCACAGGTCGAGGATGCCGTCGCGGAGGTCGCGAGTGACGGCGGGGTCGAGAGTGAAGGTAAGGGACACCGAGCCATCGTAGCCATTACGACAGCTAGGACAGCGCCCGGGCCGCCACCTTCAGGTCCGACACCAGGCCCCGGTACGCCGCCTCCCTGTCCTTGTCGTCCTGCGCCCGCAGTACGGAGGACGGGTGCACGGTCGCCACCAGCTTCTCCGGCCGCCCGTGGATCTCCCGCTCCAGCACCGCCCCGCGCGCCTCCCCGACCCGGAACGACGACCCCAGCAGCGCCTTGCCGGCCGTGGCCCCCAGGATCACGACCAGCTCGGGCTCCACGATCGCCAGCTCGGCCGCGAGCCACGGCCCGCACGCGGTCATCTCCCGCAGGGTCGGCGCCTTGTGGATCCGGCGCTTGCGGGGCTCGGCCTGCGTGAACTTGAAGTGCTTGACGGCGTTGGTGACGTACGCGTCCGCCGGGTCCATGCCGGCCTCTCCCAGCGCGCGGTCCAGCAGGCGCCCTGCCGGGCCGACGAACGGTTTGCCCTGGCGGTCCTCCTGGTCGCCGGGCTGCTCGCCGACGAGCATGACGCGGGCGTCCGTGTTCCCGGCGCCGAAGACGGTTTGCGTGGCGTTCCGGTGCAGGGGGCAGCCCCGGCAGTCGGCGGCGGCGCGGCGCAAGGCGGCGAGGCCGCCCTTTTCGGGGACGAAGGGGGCGGCGGTGTAGGCGTCCTCTGGTGCCTTTGTGCTCACCATGGTGAACGAGTACCCCTTGTTCGGGGCGGGCAACGGGAGGGGACCACCGGTTCGTTCCCGGCTGCGGGTCGTGGGGGTTGATCGCGCAGTTCCCCGCGCCCCTAGGCAGCTCCACTCACACGCGCATGGGCTGCGGGGACTCCCTACGCAACGGGTCCGGGCCGTCGTACTCCCGGATGATCTCGTACCGCGTGTTCCGCTCCACCGGGCGGAAGCCCGCGTCCCTGATCAGGTCCAGCAGGTCCTCGCGGGTCAATTTATTCGGCGTGCCGTAGTTGTCGGCGTCGTGGGTGATCTTGTACTCGACGACCGAGCCGTCCATGTCGTCGGCGCCGTGCTGGAGGGCGAGCTGGGCGGTCTGGACGCCGTGCATGACCCAGAAGACCTTGACGTGCGGCACGTTGTCGAAGAGCAGGCGGGAGACGGCGAAGGTCTTCAGGGCCTCCGCGCCGGTCGCCATCTGCGTCCGCGCCTGAAGGCGGTTACGCACCTTGCCGTCCTTCACGTCCACGAAGTCGTGCTGGTAGCGCAGCGGGATGAAGACCTGGAAGCCGCCGGTCTCGTCCTGGAGTTCGCGCAGCCTGAGCACGTGGTCGACGCGGTGGCGGGGCTCCTCGATGTGGCCGTAGAGCATGGTGCACGGGGTCTTGAGCCCCTTCTCGTGCGCCAGCCGGTGGATGCGCGACCAGTCCTCCCAGTGGGTCCGGTGGTCGACGATGTGCTGCCGGACCTCCCAGTCGAAGATCTCGGCGCCGCCGCCGGTGAGGGACTCCAGGCCCGCGTCGATCAGCTCGTCCAGGATCTCGCTCGCGCTCAGCCCGGAGATGGTCTCGAAGTGGTGGATCTCGGTGGCGGTGAAGGCCTTGAGCGAGACGTCGGGGAGAGCGGCCTTGAGCTCGCGCAGCGACCGCGGGTAGTACCGCCAAGGCAGATTGGGATGCAGTCCGTTCACGATGTGCAGCTCGGTGAGGTTCTCGCCCTCCATCGACTTGGCGAGCTTGACCGCCTCCTCGATGCGCATTGTGTACGCGTCTTTCTCGCCCGGCTTGCGCTGGAAGGAGCAGTAGGCGCAGGACGCGGTGCACACGTTGGTCATGTTGAGGTGGCGGTTGACGTTGAAGTGGACGACGTCGCCGTTCTTCCGCGTCCGCACCTCGTGCGCGAGGCCGCCGAGCCAGGCCAGGTCGTCCGACTCGTACAGCGCGATGCCGTCCTCGCGGGTCAGCCGCTCACCGGAGCGGACCTTCTCCTCCAGATCGCGCTTGAGCCCGACGTCCATACCCACACCTTTCTACGACAACTCGACCAACGGTACGCCTAGACCTCTTCCGGCAGTTCACCCACCCGGTTCTCCCACTTGGTGGAGAGCACGATGGTGGTACGGGTCCGGGACACACCCTTCGTCCCGGACAGCCGCCGGATGATCCTCTCCAGCCCGTCCACGTCGTTCGCCCGCACCTTGAGCATGTACGAGTCGTCGCCGGCGATGAACCAGCAGTCCTCGATCTCGCTGAGGTCCTTCATCCGGGCCGCCACGTCCTCGTGGTCGGCTGCGTCGGAGAGCGAGATGCCGATCAGGGCGGTGACGCCGAGGCCGAGCGAGGCGGCGTCGACGGTGGCGCGGTAGCCGGTGATGACGCCGGCCGCCTCCAGCCGGTTGATGCGGTCGGTGACGCTGGGTCCCGACAGTCCGACGAGGCGCCCCAGCTCGGCGTAGGAGGCCCGGCCGTTCTCCCTCAGGGCCTGGATGAGCTGCCTGTCCACCGCGTCCATGCGATCGAAGCCTTCCGCTGAAGAGTCTTGAGAGGGTCTGGGGTGTTCCTGAGGTGCGTGGTGCGTGTCGCTGTGGCGCTCACTCGGGACGTTCGGAGCGGGAGCCGCCCAGCTCGCCCTTCCAGCGGCGGTACAGCCCGTGCTCGACGCCCGCCGCGTCGAGGACCCGTCCGGCGACGAAGTCCACCAGGTCCTGGATGTGCGTGGCGCCCGCGTAGAAGCCGGGTGAGGCGGGCACGACGCTCGCGCCCGCGTCGTCCAGGGTCACCAGGTGCCGCAGTGTCTGCCCGTTGAGGGGGGTCTCCCGTACGGCGACGACGAGCTTACGGCGCTCCTTGAGGGTGACGCTCGCGGCCCGTTGCAGCAGGTCCTTGGACAGGCCGAGGGCGACTCCGGCGACGCAGGCGGTGGAGGCGGGGACGATCAGCATGCCCTTCGAGGGGTACGACCCGGAGGACGGCCCCGCCGCGAGGTCGCCGGCACTCCAGTGCCGTACGCGGTCGATGTCCACCTGGAAGACGTCCGGCTTCCCGTCGGCCCCCCTGGCCAGCCATTCCCGCAGGTCGTCCTGCCAGTGCGCGTCCCGGAAGGAGATGCCCGTCTCGTCGAGCAGCGTGAGCCGTGAGGCCCGGCTGACCACCAGGTCGACGCTCTCCCCCGCCTCCAGCAACGCACGCAGCACAGCGGCCGCGTACGGCGTACCGGACGCTCCCGACACCCCCACGATCCAAGGCGTGCGCTGCGTCTGTCCTGGCTTCATGGTGTCGAGCCTATCCGTCAGCTCTCATGTTTCGGACCGCGACCTTTTCAGACTGTCAGTCCGCGCACCAGAAGATCCAGCAGCGCGCACACAAAAAGGGCAATTCCAATGAACCCGTTGACGCTGAAGAACGCCCGGTTCACGCGGGACAGGTCGTGCGGGCGGACGATGTTGTGCTCGTAGACGAACGCGCCCGCGACGATCAGCAGGCCGAACCAGAAGAAGGCGCCCGCGCCGGTGGTCAGGGCGTACCAGACGAACAGCCCCGTCGTCACCGCGTGGCAAGCCCGCGCCCCCCAGATCGCCGCCGGGATGCCGAAGCGGGCCGGGACCGACATGACGCCGATCTCGCGGTCCGTCTCCACGTCCTGGCAGGCGTAGATCAGGTCGAAGCCGCCGATCCAGATGCCGACCGCCAGACCGAGGATCACCGCGTCCCAGGACCACTCGCCGGTGACCGCCAGCCAGCCGCCGATCGGGCCCATCGCCTGGGCCAGGCCCAGGATGGCCTGCGGGAAGTTCGTGAAGCGTTTGCCGTAGGGGTAGACCACCATCGGGATCACCGCGATGGGGGCCAGGGCCAGGCAGAGGGGGTTGAGCAGAGCCGCCGCGCCGAGGAAGACGACCAGCGCGATCAGCGCGCCCGTCCAGGCGTGGCGGACCGACATCGCACCCGTCACCAGCTCCCGCTGCGCCGTGCGGGGGTTACGGGCGTCGATCTCCCGGTCGATGATCCGGTTGACCGCCATCGCGAACGTCCGCAGGCCCACCATGGCGACGGTGACCAGCAGCAGCCGGCCCCAGTGGATGTTCTTGTCCCACTGGAACATCGCGGTCAGGGCGGCGATGTACGCGAAGGGCAGGGCGAAGACGGAGTGCTCGATCATCACCAGGCGCAGGAACGCCTTGGTGCGTCCCGGCTGCGGGATCGCGGCGGAAGCGCTGCTCACAACCCGTACTCCTTCCAGCGGCGGTCCACCTTCGCAGCCGTCTCCGGGTCGGACTCCACCATGTCCGGCCACCCCCCGTCCCGCGTGTAGCCCTCCTCGGGCCACTTCTTCGTCGCGTCGATGCCCGCCTTGCCGCCCCAGAACTGCTGGTAGGAGGCATGGTCGAGGTGATCGACGGGGCCCTCGACGACGCTGAGGTCGCGCGCGTAGTCCGTGTTGCCGAGCGCGCGCCAGGCGACCTCGTGCAGATCGTGGACGTCGCAGTCGGAGTCGACGACCACGATCAGCTTCGTCAGGGACATCATGTGGGCGCCCCAGACCGCGTGCATCACCTTCTGGGCGTGCTTCGGGTACTTCTTGTCGATCGAGACGATCGCGCAGTTGTGGAAGCCGCCTGCCTCCGGCAGGTGGTAGTCCACGATGTCCGGCACGATGATCTTCAGCAGCGGGAGGAAGAACCGCTCCGTCGCACGGCCCAGCGGTCCGTCCTCCGTCGGGGGCCGGCCTACGACGATCGACTGGAGCAACGGCCGCTTCCGCATCGTCACGCAGTCGATCGTCAGGGCGGGGAAGGGCTCCTGCGGCGTGTAGAAACCGGTGTGGTCGCCGAAGGGGCCCTCGGGCAGCATCTCGCCCGGCTCCAGCCAGCCCTCCAGGACCACCTCCGCCTGCGCCGGCACCTGGAGCGGCACCGTCTTGCAGTCGACCATCTCGATCCGCTTGCCCGCGACGAACCCGGCGAAGAGGTACTCGTCGATGTCGCCGGGGAGGGGCGCGGTGGAGGCGTACGTGACGGCGGGGGGACATCCGAAGGCGATGGCGACCGGCAGCCGCTCCCCGCGCCTGGCCGCCACCTGGTAGTGGTTCCGGCTGTCCTTGTGGATCTGCCAGTGCATGCCGATCGTGCGCCGGTCGTGGCGCTGGAGGCGGTACAGCCCGAGGTTGCGGATCCCGCTCTCCGGGTCCTTGGTGTGCGTGAGCCCCAGGTTGAAGAAGGAGCCGCCGTCCTTGGGCCAGGTGAAGAGGGCGGGCAGCGCGTCGAGGTCCACCTCGTCGCCCCGCAGCACGACCTCCTGCACGGGAGCGTCCTTCACCTTCTTCGGCGGCACGTGCGCCATCGCGCCGAGCTTGCCGAAGGCCTCGCGCACGCCGACGAAGCCGTGCGGCAGCTCCGGCCGCAGCAGGCCGCCGATCTTCTCGCTGATCTCCGCGTACGACTTCAGGCCCAGGGCCTTCAGCAGCCGGCGGTCGGTCCCGAAGACGTTCATCGCGAGGGGCATCGAGGAGCCCCGCACGTTCTCGAAGAGGAGCGCCGGTCCGCCGGATTTCTGCACCCGGTCGACGATCTCTCCGACCTCCAGGTACGGATCCACCTCGGCCTTGATGCGCTTGAGGTCGCCCTCGCGCTCCAGCGCTCTCAGCAGGGAGCGAAGATCGTCGTAAGCCATGGGGTCAAGTATCCCCGAGCCGTTACCCTGACCCTGTACCTGGGGCCCCTGACCGTGGCCCCGACGCCCACTTCGCTGGAGAGGCCCCATGCTCCGGGTGCTGATGTTCCTCGTTCCACTGGCGTTGAGCATCTACGCGTTCATCGACTGCATCAGCACGAAGGACGAGGATATCCAGCACATCCCCAAGCCGCTGTGGGCGTTCCTCGTGCTGCTGTTCCCGCTCGTCGGCTCGATCTCCTGGCTCATCGCGGGCAAGAAGCGCCACCCGGCCACGGCGGGCGGCGCCCTCGGCTCCGGCGGCTCCGGCGGCTCACCGTGGAAGCGGGGCGGAGGCGGCCGGCAGTGGGTCGCGCCCGATGACAACCCCGAGTTCCTCAAGTCCCTGAAGAACGAGGACGAGGACGAGGACGGGGACGACAAGGACAAGAAGGACCGGGACAAGCGGGACGGCGGCGAGGACCCGAAGGGCGGCTGACGAGGAACTGGCGGGGGCTGAGCGAACGGGCCTTCACCAACTGGCCGGGGATGACTGCCCTGTTGACCGGCATCGCGGTGTCGGTCCCCTCTTCTCCAACCAGGATCTGAAGGGGCTGCTCACTTCAGGGTCTTGATCCGGGCGGAGGTGAGGGCCCGGTCGAAGACGCGTACGTCCCTGATGGCGCCGGGGAAGAAGTCGCTGGGCTGCCCGTTGTAGGTCGCGCGGCCGATCATGAGGCCGCCGGGGGCGGGGATCGGCTTGGTGTCGTCGGTCTCCGCTTCCTGGACGCCGTTGACGTACAGCCGCAGCTTGCGGCGGGGGCCGTCGCAGACGCCGACCAGGTGCGTCCAGGTGTCCACGGCGGGAACGGAGTAGCCGACCGCGCGCAGGCCGGGGCGGGCGAAGGCCCAGCGCTTCTCGTCGCTCGAGTACTGGAGGTAGAAGCCGCTGGCGCCGCTGTCCTCGGTGGCTTCCTGGCTGACGGCGGTCGCGAAGAAGCCCGGCTCGGTGGAGAGGCAGACCCAGGCGGCGACCGTGAAGCTGCGGCCGGCGCCGGTCCTCAGCACCGGACTCGCGGTGACGATCTGGCTGCGGGTCCCGTCGAACTCGGCGGCCCCGCCGTTGCCGGCCCGCCAACGGACATCGGTCGCGGTGCCGTCGTTGCCACGGACGGTGTCGCGGGCGAGGGCGCCGGAGGCCTCGTCGAGCGGCCAGATGCCTATTGGTTGGGGGAGGCGGGGGGTGGAGGGGGAGGGGGAGGTGCTGGTATCGGCGCCCTTGTCGCCTGCCCCGCCTTCGTCGTCGGCTGCGGACCGGTTGAGCCAGAAGCCGGCACCGGCGCCGATCGCGGCGACCGCGCCGGCTCCGGAGAGCAGGAAGGCGCGGCGGTTACGGGTGCTACGGCGGCCCTCGTCGGGGGCGGTCGGGGGGCTCGGTATGCCGGGGGGTGGTGGCTGGGTGGTGTCGACGTGCGTGGCAGAGCGCGTCGGGGGCACGGCGGTGGCCGGGTGGGCCGTTTGCCGGTGGGTGGCTGCCCGGTGCGGGAGAGGGGCGACGGGCCGTAGCGCCATCGTGCTCTCGCCGCCGGCCGGGCCGACCTGGGTGAGGATCTCGCGCGGTGTGGGACGGCGGGCGGGGTCCTTGGTCAGACACGCGGTGATCAGGGCGCGCAGGGTCGGGTCCGCGATGGCGTCGACCTCGGGTTCGTTGTGCACGACCCGGTAGAGGAGGGCGGGGGTCGGTCCCCCTCCGAACGGGTTGTCGCCGGTCGCCGCGAAGGCCAGGACCGCGCCGAGGCAGAAGACGTCACTGGCCGGGGTGATCTCGTCGCCGCTGACCTGCTCGGGGGACATGAACCCCGGCGAGCCGGCCACGTGCCCGGTCCTGGTGATCGAGTCGCCCTCCACGCTGCGGACGATGCCGAAGTCGATGACTCTCGGTCCGTCCTCGGCGAGCAGCACGTTGGAGGGCTTGAGGTCGCGGTGCACGAGGTTCACCGCGTGGATCGACATCAGCGCCTCGGCCAGCCCGGCCGCCAGCGCCAGCACCCTGCCTGTCCCCAACGGCCCCTGTTCGGCGACCGCCTGCTCCAGCGACGGCCCGGCGATGTAGCTGGTGACGAGCCACGGCAGGGGCGCGTCCGGGTCGGCGTCGATGACGGGCGCGGTGAACGCCCCGCTCACCAGCCGGGCGGCCTGCACCTCACGCCGGAACCGGGAGCGGAACTCCGGCTTGCGCACCAGCTCGGCATGCACCACCTTGACCGCGACGAGCCGCCCGCCCGGGGAACGGCCGAGGAAGACCCGGCCCATGCCGCCCGCACCGAGTCGGCTCAGTAACCGGTAGTCCCCGATGGAGCGCGGGTCGTCCGGCTCCAGCGCTGACACAAGTGCCTCCTGGCGTGCGTGGGTTGCCTGTTACGGGCACGCCCAGCATAGGGGGCAGCCGCTCCGGGTCAGCGGAGAGTGGAGGTGAACGCCGACCAGGCGGAGCGGGTGATGAACAGGACTGGGCCGTCAGGGGTTTTGCTGTCGCGGACGGGGACGACGGTGGGGAAACCGGGGGCGATTTCGATGCAGTTGCCGCCGTTGTCGTCGCTGTAGCTGCTCTTGATCCAGGTCGCCGCGTCGAGCTCGTGCCTGTCCATGATGCTCGTACCCCTCCATCGCGTCGCTGATCAGAGCGGCGGATTCGCGGGCTGACGGGATGTCCGCCCTGAGCACATCATAAGTCTGGAAATGGCGCTGGTAGAGGGCAGGATCGTTGTTGAAGTGGCCACGGTCCAGGGACTCCGAGTACACCCAGCGCTCGTCAGCCAGTTCGATCAGCGACATGGATCCTCGTGGGCGAATGAGCCCGAAAAGATCTGATGGAGCCAACTGGATACGGATGCTGGGGTGCTGTCCGACGGACAGCAGGTGCGCGCACTGGTCGCGCATGACCGCCGGGCTCCCCACCGCGTTGCGCAGGCAGCTCTCATCCAGGATGACGACGTACAACGGGCCGCCGTCGGCCAGGAAGCGCTGCTGTCGGCTCAGACGCGCCCGGACACGCGAATCGACCTCGTCGGCCTTCGCACCACGGCGACTGAACAGCGCCCGCGCGTAGTCCGGCGTCTGCAACAGACCAGGGATGACGCGCTCTTGATACTCCCGCAGGGCGACGGCCTTCTCATCCATCTCGGCCCTCCGCCGGAACCAGTCCGGATGCTCCACCTCCGGGTACCAGTCGATGCGTCCCCACAACCGCATCAACACCCCACCCGTACCCAGAATCTCGTCGCACTTTTTGGCGAAGGTGTCCTGCGGGACCCGCGTACCCGCCTCCACCCGCGCCACATGCGACCGGTCGCACGGAATCTCCTTGGCCAGCGCCCCCTGCGTGAGCATCGCAGCCTCGCGGAAGTGCTTGAGCACCTCGCCGAACACGGCGGCCGTAGTGACCCCCGATCCCCCCTCGGCATTGCGTCGGCTCACCGCTTCCCCCTTGTGACAGTCGATCAGTGGCACGCCTGAGGCATTGATGCGGACGATTCCCGTGGGCGACTCTCGATACACCCAGAGTTACGAAAGGTGCCGGGAGTTGGACATGGTTGAGCGGCTGGAACCGGGAACGATCGTCTTCGACCCACAGACGCGCAAGGTCGGCGAGTACCGGGACAAGGCGGGCCCGTACGCGATGCTGCGCCCGATCGGCGGCGGACGGGAGTGGCAGGCGGACCCGGCCCTGGTCCGTGCGGCAACACAGGAGGAACGGCTGAGCGCGGGGGTGAAGGCGCTCAATGACCGCTTCCGGGAAGGCCTGACGACGTCACGTCAGCTGGATGACGTGTCCCGACCGCCCGTACCGGTGCCCGCCTGCGCGACGTGCGACGAGCTGGCGGCTCGGCGGGAGGATGCGCGGGCCGCCTTCGACGGCAGCGCGGTGACCGACGCGAACGTACTGCTCCGCCAGCACCAGCGCCGGGACCACGGTGAGGCACCGGCCGCCCGCCGCAGGATCTTCCGCTACGTGCCGTACTCGATCGTGCAGGACGCCTCGGCCCAGCCGGAGTACGAGGCGCACTGCGTGTCGGGGGACGAGGCCGAGTGCGGTGCCGCGTCCGGGCCGTGCGGCGACCCGGCGGAGGTCGAGGAGTGGCAGCGCAAGCACACCCAGGAGACCCGCCACACCCGTTACCGCAGAAGCTTCGCGGACTACGCGGTGCTGGAGAGGCAGGGCTGACTGGTCGTGGCCCCTGGCGGGTTGGCCTGCACGCCGCTCACCGCCGCAGGCCGCAGAAACCTCCCCGTCCGCGAAGCCTCCGCCCCCAACCCCGCCACCTTCTCCGGCGTCCCCTCCGCCATCACCGTCCCCCCGGCCGCCCCGCCCTCCGGCCCCAGGTCGATCAGCCAGTCGGAGGCACGCATCACGTCCAGGTTGTGCTCGATGGTGACGACGGAGTGGCCCGCGTCGACCAGGCGTTGGAGTACGGCGAGGAGGCGGGCGGTGTCGGCGGCGTGCAGGCCCGTTGTCGGCTCGTCCAGCAGGTACAGCGTGCGCCCGGCCGCCCTCCGCCCCAACTCCTTCGCCAGCTTGAGGCGTTGGGCCTCCCCTCCGGACAACGTCGTGGCCGGCTGGCCCAGCGGGAGGTAACCGAGGCCCACGTCCGCCATGCGGCGCAGCCGGGACGCGACCGGCGGGGCGTCCGCGAACACCGTCAGGGCCTCGTCCACCGTCGCCTCCAACACCTCGGCGATGTCGTGACCCTCGTACCGCACCGACAGCACCTCGCCCCTGAAGCGGCGTCCCCGGCACGCGGGGCATCGCACCTCCACCGCCGGCAGGAAGTGCATGTGGACCGTCAACACCCCAGCGCCCTCGCAGCGTTCGCACCGGCCGCCGCCCGGAACGTTGAAGGAGAAGTGGCCGGGGGTGAGCTTTCCGCCCGACCGGGCCGCGAAGGCCTCCCTGATCGGCGTGAACACGTCCGAATACGTCGCCGCGTTCGAACGGGGCAGTCGGCTGATCGGCTCCTGGTCGATCGTGACGATCTTGCCCAGGTGCTCCCAGCCGTCGATGCCGTCGTGCTCCGCCGGCGGCTCCCCCGCACCGTAGAAGCGCCTCCGCGCGGCCCGGTCCAATACATCCAGCATCAGCGTCGACTTGCCCGATCCCGACGGGCCGGTGACCGTGACCAGGCGGCCGAGCGGAATCCGTACGGTGATGTCCTTGAGGTTGTGGGCGCGGGCTCCGCGGATCACCAGTGCCCGGTCGCCGTTCCCCCGTCCCTTCGACACCGGCGCCGGCAGCCTGCCCGAGAGATACGCGCCCGTCACCGAGCCTTCCACCCCGGCCACCTCCCCCGGCGTGCCCTCCGCCACGATCCGGCCGCCGTCCCGGCCCGCCCCCGGGCCGACGTCCACTACATGGTCGGCCGCCCGCAGCACATCCAGGTCGTGTTCGATGACCAGCACCGTGTTGCCCAGGTCGCGCAGTCTGCGCAGGACGTCGATCAGGCGGGCGGTGTCCGCCGGGTGCAGTCCGATGGTCGGTTCGTCGAGGACGTAGAGGACACCCGTGAGGCCCGAGCCGAGCAGGGCCGCCAGGCGCAGCCGCTGCGTCTCGCCCGCCGACAGGCTCGGCGTCGACTGGTCCAGGGTCAGGTATCCGACGCCGACGTCGACCAGTCGCCGTACCCGCTCGTCCAGGTCGGCGACGACGGGCTCCACGAGCGGCCACTCCTCAGGTGTGACCTTGTCCCGCAATCCGCCCAGCCAGTGCGCCAGTTCGTCGAGCGGGAGGCGGGCCGCCTCGACGATCGTCAGGCCGTGCACGGTGACCGCCCTGCTCTCCGGCCGCAGCCGCGTGCCCTCGCAGTCCCCGCAGGCCTCCTTCACCAGGGCCTGCTTCTCGGTGCGCTCCCGGTACTCGGTGTCCTCGATGCGCTCGGCGTACCGCCGCATCAAGGCCGGCACCACGCCCTCGAAACGTCCCCCGGTGACGGTCCCGGGCGGCTCCACCCCGGGGAATCTCCTTCGGAACTCCGGGCTTTCGACGCCGTGGAAGAGCAAGTCCCGCTGGACGGAATCGAGTTCATCCACCGGCGTCTCCGCGTCGAAGGTGAACCCGTAGTGCCGCGCCGCCGCCCGCAGGATCGGCACGTTCCGCTCGGTGAGTTTCGAGGGCCAGCCGAGCACCGCGCCCTCGGCGACCGAGCGGGCGCCGTCGACCAGCCTCCGTACGTCGGCCCGGAACACCTCGCCGAGGCCGGTGCAGGCCGGGCAGGCGCCGGCGGGCTTGTTGAAGGAGAAGGAGCCCATCACCAGGTCGGGCACGAGGGTGCCGCAGTGCTGACAGGGGGTGGACTCGCCGGGTTCGTCGCCCTCGTCGTCGTACTCGTACGCGTGCGACGGCGGGACCTCCTTCCCGCACCCCGGACACGGCTGTATCCCGATCCTCGACCACAGCAGCCGCAGGTAGGTGAAGACCTCGGTGACCGTGCCGACCGTGGAGCGCGGGCTGCGGTTGGTGTGGTGCTGATCGACGCTGATGGAGGGGGACAGGCCGGTGACGGAGTCCATCGCGGGGCGGCTGACGAAGCCGGTGACCATGCCCAGCGACTCCAGGTACTGCCGCTGGCCCTCCCGGTGGAAGGTGTCGAAGGCGAGGGTGGACTTGCCGGAGCCGGAGAGGCCGGTCAGGACCACCAGCTTGTTCTTGGGAATGGAAAGGGTGACGTTCTTGAGGTTGTGCAGACGGGCGCCAGTGACTCGGATGCAGTCGTCCATGCCTTCAAGTTTTCCATTGAAGTTCCTGTTGAGGCTTTTGCCGTACGGGCCATGGACACAGGGCCGTAACCTTCAAACCGATGAAGAATGCCCAGCGTTTCCGGCCCGTCGACCTGGCTCGCCTCGCCGGTGTCTCGACACAGCAGATCCGCAACTACGAGGAGGCGGGCGTACTGCCCCCGGCCGCGCGCACCGACTCCGGATACCGCGCCTTCACGGAGGTGCACCGCCGTGCGCTGCTGGCGTATCGGACCCTCGCCAAGGGGTACGGGCCGGTGGCGGCGACACGGATCATGCGGACCGTGCACGACGGGGACACTCCCGCCGCCCTCGCCCTCGTGGACGCCGCGCATGCCGCACTGCACGACGAGCGGACCCGGCTGCGGGCCGCGAGCGAGGCCCTGGAGGCGCTGGCCCGGGAGAAACCCGCTGCCCTGCCCGACTCCGGCCTGCGGATCGGGGAGGCCGCCGCGCTGCTCGGCGTACGGACGTCCGCGCTGCGGGTGTGGGAGGCGGCCGGGCTGCTCGCGCCGGAGCGGGAGCGAGGGACCAAGTACCGCGTCTACAGCCCGGCCGATGTGCGCGACGCCCGGCTCATTCACACTCTGCGGCGCAGCCACTACTTCCTCGACCAGATCCGGCCGGTGCTGGAGGGGCTGCGACGGGAGGGCAGCACCGAGGCGTTGCGGGCGGCGGTCGGCGCGCGCGGAGAGGCGCTGACCGCCCGTACCCGGGCCATGCTCGAAGGGGCGGGCGCCCTGTACGACTACCTCAGCTACGTCACCGCAACCGCGACGACGACAGAATCGACAACAGGTGGGCCGGAACCATCACCCACGTGATGACCGCCAGCGCGCCCAGCGCCCAGCGGGTCGGTTCGATGCCGCCGGTCACCTGGTCGGCCACGGCCGCGACCAGCAGGACCAGCGACGCCTCGATGCCGTTTGTCACGCGGTGGATCTTGAAGGCGGCCGCCAGCCGCCGCACGGTGGCCACGCCCTGCGAGCGCGGCCGGGTCGACTCGTCGTCGACGACGCCCAGCCCCCGCCGGGCCCGCGCCACGTCGACGAGGTCGGTCGAGGCCTTCAGCAGGACGACACCCAGGGCGGTGGCGATGCCGACCGACAGCCAGCCGCCGAAGCCGGACTCGGCGGCCCGGTAACCGGCGCCCGCCATCAGCGCCGCGTCGGCGAGATAGGCGCCGAGCCGGTCGACGTAGATGCCGGCCGCGCTGTTCTGCCCCTTCCAGCGGGCGACCTCGCCGTCCACGCAGTCGAAGAGGAGGAACAGCTGCATCAGGACGACGGCGAGTACGGCACCGGTCAGGCCCGGGATCATCAGTGCGGCGCCGGAGGCGACCCCGCACACCACCATGGCCCAGGTCAGCTGGTCGGGGGTGACCGGCGTGCGCACCAACTGCCGGGTGAACCGCAGCGAGACGCGTCGCATGTACAGCCGGCCCGCCCAGTGCTCGCCGTTACGGCTCGCGAGCTTGGCCTGCGGCTGGCAGACCTCCCGCAGCTCCTCCAGAACCGGAGCAGCAACCATGACCGTTCTTCCTCCCGCCGGGGCCCAACTGCCGCTGCGCGCGGCGTGATCGGCACAGGTTACTTGGCCGGATACGTGACCGGTTCACTTGCCCGAACCGCTGGACAATTTGCGGGGAATTTTGCCACGGTGTCCAACCATGACCATCACCCCAGTCGCACAACTCGCCCCGGACACCGCCGCCTTCTACGCCACGCAGAGCGCGTTCTCCGATCCCGGCGAACTCGCGCCCCGCTACGCCGATCTGCCGGACGATCCGGCTCAACTGGCCGTTGTCGTCCGCGACTTGCTGATCCATCGCGGAGAAGGAGAGCAGTTCCACCACAACCACCCGCAGGACCGCCTCCACAACGACGCCGAGGCCCGCTACATCGACGACATCCTGCGGATCATCGTCGGGCGCGACGACGCCCCGCTGGCCCGGCGGCGCGCGGTCGCCGACCGGTTCGTCGGGGTGTGCCGCGACTTCTCGCTGCTGCACTGCTCGTTCCTGCGCCATGCCGGCATCCCCGCCCGCATACGGTCCGGTTTCGCCGACTACTTCGGCAACAACGGCTTCCACTGCGACCACGTGGTCACCGAGTACTGGAACGCCGAACGGGGCACCTGGCTGCTCGCCGACGCCCAGCTGGCCGACCCCCTCGTCACCGACCACTGGAAGGTGGACTTCGACCCGATGGACGTGCCCCGCGACCGCTTCCTGGTCGCGGGCGAGGCGTGGCGGGCGATCCGGGAACGGGGCGCGGACCCGGAGACCTTCGGGCTGCATCCGCCGGAGGAGGGGCCGCTGTTCGGGGAGTGGTTCGTGGCGGGCAACATCCGGCTGGACCTGGCTGACCTGAACAAGGTGGAGACGCTGTTGTGGGACCTGTGGGGGGATGAGGCGGACAACGACGTGTGGGGGACGGAGACGGGCGACGTCAGGCCTGCCATGTCCGACTCGACCCTCGAGCTGTACGACCGGGCCGCACGGGAGACCCGCGGCGACGTCTCCTTCGCGGCGGTACGGCGGCTGTTCGCGGAGAACGACCGCCTGCGGACGCCGGAGACGGTGCTGTGCCTGGCCCCGTTCAACGGCCCGAGCCGCGTGACACTCCGTCAGGCTGCGCTCAGGGCATGACGACGATGTTGCCCAGGAAGTTCTTTCCCATGAAGTCCTCCTGGGCCGACACGAAGTCCGCGAGGGGGTACGTCCGCGCGAGGAGTGGTTTGAGGGAGCCGTTCTGGATGAGCGCGACCAACGCGGCGAAGTCGTCGTGGGAGCCGAAGGACGAGCCGATGAGTTCGACCTGTTTCAGGTAGAGCCTGCGCAGGTCGGTCTCGACGACCGGACCCGCTATGGCACCTGCGGTGACATAGCGCCCGAGCGGCCGAACGACCTCGCTGAGCAGGTCGTGGAAAAAGGGCCCACCGACAACATCGGCGACGACGTCCACCTCGTCCGTGATGGTGGTCGGGGCGAAGCTCTCGCGGTGGAGGACGGTGTGGGCACCGAGGCCCGCGACGTCGGCGGCTCTCTCCGACGAGGTGAGGGCGATGACACGTGCACCGCGAATGGCACACAACTGGACCAGGGCAGAACCCACACCGCCGGAGGCGCCGGTCACGAGCACCGTCTCACCGTCGGTGACGCGTGCGCGGTTGAGCATTCTCATCGCGGTGAGGTACGCGGTGGGAAACGTGGCTAGCTCGGCATCGCTGTAGGCACTGTCGATCCGATGGGCGTTGGCGGCCGGCACGGCGACGAACTCGGCGTATCCGCCGTCCTGTTCGCTGCCGAGGTAGCGCGTCTGCACCAGTTCGCGCTCGCCGCCCGTGTAGAGCATGGGATCGACCAGGACCCGCTCACCCACGCGTGACCTCGGCGTCCTGGAGCCGACCTCCGCGATATGGCCGACGACGTCGGCGCCCTGGATCCGGGGGAATCCGATGGCCTCTCCCCGCCATCCCGCCAACGCGGTGGGGTCGTCGTCGGTGCCGTAAGCCCCCTCACGTGTCCAGACGTCGGTGTTGTTGAGTCCTGCGGCCGCCACACGCACGACGACTTCACCGGCGTCGGGGCGGGGAGCCGCGAGGTCCTCGCGGTACTCCAATGCGTCAAGGCCGCCGAACCCGGTCAGGATGACGCCTCGCATGGTCCTGTCCCTCCCTGATGTCGCCGTCCGGGTCGCCCCGGCCGACGGGACCGGTGTCGTCCCGGTCACGTGGAATTCCGACGGTGTGCGGCGCGGCATCGCCGTGCGAGGCGCCGATGGCACGCCCGGGGCGTACAAAGGCGCCGAGAAGCGCGATCCCGGCACAGGTGAAGAACGCACTGGTGCCCCCGGCGGCATCGGTCAGAGCACCGGCCAGCGGCGATCCGACGGACTGACCGACGGCGATCATCAGGAAGGACACCCCGACGCCGAAGGAGGCGCGGTCGGGGTGGATCCGGGTGCTCCACAGCAGTAGCAGACCGCACAGGCAGACGTACGAGGCCCCGAAGACCGCGGCGGCGGCGAAGGCGGCGACGGTCGATCCTGGAGCGAGCGCGAGAAGGAGCGTGGCGGCAGCCATGGTGATCATGACCATGGTCCAGGACCGGGCGAGCCCGGCGCGCGCCACAAGATCGCCGCTGAGCGCTCCGATGAAACCGGCGGCACCGAGCACGGTCCACATGGAGGTCGAGACCAGACTGCCGGCATCACCGACGGTGGTGATGAGATCGCGGCCGAAGGTCCATACGGCGACACTGCCCAGCCCCATGAGGAACGCGGCGAGAACCATGACCGCGGTGCCGCGGGCATGGCCGGGTTTCCCGGAATCAGTGCTGTGCTCGGAGGAAGTGAACGGAATGACCAGGTGCACCCAGAGGGTGACCGCGGCGGCGAGTACGGCGAACACCCCCCAGGCCCAGCGCCATTGGTCGATGAGCAGCAGGGCGATCGGCCCGGAGACCATGACACCGATGCCGGTGCCGGCGTTGACCACACTCTGCGCGCGATCCTGGATCCCGGACAGCACCCAGCGGCTCACGGCCGCTGCCATCGGTGGAGAGGCCAGGCCGGTGCTGGAACCGGCGATGAGCACACCGGCCGCGAGAACCGGCGTGGACGGCGCCAGCGCGACCATCGCGGTGCCCACGGTCGCCACGACGCCGGCTGCCACTGCCATCCGGCGGGCACCGACCCGTTCGGTGAAAATCAGGCTGGCCACGATGGCGATGCAGTACCCGATGTAGCTGCCTGAGCCGATGACCCCCGACACCGTGGAGGAAATCGTGAAGGAGTCCTGGAACTCGGGAGCGAACAGACCGTAGGCGAACCGGGCGAACCCGTAGCAGGTGCCGATGAGTGCGGTTCCCGCGCACACCAGACCCCAGCGCGTGCCGATGTCCGCCCGACCCGAGGTGGGCATACTCATTGCCCCATTCCGTCTGTGTTTTCCGTCTGTGAGGAGACAGGAAAGAAGACCTGGAGACAGGGCCCTAACGATCCTTGCGAAGAACCCAGTACTTGGCGCCCTCCTCGTCAATGTACGGTCCGTTGTCGTAGGTCTTCAGCAGGCTGAGCTGTCCCCTGGTGACGAGTTCCTCAAGATGGTGGGCAAAACCCGAATCGCGTAAATAGCTGAGCCGGGTGCTGAGGGCGAGTATGCCGCCGCGGCGGACGGTGGCGACGAGGTGGTCGAGCGCATGGGCGCGGACGTGTCCGACGGTGAATACCCCGCAGCAGGTCAGCACGTCGTAGGCGTCGGAGTCCAGGCGCTCGACGGGCTGGTTCAGGTCCACGCCCCCGGCCAGGTGACGGTAGCTTCCGGTGTCACGGGCCTTGGCCACCATGGGATGGCTGAGGTCGATTCCGTCGACCTTGGTGAAGCCCGCCTTGGCGAGTTCGATGCCGACGAGCCCGGTGCCGCAGCCCGCGTCGAGCACCGTGAGCTTCGAACGTGCCGCTTCCATGGTGGTCGTGGCGTCGGCGGCGAGTCCCGCGACGAACCTCGGGCCCTCATAGCCCTGATCGGAGACATCCGCGTCGTAGGAGTCGGCCCACTCGCGGTAGTAGTCGTCGAGTTGGCCGACATCGCCCGACAGGGCATGGGAGCGCTTGATGGCATCGAAACTGGTGGCTTGATCGGTCTGGGTCAGGAGTGGACTGTCGACGTGAATGGCCATGGGAATGCCCTTTCGACGGGGGCTTGCACTGTGAGGTGGCAGGTCTGACGAGGGAGATCAGGAGACGAGCGTGGTACGGGCAGGGCCGGGAAGACCCACATGCGTCCTGATCAATGTCTGGAACGCGTTGATGTTGCGCTCCATGTGCCGGGAGAGCAGGGGATCCGGGTAAGCGGGAGACCGCATTCCTGCCTGCATTCGCTGGATGATGTCCCAGTCCTCGTCGTTGACCTGCTTCCAGTTCTCCAGCGTCTGTTCCCGGTGCGGAGCGAATTTCTCCGCGTGCGCACCTTCTTCGCCCACGAAGTAGAAGTGCAGGTGCTCGATGGTCTTGCCGGCACCGATGGGCTCCAACGCCCAGGCGAAGAGATGATCGGGCATGACACCGATCAGGAAGGTGGGGTACACGCTGAAGTACTCCGCCTTCACCGAACCCTTGCCGTGGCGCATGGGCCAGCTCGGGAGGCGCTTCCCATTGATGGGATCGGGTTCGTAGCGCCCCGTGCCGATTCCCATCAGACGGTCACTCAGCTTGATCTGGTACCGCTCCGAGAACGGCGAATAGGTGTTGAGCGTCTGGTGGATGAAGGGAACGTGGTAGCTCTCGAGGAAATTCTCGACGATCAGCTTCCAGTTCGCTTCGAAGTCGTAGCGCAGGTACGTGCTGTATGTCATCGAGCTGAGGTCGTATTCGGACCACCGATCTTCGAGTTCGGCGATCTGTGCGGAGAACGGCTCGGGCAGGGCGGAGAAGTTCACGAACACGAAGTCGAGCCACTCGGCGACTGCCACCTCTTTGAGGCCGAGTTTGTTCTGTTGCCGATCCGGCAGGTCAGTGGCGTTGACGCCCGCGAAGTGCTTGGTCCAGACCAGCTCACCCTTAAGGTTGTAGGTCCAGGCGTGATAGGGGCAGACGAGCGTCTTCCGTTCCTTCTGGGCCTCACAGACCAACTGGCTGCCGCGGTGGCTGCAGACATTGTGGAACGCCCTGAGGGTTCCGTCGTGGTCGCGCACCAGAAGTATCGGGACCCCCTGCACCGTCGCGGGCACGGCGTCACCAGGCTCGGCGAGATGGCGGGCGAATGCGGCGAACATCCAGGAGACACTGAACAGACGCCTGTTCTCGGCGACCAGATACTCCTCGCTCGTATAGGCCGCCTTGGGCAGGACCGCGAACTCGGTCATCTCGCTCGGGTCCGCTTCGGCGGTGACTACGGACCGTGCGACGTCGTCGGCCTCGGCGGATATCCCTTTTCCGTGCGGCGAGGATTCAAACACGCCAGACACAGGTACCTCCAGTCTGGAAATCTCGAAAACCTGGAAACGTGAAAGCGGACTCCGCCGGTACTCGTCCGGCGACCGTCGCTGCAGGGGATCCGTATCCCACCGTGTGGCACGGTCGAATGGGTCGTCAATGACTTCCATTGGCGGGCGCACATTTCATAGGTCCGGACGGAGGGCGCGTCGCCGGCGCATCCCGCCGGCGCATCCCGCCGGCGAGACACTCCGGCCGCCCGCGGGAGCGCCCCATCACCTGTTCCCCATGGCTCCACCTGTTTGGCATGGGGGTGGCTGGGCAAGCGGTACGTCTGTCACAGGCCGGGTCGAGACCGGTTGGAGGAGTATCCATGCAAGGTGCTCGGACGACTGACGCAGTTCTCCCGTTACCGCCGAAAGGGCGTCCGCGGCGCAGCAAGACGCAGGCGAGCGGGGATGACCGGATCATCACCACGCGCGCCGGATTATTGATGCCCAGCGATCTGAGCTTTGCCGACTGGGCGTCGGCGGGCCGCAAACTCGCCCGGATCGCTGACGCGACGTCATGGTGCCTGGGCGATTGGCTCGCTCATGGACAGACACGCTTCAGGGGGCGGTATCAACGCGCCGCAGAAGAAGTGGGCCTCAACACGCAGACGCTGCGCAACTACGCGTGGCTCGCTCGCAAGTTCAGCCATGAGCGCCGCCGTCCGGCGCTGAGCCTCCAGCACCACGCCGAGGTGGCCCCCCTTCCCGTACCCGAACAGGACCGATGGTTGCGCCTCGCCGAAGAGGGCTCCTGGTCGCGCAACGAGCTCCGCCGCCGGGTCCGCGCCGCGAGCAGAAACGCCACAGCTGAGAAGCCGACCACAGACTCTGCCGCCCAGTCCGGCTATCTGCCGCGTTTGCCGGTCACCGAGGAGGAACTCGCCCGGTGGCACTCGGCCGCGGAACAGAGGGCCACCGACCTCAACACCTGGGTGGTGCAGACGCTCAACGCCGCGGCGCGCGGCGAGGTGGCCCTGTCGTCCCCCGACGCCCGCCGCGACCGGATCTGACCCGTACGGCCGGGCCGGACCGGAGCAGACCGGTCGCGGCCCGGCCCGGCCGTCGGCCCCTGATGGGCTACTGATCACCTGACCTGGCCCCTCACCAGCGGATGTGGCGATGGGCACCTGTCGGAAGAACTCGTCTGTCCTGCGCGCCTCCCTTCGACGGGACCTGCGGCAGGACCGACTCGATGTGAGCCAGGAGGCTCCATGCGGATCGTCGTGGACTGGAACCGTTGCGTAGGTATCGGGATGTGCGAGTCGGTCGTTCCCGACGTGTTCGAAGTGGATGAGGACGGTCAGATGCATCTGCGGACCGAAACCATCCCCCACGGGCAGGAAGCACAAGCGCGCGACGCCGTCTCCTCCTGCCCGAGCGAGGCACTCTCACTGGAGGACTGAGGCGGCCATGACGGAGACATTGGTGGTGGTCGGCGGTTCTCTGGCCGGGCTGCGCGCGGTCGAAGCCGTGCGCGGCGACGGGTGGGAGGGCGCGGTCGTGCTGGTCGGTGCGGAAGAGCACCTGCCGTACGACCGCCCGCCCCTGTCCAAGGGCTATCTGTCGGCCGAGGAGTGCCCCGATCCGACCTACCGTGACGAGGACAGAATCACTCGTGAGCTCGGCGTCGACCTGGTCCTCGGCACTGCGGCGTCCGCGCTCGACCTCGACGCGCGAACGGTGACCGTCGGCGAGCGCACCGTGGACTACGACGCACTCGTCCTCGCGACCGGCTCGTACGCCCGGTCGTTGCCCGGAACCGATGGCCTCGCCGGCGTCTTCACCGTCCGTACGCTGGACGACGCCCGGGCACTTCGGGGCGCCCTGCGCGAGGGCACTCCGAAGCTGACGGTCGTGGGTGGGGGGTTCATAGGCTCCGAACTCGCCTCGGTCGGGCGGGCGCTGGACCTCGATGTCACGGTGATCGAGCGAGGTCCGACGCTGCTGGCGCCCGCGATCGGCACGAGCATGGGGCAGGCGCTCACCCGGCTGCACGAGCGCTACGGCACCCGCGTTCTCACCGGAGTACAGGTCGACGAGGTGCTCGGCGATCATCGCGTGCGGGCGGTGCGGCTCTCGGACGGGAGGGAGATCGAGACCGACATCCTGATCGCCGGAGTCGGCGCGGCGCCGGCCACCGGGTGGCTCGAGGGATCGGGGCTCACGGTCGATGACGGCGTGGTCGCCGATGCCACGCTCGCCGCGGCGCCCCGCGTCCATGTCGCGGGTGACATAGCCCGCTGGCCCAACCCGCTGTTCGACGATGTCCTCGACGGCCCGATGCGCCTGCAGCACTGGACGACCGCGGCCGAGCAGGGTGCCCGGGCCGCGCGTAACGCCGTCGCCCCTTCGCAGACGCGGCCCTACGAGACGGTCCCGTACTTCTGGTCGGACTGGTACGCGAGTCGGATCCAGTTCGCCGGAATCTCCGCCGCCGACGGGCACGACGTCGGCGTCGAGGTGGTCGCGGGCGACAACACGGACGGAGGTCCGTTCACCGCGCTCTATCGTGCGAACGACCGGGTCATCGGCGCCCTCGCCGTGGACATGCGTGCCGAGGTGATGAAGTACCGGCGGCTGATATCGCAGCGCGCCACCTGGAACGCGGCCCTCGAACTCGCCGAGGCACGTTCTTCTGATCGGTCAGTGCGCCCCAGGCTCTGACCGAGCGCCCGCGCGGGTTGCACCGCTGGATCAGGGAGTCGGCCGCCCGTACGGCTCCGGTCCGCCATGCCTCGTCGCCCGTCAGCCGCCGGGCGGTGACCCATGACGTGTCGTCCTCGCTGTAGAGCCATGCCATCCACAGCGTGCCCGGCCGGAACCCGCCGCCCCCGTCGCCGTTCACGGGAGCCTCCAGGGCGCTGACAGTTCGTCCGGCTGCGGGATGCCGGGAGAGTACTTTCCGCACGTTGCCCTCGTGTTTCGCGCACAGGAGAGTGAAGGTATGGACCCCAAGGAACAGGCGACGGCCTGGCTCGCCACCGCCGTGGCGGAGGCCCGCGCCGGCCTCGCCGAGGGCGGCATCCCGATCGGCGCCGCGCTCTACGGCCCCGACGGCACCCTCCTCGGCCGCGGCCACAACCGGCGCGTCCAGGACGACGCCCCCTCCACGCACGCGGAGACGGCCGCCTTCCGGGCGGCGGGACGGCAGCGGTCGTATCGCGGTACGACGATGGTGACCACCCTCTCGCCGTGCTGGTACTGCTCCGGTCTGGTGCGCCAGTTCGGCATCTCTCGGGTCGTGATCGGCGAGGCGGCCACCTTCCACGGCGGGCACGACTGGCTGGCGGAGCACGGCGTGGAGATCGTGCTCCTGGACGATCCCGAGTGCGTCGAGATGATGCGCGAGTTCATCAAGGATCATCCCGCACTGTGGAATGAGGACATCGGTGAGTAAGCCCCCTGGCCCCCCTGCCCCCGGTACCCCGCGCATCCCGACCATCGACCTTCAGCCGTGGCTGCCGGGTGACGCCGAGACGCGCGAGGACATCGCCCGCACCGTCGACGACGCCCTCCAGGCCGCCGGTTTCCTCCTGGTCACCGGGCACGGCGTGGACCCGTCCCTGCGCGCCCGCATCCGGGAGGCCGCGCGTAGGTTCTTCACGCTCCCCGCCGAGGTCAAGCAGCCGTACGCCGCGAAGGTCGGCGGGCGCGGCTGGCTCGGGCCGGGAGCCGAGGCCAACGGGTACTCGGAGGGGACCGAGACCCCGCCGGATCTGAAGGAGTCGCTGACCTTCGCGACGCACGAGCCCTTCGAGGACCCGGTCGTCAACGCGGAGTGGTACGCGCCCAACGTCTGGCCCGCGGAGGTGCCGGAACTGCAGACGCTGTGCGAGGAGTACCTGGCCCGGATGGCCGCGCTGGAGAAGCGGCTCCTCTCCCTGCTCGGTGACGCCCTCGGCCTCGAAGCCGACTTCTTCTCCCGGCACATGGACCACCCGACCTACGGCTTCAACATCAACTGGTATCCGGGGACCGACGTCGTCGGGGAACCGCAGCCGGGGCAGTTCCGGATCGGCCCGCACACCGACTTCGGGACGGTGACGATCCTCGACCGGCAGGCCGGGAAGGGCGGCTTGCAGGTCTACACGGACGACGGCGGCTGGGAGGACGCGCCGTACGACCCGGACGCGTTCACCATCAACATCGGGGATCTGATGGCCCGTTGGACGGGTGACCGGTGGCGGTCGGGGCGGCACCGTGTCCTGCCCCCGCCGGCCGACGCGCCCGCCGAGGAGCTGATGTCGCTCGTCTACTTCGGCGAGTGCACTCCGGGCACGCGCGTGGAGTCGGTTCCGGCGCCGGTGGGGCGGGTGGCGTACGAACCCGTGGACTCCCATGCGTATCTGCGGGAGAAGCTGAACTCGATCACAGTCGACTGACAGGCCGGGCAACAGGCCGAGAATTTCGTAACGCAACGGACATCACGCGGTCTGGCCCGTACCAACTCCCCCTACTTACCCTGGTATTGGAGCTCTGGGGGGAGAGATGCTGGTGGGCAGACGGCTGCACGGGCGCGGCGCACTGTTCGACACGGATCCGGCCGGTCTGGCCCCGCGACTCGTGGGCCTGCGCCCCCATCAGCACCGGGCCATCGCCGTCGAGCATGCCAAGGAGCTGCCGTTCGTCCTGCTCACCGGCGGGCGCGGGCTGGGCAAGAGCGCGGTGCTCGACGAGTTGCGGGACGCCTACAAGGGGCACACCCCGGTCGCGTTGATCGACTGCGAGGAGGCCCAGTTCGCGGCGCCGTCCGGCGGGCGGCCCGCCGAGGCCTGGTCGCCGGTGTCGCAGGCGCTGCTGGTGGTCGCCGAGCAGCTCGCCGAGCCGGTGACCGGCGCCGGGCGGATCACGTTCCCGCGGCTGATGTCGGGGCTGGTCGCGGTGGCGGCGGGCGGCTGGGGCGACGCCGACTCCGAGCGGATCCGGCGCGAGGTGGAGCGGATCCTGCTGCTGAACGAGGGCGGGTCGTGGATCGGCGGGTTCGCGGGGCGGATGGTCGGCCGGGTCACCGCCAACGTCGTCGCGGCGGTGAGCGGCACCGGGCCCCTCGTGGCGTCGGCGATCGAGGCGACCCTGGAGTCCTTCTCCGACAGTTTCGTCAGCCGGCGCCACCAGCGGGCCGCCACCTGGTGGCGCGACTACCCGAACGCGAGCGGCAACGCCCGGCGCGGCCTCATCCTGCTCTCCGGCCACTTCCGGGCCGGCGGCACCTCCCGTGAACACGCCGAGCGGTATCTGGTGCGGGCGCTGCTCGCCGACCTGACCGACGCCTACGCGGGCGTGCTGCCGCGCATGCGGCGACTGGGGCGAGCCGTCGTGCTCGTCGACAACGCGCAGTCCGCGCCCGGCCCGGGGCTCACCGACGCCGTACTGCGCGACCGCGCCGACGGGATCGCCGACCAGGTCGTGTTCATCGGCGGGCTGCGCGGCCACGACCAGCCCGCCCTGCGCAACGCCGTACGGCGGTCCCTGGTCGAAGTCGTGCGGCGCAGCGACTGGACGCCGGACCCTGCGGCCCCGTCCTCCCGGGCGCTGCTGGTAGCGCTGCCTCCGCTCGGCCCCGACGACACCCTGCACCTCGTGGGCGCGGTCTGTACCGATGCCCCGGTTCCGTCCCAACTCCCGTACGCCACTCACCGGTTGACCGGCGGCAATCCGCTCGGCATCGTCCTGCTCGCCGACTCCGCCGCGCAGAACCTGCCGGGCGCCGCCTCGCTCGGGGAACTGCTCACCGCCGACGTACGGCAGCACGAGGACCGCGACGGGCGGCCCACCTACCTCGAACTCCTCGACCGGCTGGTGCCCGCCGACCGCCTGGCCGAGCTGACCGTGCTGGCCGCCGCCCACGACCACGACTCGGCGTGCGCGCTCGCCGACGCGCTCCTCCCGGACGACTTCGGACCGGCGGACGTACGAGCCCTTCAGACCCGGCTCGTGCGGGAGGGGCTGCCCGAGGTGCCGGGCCGGTTCGTCGGGGATTCCTTCATACGGACCCTGCTGTTGCTGCGGCTCCATCACCGGGATGCCGACCACAGGCAGTGGCGGGAGGCGCACGAGACGCTGATCCGGCACTACGAGCCCTCGGGTGACGACGACGATCCCGCCCGCGCCCGATACCGGCTGCATCACGAACTCGCCCTGGGTGCGGCCGAGTCGGCGGTGGCGTATCTGCGCGACGCCTTCCCCACCCTGGACATCCGCACCTGGCTGCGGTCCCTGCGCTTCATCGCCTCGGCGCCCTACTTCCACGCGCACGACGCCGAGGGCCGCGACTTCGCCGGGAGCGAGGACCGGCGGGCGGCGATCGCACTGGGCCGTACGGACGCCGGACAGGTCGTGCCGGAGGGTGTGGACGCCGTACTGCACTTGCGGATACGACGGCTGCTGCACGCCGTGTGGCAGCTGACCGACCCGCTCGCGCTGCCCGATGCGAAGGTGTGCGACCGGCTGCGGTTCGAGCTGGAGCAGCTGTCCAATCTGCGGCCGGCGGGCAACGCGCTGCTGTGGCGGGCCTCGCGGGACTGGCCGGAGGACGCGCTCGCGGGCAGGTCGCTTCGGGTTCCGGACGACGGGGACGGCGACAACGGGGACGGGGAGGCGTGATGGCACGCGGTTTCGGAGTGTGGTTGCGCGAGGGCGTCTGGGAGATCCCCCTGCGCCGCTACCTCGCCCTGCTGGTCGCCGCCGCGGTGGTGACCGGTCTGGTCATCGGCGGCCGGGCGCTGCTCCGCGACGACCGGTCCTGCGCCCCCGGTGTCGTCATGCCCGAGGGCAGCGACGAGTGCGTGGGCGTGTCGACGACGGACTACTACTTCGGCCGGCCCCAGCTCCGGGACGCCATACGGGCGATCGACCGCGAGAACCGGTCCCTCAGGGACGGCAGTTACGTCACCGTCGCCCTGCTGGAGCCCTTCACCGCGACCGACCCCGACAACCTGGGTGACGTGCTGCACGAGTTGCAGGGCGCGTATCTGGCGCAGTACCGGGCCAACCACTCCTCCAACGGCGCCCTGCCCGCGATCCGGCTCGTGCTCGCCAACCCGGGGGCGACCGGGGCGCACTGGCAGCACACGGTCGACCAGCTGGAGCGGATGACGGAGGGCGAGGACCAGCTGCGGGCGGTCACCGGGGTCGGGCTGAGTACCGCGAACAACAAGAAGGCCGTCGCGGAGCTCACGAGCCGCGGTATCCCGGTGGTCGGCACCTCCATCACCGCCGACGACCTCGCCAACGGGCAGAACGGCAAGGATCCCTTCCCGGGGCTCGCCCGGGTCTCCCCCACCAACTCCGACGAGGCCCGCGCGCTCACGTCCTTCGCCAAGGTCTCGGCCGAAAAGGCGGTGCTGGTGCACGACCAGAGGGGCGACGACCCGTACGCGCGGACGCTGCAGAGCTCGTTCGAGAGGCTGCTGAAGGGGTCCCCGTACGCGCCCTGGTCGTTCAACCCGCCCGACGACCGCAGTCAGGAGGGCAACACCGCCAACGACTTCCGGCAGATCACCCACCTGGTCTGCGACACCGGCGACAGCACGGACACCATCCTCTTCGCCGGGCGGCACACCCAGCTGCGGCAGTTCATCAACGCGTTGGGCCAACGAGGCTGCCAGGACCGCAAGTTCACCCTGCTGACCGGGGACGAGGCCTCCTACCTCACCGGTGACCGGAAGCTCGACCGGGACGCCCTCAAGCGCAACCTCTCCGTCCGCTACACGGCCCTCGCCCACCCGGACGCCTGGGTGAAGGGCCCGGCCGCGACCGGCGGCTCCGCCCAGGACGCGAAGGCCCTCCTGGATCTGGTGGCCGAGGCCCAGGGCGACAAGGTGGGGCCCATCGGAGAGGTCGACCTGGAGGACGGCCAGCTGATCATCGCGTACGACGCCATGCGGCTCACCTTCCAGGGCATCCGCGAAGCCAAGCCGGCCGGGAAGACCCTCCCGGCGCTGGAGGACGTCGGCAACGAGTGGCGCCTGATGAAGGGCACGCAGCAGCGGGTGAACGGCGCGAGCGGCTGGATCTGCCTGGACAACCACGGCAACCCGCACAACAAGGCCGTACCGATCGTGGAACTGACCTCCGAGGGCACGGCCCGCTTCGTGAAGATCGCCTGGCCGGAGGGGAAGCCGCCGTCGAAGGAGTGCCTGCCGCCGTCTTAGACGTGATGCTCCAGTTGATCGATCAGTCGTTCGAACCGTCCCCGCCAGCGGGACTCCGACTCCCCGTCCCCCCGGAACTCGTGCGTGAAGCGGAGGGCGGACCCCTCCTCCCCGTCCCGCTCCAGATGGAAGCGGATCCGGCCGCCGCCCTCCACCGTGTACTCGGCGACCCGGTCCACGTCCCACGCGGTCACATGTCCGGACCCCAGGTCACGCAGGGTGACCGCGCCGCCGAGGCGGGGTTCCAGGACGTCGGCGGTGGTGAACCAGGACGCGAGCCCCTCAGGGGTGGAGAACGCCGGCCAGACCGTCTCCATGGGCCTCGGGAGCCGTACCAGGAAGTGGAGGATGTGCGTGTTTCCGCGGGTCTGGCTGGTGCCCTGTTCGATGGGTCCGATGGAACCGGTCATGACACCAGCGTGGCCCCGGGCGCGGGCATCCGCACGAGGTGACGCCGTAGTGGTTGAAAGCCGCGAAGAACTACACACCCGCGTAGGAGTGCTTGCCCGAAACAAAGATGTTGACGCCGTAGTAGTTGAACAGCCAGCAACCGAACGCGATCAACGCCAGGTAGGCGGCCTTGCGGCCCTTCCAGCCGGCCGTGGCGCGGGCGTGCAGGTAGCAGGCGTAGGCGACCCAGGTGATGAAGGACCAGGTCTCCTTGGGGTCCCAGCCCCAGTAGCGGCCCCAGGCGTCGCCCGCCCAGATCGCGCCCGCGATGATCGTGAACGTCCACAGCGGGAAGACGGCCGCGTTGACGCGGTAGGAGAACTTGTCGAGGGAGGCCGCGGCGGGCAGCCGGTCCAGGACCGAGTTGGCGAACTTCCCGGGCGTGCCGCCGGTCGCCAGCTTGTTCTCGTAGGAGTCCTTGAACAGGTACAGGATCGTGGAGACCGCGCCGACGTAGAACACCGCGCCGCAGAAGATCGCGGTGGAGACGTGGATATACAGCCAGTACGAGTGGAGGGCGGGAACCAACTGGTCGCTGGCGGTGTACAAGACAGTGACGGCGAGACCGAGGTCGAGGAGGACCGTGGTGATCAGGAACAGCCCGAGCCAGCGCACGTTCTTCTTCAGCGCCAGCAGCGAGAGGTACACGCCGACGGCCACCGTGGAGAAGGTGATGTTGAACTCGTACATGTTGCCCCACGGCGCCCGCTCCACCGACAGGGCCCGGGCGACCACACCACCCAGCTCGATCAGGAAGGCGAGCACGGTGAGAGAGATGGCGATACGCCCGTAGAGGTCGCCCTGCTCGTCCCCGCCGTGCGCCCCCGGCCCGTCGGGCACGTCGCGTGCGCCGGCCGCGGCCCGGACGACGACCTGCGGCCGCTCCAGTACGGCGGTGCCGCCGGCCTGCTTCACGGTGACGGCCGGAGCCTTGGCCTGCGACTTGGAGGTGAGCGCGGCGGCGGTGCGGCCGACCTTGCTGCGGCTGCCGAGGAGCCATTCGGCGATGTACGCGAAGAAGGCCAGGGTGTAGACGGCCATCGAGGAGTAGATCAGCGTGTTGCTGATGTTGGCCAGGTTCTCGTTGGCGGCGGCGGCCAGATCGGTTGCGGCGGCGAGAGTCACTGATTCTCAGCCCCTTCGGCGGTGGCAACGGGGTCGGGGGAAACTGAAGGTTCTGCGGGTTCTGCGGGGTCGTCGTCGGGATCCGGCGCGCCCGGGGCCCGGTCGTACAGGATCCCGGCGAGATCGCCGAGTTCCTCGGGCACCTTGGCGGACTCGCTGCGGCCGAGGCCTGCCATCTCGACGACCGTCACACCGTCGGCGCCCTTCGCCGCCCGCACCCACACGCGTCGGCGCTGGATGAACAGGGAGGCGGCCAGACCGAAGATCGCGGCGAGCGAGCCGCCCAGCGCCCAGCCGCTGCCGGGCTGCTGGGTGACCTGGAAGTTGGCCCACTCCTTGGTGCTCTCGTAGGTGATCGAGCCCGCGCCGTTCGGGAGCTTCATGGTCTCGCCGGGCCTCAGGTTCTCCCTCAGCACCCCGCCCGTGGAGTTCTTGAACTGCTTCATGTGCGACTTGTCGAGCTGGTACACGCTCTGCGGGATGCCCGAGTTGACGCCGAGGTCGCCGTGGTAGGCCTGCAGGTTCAGCACCGGGTTGAGCAGCGCGGGGAAGGTGGAGGCCACCTCGTTGCCCTTTGTGTACGTCGGCAGGAGGAAGGCCTGGAAGCCGAGCTGTTCGCTGACGCCCTTGGCGTTCTTGTAGCCGTCGAGGACCTTGACCACGCCGGAGGAGGTGACGTTGGAGTCGAGCGGCAGCAGCGGGACGGCGTCGCTGTAGACGACCTTGCCCTTGCCGTCGCGGACGGTCATGACGGGGGCGTAGCCGTGGGCGGTGAGGTAGACCTTCGAGTCGCCGATCTCCAGCGGGTGGTTGACCTTGACAAGGGTCTTCTTCTCCTTGCCGTAGGCGCCCTCGCTGTAGTTGAGGGTGGCCTGGTAGGTGCGCGGAGTGCCCTTGTTGGGGCCGCTGGTCTCGTAGGTGCCGGTGAAGTTGTCCAGGGTGAAGCTGAACGGCGTCAGGTCGTCGTTGCTGAAGAGGTTGCCCGACTTGAAGTCGTCGTAGGAGATGAGGGTGTTGGAGAAGCCGTCGCCCTCGACGACCAGTTTGTTGCCCTCGGACTTGAACAGCTGGCCCCAGGCGAAGGCGACCAGCATCACGATGAGGGCGATGTGGAAGGCGAGGTTGCCGATCTCGCGCAGGTAGCCCTTCTCGGCGGCGACGGCGTCACCGGTGAGGTGGGCGCGGAAGCGGCGCTTCTTCAGCAGGGCGAGCGCGGCCTCGCGCACCTGCTCCGGCTCGGCCTCGGTGCGCCAGGTCGTGTAGGCGGGCAGCCGGGTCAGTCGCTTGGGCGCGCCCGGCGGGCGGCTGCGCAGCTGGCCCACGAACTGCCAGGTGCGGGGCACGATGCAGCCGATGAGGGAGACGAACAGCAGGATGTAGATCGCGGAGAACCACACCGAGCTGTAGACGTGGAAGAGGCCGAGCTTGTCGTAGATGTCCCCGAGGGCGGGGTTCTTCTCGCGGAAGTCGGCGACCTTCGTCGCGTCGACGCCGGACTGCGGGATGAGCGAGCCGGGGATCGCGCCGAGCGCCAGCAGCAGGAGCAGCAGCAGGGCGACCCGCATGGAGGTCAACTGCCGCCAGAACCAGCGCAGCCAGCCGATCACGCCGAGGGAGGGCAGGTTGGGCGGGCCCTCCACGGGCGCGGTGGACAGCTGGGAGCCGGCGGCGCTCAGGTCCCGGTCCTCGGCCGCCCGGTCAGGGGTGGTGTCGGTGGTGGTCTTGCTCATCGATCAGATCCCCACAGTGAAGCCGTTGGACCAGACCTGCATCTCCGACACGATGCGGTCCCACGCGCCGGTCAGCAGCAGCAGACCGGTCACGATCATCATGGTGCCGCCGATCCGCATCACCCAGACATAGTGGCGCTTGACCCAGCCGAAGGCACCGAGCGCCTTGCGGAAGGCGACCGCGGCGAGCACGAAGGGCAGGCCGAGGCCGAGGCAGTAGGCGACGGTCAGCAGGGCCCCGCGGCCCGCGCTCGACTGCTGGGAGGACAGGGCCAGTACGGAGGCGAGGGTCGGGCCGATGCAGGGCGCCCAGCCGATGCCGAACAGCGCGCCGAGGAAGGGGGCGCCGACCAGTCCGGCCACCGGCTTCTTGTGGAAGCGGAACTCCCGCTGGGTCATCCCGGGGATGAGGCCCATGAAGAAGAGGCCCATGAAGATCATGAGCACGCCGAGCACCTTGGACAGGATGCCCTTCTGCTCCTGGAGCGTGTCGCCGAAGTAGCCGAACAGGGCTCCGCTGGAGACGAACACGGCGGTGAATCCGAGCACGAACAGGGAGGCGCCCGCGACCATCCGGCCACGCCTGGCCTCGGCCAGATCGGTGCCGGTGACGCCGGTCACATACGACAGGTAGCCGGGGACCAGCGGCAGGACGCACGGGGAGAAGAAGGAGACGAGGCCGCCGAGCAGCGCGATGGGCAGCGCGACGAGCAGGGCGCCGTTGAGCACCGTGCCGTTGTAGCCCGTCGCGGCGAGCGTGAACGCTGCGCTCACGTCACTTCTCCGCGAGGACCGGGTCGAGCATGCCGCGCAGCTTCTCCTCGCTGAGCGCGGCCAGCGAGCGGGCCGCGATCTTCCCGTCCCGGTCGATGACGAGCGTGGAGGGGATCGCCTGCGGGTTGAGCGTGCCCTTCTTGAAGCGGAGCATCAGCTTGCCGGTCGGGTCGTACAGGCTGGGGTAGGTGACGCCGTACTCCTTGTCGAAGGCGAGGGCGTTGGCCGTGCTGGTGTCACGGGTGTTGATGCCGACGAACTGCACGCCCTTGGCCTTGACGTCCTGGTAGACCTTCTGGAAGCCCGGCGCCTCGGCGCGGCAGGGGGCACACCAGGAGCCCCACACGTTCAGGACGACGATCTTGCCCTTGTAGGAGGAGACGTCGAGCTGCTTGCCGTCGATGGTCTTGCCGGACAGGTCGGGGGCCGCGGCCCGCTCGCCCTGCTTGACGGTCGCGATGCCGTCCTCGCCCATCACGAAGTTGGTGTCGCCACCCCCGCCGGAGGTGCCCCCGGAGGAGCACGCGGACACGAGCAGCGCCGCGACGGCGGCGCCGGCGGTCATCAGGGCGGCACGGCGCGAAGGGATCCGGTTGCGCGAGTGGATCGGGTTGGTCGAGCGCAGGGGGGCGCGGCTGGCGGCACTCATGTGAAAAGTTTCGCATGCCCATTCCGGGGATCTTGCGCACCCCCCTTGCGGGGGGAAATCCGCATTTCAGGCGGCCTGCCCGGGGTCCCGCGAGGCCGTGGCGCCGGTGTCCTCGAGGAACTCCTTCCAGCCACCGACGGGCTGCTGCCCGACCTCCAGCGTACGGAGCTTGGCCAGCACCTCGGGCTTCTGCACGTCCAGCCAGTCCACGAACTGCCGGAAGGAGACCAGCCGTACGTCCTCGCCCTTCTCCTTCTCCCGCGCGATGTGCTTGAACGCCTCTTCCACGGCGTCCATGTAGATGCCGCCGTTCCACTGCTCGAAGTGGTTGCCGATGAAGAGAGGGGCGCGGTTTGTCTCGTATGCCCGCTTGAATCCCTGTATGTACGCCTGGGCGGACTGCTGCCGCCAGCGCGGGTGGTTGTGGGCGGGGGCGTTGGTGGAGTTGATCGACTGGTTGGCCAGCATGTTGTAGTCCATGGACAGGACTTCGAACGAGCGTCCGGGGAAAGGTATCTGCTGCAACGGCAGGTCCCATATCCCCTGCTGCTTCTGAGGCCACACCTGACGCCCGCCGGGCGAGGAGGCGTCGTAACGCCAGCCGAGTTCGCGGGCGGTGGGCAGCAGGTTGCCCTGGCCGAGGAGGCAGGGCGTGCGGCCGCCGACGAGTTCCTTGTCGTAGTCGAAGGGCAGGGCGGGCAGATCGGTCCACCCGGTGTTGGTCCGCCACTGCTTGACGAAGGACTTGGCCTGGTCGATCTCGCTGCGCCACTGCCGCGGCGTCCAGTGCGCGACCGAGCCGTGCGCCTCCCCGCAGAAGTGCCCGTTGAAGTGGGTGCCGATCTCGTGGCCCTCCAGCCAGGCCCGGCGGACGCTGTTGAGCGTGTCCTTGATGTGCGCGTCGGTGAGGTAGCCGATGTCGGAGGCGCCGCGCGGGTTGTTCGGCGGGTGGTAGAGCCGCTTCTTCGACTCGGGCAGCAGATACAGCCCGGAGAGGAAGAAGGTCATGGACGCGCCGTGTTCCTTGGCGAGGTCCAGGAACCGCGGAAACAGGCCATTTCCGACCTCCCCCGCCCCGTCCCAGGAGAAGACGACGAACTGCGGCGGGGTCTGCCCCGGTTCCAACGGCTCGGGCTTCGCGGGCTGGTGGGGCTGCTTGCCGGTGAAGGAGGTGGAGCCGTCGCCGAGGGGGCGCGCGGTGGGCTTCGGGCTGCCCGAGGGCTTGTTCCCGTCCGTCCCGGAACCTCCGGCAGGGGTCGGGTCGTCTGACGACGTGAGGGTGCCACACCCCGCGAGTCCTACGGCGGCCGCGGCCCCCGCGCCGAGTCCGATTGCTCCCCTTCGGGTGAGAGTGCGCATTGCATCCCCGTTCGTCACGTCCTGTGGTGGTCACCCAGTCAGAGGACGTGACGGACGAGGAGGTTCCTGTTGATCACGCGCATTCCGCAACAAACGTCACAAACACGCCACAGGAACCGCAGATACCGCTCCCACGATGCTCAGGCACCGAAGAAGTCTCAGGCGCCGAAGGCCTTGTCCTTCCCCTTCACCGGCTTGGCACCGGCGAGGAGGTGGGCGGGGACGAGGTCACGGGCCGGCTCGGTGTAGCCGACGGAGACGATCTTGTCGCCCTGGTACGTGAAGGTCGTCAGGGACGCGAGCGTGCACTGCCGCTTGCGCGGGTCGTGCCACAGCCGCCGCTTCTCGACATACGACCGCACGATCCAGATCGGCAGCTGATGGGAGACGAGCACGGCCTCGTGCCCCCGCGCCCGGTCCTTGGCCGCGTCGAGCGCACCCCTCATGCGGATGACCTGGTCGACGTACGGCTCGCCCCAGGATGGCTTGAAGGGATTGAAGAGGTGCTTCCAGTTCTCGGGCCGCCGCAGCGCCCCGTCCCCGACCCCGAAGGTCTTGCCCTGGAAGACGTTCTCGGCCTCGATGAGCCGCTCGTCGGTGGCGATGTCCAGGCCGTGCGCCTTGGCGATCGGGGTCGCCGTCTCCTGGGCCCGCTCCAGCGGGGAGGAGCAGACGTAGGTGATGTCGCGGGAGGCGAGGTGCTCCGCGACCCGGTCGGCCATCTGCCGGCCGAGCTCGGAGAGGTGATAGCCGGCGAGACGGCCGTAGAGGACGCCGTCCGGGTTGGCGACCTCGCCGTGGCGCATGAGGTGAACGACGGTGATGTCACCTTCGGCCGCGCTGGTGGCTGCGTTCTTGTCACTCATGCCTGCGTCGCCTCCGCAGCCGCTCGGGCCGCCGCCGGAAGGGCGTCGGCGATCCGCTGGACGGCCCGTTCGTCGTGGGCCGTGGACACGAACCAGGACTCGAAGGACGACGGCGGCAGGTAGACGCCGTTCGCCAGCAGAGACTGGAAGAAGGCGGTGAAGCGGTACGACTCCTGCGCCTTGGCGTCCTCGTAGTCACGGACCGGACGGTCCGTGAAGAAGACGGAGAACATGTTGGCGGCGTTCTGCAGGGTGTGCGCGACGCCTTCCTTGGTGAGCGCCTCGGAGACCAGCGCCTGGATCTGCGCGGACACGGCATTGACCTTGGCGTAGGCCGCGTCGTCGAGGAGCCGCAGCTGGGCGAGCCCGGCGGCGGTGGCGACGGGGTTCCCGGAGAGGGTGCCGGCCTGGTAGACCGGGCCGGCGGGCGCGAGGTGCTCCATCACATCGGCGCGACCGCCGAAGGCGGCGGCGGGGAAGCCGCCCCCCATCACCTTCCCGAAGGTCATCAGGTCGGGCCGGACGCCGTCGACGCCGTACCATCCGGCGCGGCTGGTCCGGAAGCCTGTCATGACCTCGTCGGAGATGTAGAGCGCCCCGTTGTTCGCGCAGGCGTCCTTCAGCCCCTGGTTGAAGCCGGGCAACGGCGGTACGACGCCCATGTTGCCCGGCGAGGCCTCGGTGATCACGCAGGCGATCTCGCCGGGATGCCGGTGGAAGGCCTCGTGCACGGCTTCGAGGTCGTTGTACGGCAGCACGATGGTGTCGCCGGCCTGGGCACCGGTGACGCCCGGGGTGTCGGGCAGAGCGAAGGTCGCGACGCCGCTCCCCGCCGCGGCGAGCAGCGAGTCGACGTGCCCGTGATAACACCCGGCGAACTTGATCACCTTGGTGCGCCGGGTGAACCCGCGGGCGAGCCGGATGGCCGACATGGTGGCCTCGGTCCCACTGGACACGAGCCGCACCTGATCGACGGGCTCGACCCTGGCCACGATCTCCTCGGCGAGCGCGACCTCGCCCTCACCGGGCGTACCGAAGGAGGTCCCGCGGGAGACGGCGTCCTGCACGGCGGCGATGACCTCGGGGTGGGAGTGCCCGAGGATCATGGGCCCCCAGGAACAGACGAGATCGACGTATTCGCGCCCATCCGCATCGGTCAGATACGGACCACTGCCGGACACCATGAACCGGGGCGTTCCGCCCACGGCGCGGAAGGCACGCACCGGGGAGTTCACGCCGCCGGGTGTGACGGCGGCCGCACGGTCGAAAAGAGCCTGTGAGACAGGCGCATCGTATGAATAGGGCGTTTCGCTCATGACCTGCGACTTCTCCGACCTTCTCCGACGTTCTCGGACTCCGCTTGCCAGTGACCTCCTCAGGGTAGGCCAGGGGGCAGGTACGGCAGCGAGGTACGGGGGCGGGGCCGAGTGGCGCACGGGTCGGCCGCTACTGACCCGGCAGCCAGTCTCCCCGCCTGCAACCTCTGAGACATCTGCGAGACTGAGACCTGATACACACAGCTCACGGGGGCAAATCTGTAGTGCGGCTCGTTCAGGGGCTGCGAAGATCCTGCGGACAGGTGTTTCAACGCACGTTTCGGCGGGCGGCCGTGGGGGAGGTCACTGACACGATGATCGGGTTGCGCGGCGGGGGCCACGCGTCCTAGAAAAGCAGTCGGGTGGAGATATGCATCGCGGTGGCGGACTGGGCGAGGGGACTGACGACCTGGGTCCTCGACGTGCCCGGCGGGGAAGGCACCGGCGCGACGCGGAGGAATCGAACGAAGCACGTCAGGGACACGTAATACCGGGTGGACCGGGTGGCCAGGGCGGCCAGGGTGGCCAGGGAGGCCAGGGAGAACCCGGTGGAACCGGTGAGTCCGACCGGCTCGACCGACGGGTCGACCGGTTGCGGGCGGGGAGCAGGAATGGTGGTCGGGTGGGGGTGACGTACAAGTACTTCGGCGCGCCGGACGGCGCGACCGCGGCCCGCGTCCCGATCTCGATGCGCCCCGAGGAACTCGGCGGCGACGAGCTCGGCATGAACGGCATGTTCACGAAGATCAAGCCGGAGACGATGGCGGCGATGGTCCTCACCGGCATAGAGGGCGTCCCGCTGCACAAGGTCCCGCCGCTCGAACTGGTCGTCCTGCACCCCGACTACGCCGTGGTCAAGCTCCCCATGACGGTCGTCGACCCTCTGCGCGGCATCGGCGAGGAGGCGGTGGGCGCGGCGGCGTTCATCTGGTCGACGGTGCCGGACCGGGGTGGGCCTCGGGATGCGTTCAATGTGTACCAACTGCTGCATGAGTGGCAGGACTTCAGCCATCGGTTGCATGAGGCGGGGCATCAGCCGTATTGCCTGGTGTGGCCCTGAGCTGGGGATTCGTGGTGTGTGGGCGGGGTTTTCGGACCCCGCCTTTTTCATGTCCCCGGAGGGGCCTTGGGGCTCCGCTTCCGTGAAGGCGTCGTCGATCGCCTTACGGGTGCGGGTCTCGCTGGACGGCAGCAGGTGCGTGTACGTCCGGAGCGTAAAGCCGGGGTCCGAGTGGCCGAGGTACTCGGAGAGCGCCTTGATGCTCTCTCCCGCGTCCGGGAGGACGGAGGCGTAGGCGTGCCGGAGGGCGTGCATGCCGTCTTCGGGAGCCGCTTGGAGGTAGCGGGCGCCGTGCTCTCGGGGAGGGATGACGCCGGCAGCGGCCAGCACCCGCTTCCAGTCGCCCATGTCGAAGACACACCGTGTGGCACTGCCCCGTGTGCCGCACCCGAGGACCCGATCCTCACCGACGCCCAGTGGGCGGACATCGCCCGCCGGATCGTGGGCCGCAGCCGGCATCGCCCCCGAGGGCGACGAGGAAGCCTGCCGCTGGGTGGCCGTCCGCCACGCAGACGACCACATCCACATCGCCGCCACCCTCGTACGTCAGGACGGCCGCCGTCCCCAGCGCGATTACGACCAGCGCGAAGCCCGCCAGATCGAAGCCGACTACGGGCTCAGGCGGTTGAAGCCGGGCGACGGCACCGCCGCCAAGCGCCCCACCAGCAAGGAACACTTCAAAGCCAAGCGCCTGGGCCAGGACGCCACCTCCCGCGAGATCCTGCGCCTGCGCGTCCGCCGCGCCATGGCAGCCGCCTCCACCAAGGCCGAGTTCTCGCCCTGCTGGAGACAACGGGTGTGGCTGTGCGCCTGAAGCTCGGCCCTTCCGGCGATGCACTCGGCTGCAACTTCGCCTTGCCCGGCGACACCAACGACAAAGGCGAGCCCGTGTTCTACGCGGGCTCCACCCTCGCCGGCGATCTCTCCCTGCCCAAGATCCGCGAACGCCTCACCACCACCAGTCCCGAGCCCGCGACCGTCCGGCCGGGCAACCCCTGGCACCAGGCCACCGCCACCACCGAACGCATCCCCCATCACCTCACCCACGGCGACGCCCCGACGGCCCAGGGCCAGTTGGCCGCGCTCGGCGGAGCACTCGACCTGCTCCCGCTCACCGCTCCGCCCGTGGTGCGGGCCGAACTCGAACGAGCCGCCGTCGCCTTCGAGCGCGCCACCCGCTCCCGCATCGCTGCCGACCACACCAGTGCCCGCGTCCTGCGCCGCAGTGTCCAGGCGATCTGGAAGGACCCCGCACGACATGGAGACGATGCCGGGCTGGCGATGCTGCTGGACGTCGCCCTCACCACGGTCGCCTACGCGATGCACTGGCACCGCACCCGCCAGAACGCCCAACAGCAGGCGGCAGCCGAACAGACCCTCATCCACCTGCAGGCCGCGTACGCGCAGATCACCGGACCAGTCCTGGCCGGCCTCGCCAGCCGGACACCCAGCCCGCAGACCAAACGCCGCTACGCCCACCACCTCCAACAGACAGCCCCCGAACACACCGAACGCATCCTGACCGACACCGCCTGGGACGCCTTGGCCACCGTGCTCGCCGAGGCGGAAGCAGCCGGACACAACCCGACCGCGATCCTCGACCAGGCCCTCGACCAGCGCACGCTCGACGACGCCCACAGCCCCGCACGAGCACTGACCTGGCGCATCCGCCGCCTCGGCGAAAGACACGCACCCGGCCCACGAGCCCAGGCAGCCAACGCGCACTACGTCGAGGGGCACCCCGCCGCTCCGCGCACGCAGCAGCCTCAGGCGCGGCGACGTTGATCACCTCTGTGCCCGGCCGCCACCGTCCGGCCTGGGCACCTGGGGTTTGCGGTGCTTGCCGGTGCCGGAGCCGAGCGGCTTCGGCACCGGCCCTGGGGGTGAAGGCTCGTTGGCCTCCGGGTACAGGATGGCTTTGGCGTCGGCCAGGCTGGCGGCGAACCCGTACAGCTCCCATGCGTGCCCGTTCCAGCGCTCGATGGCGCGGGGCGCATCCGGATTCAGATGCGATGCCCTGGGCCCGTGGCCGGGCACGACAGGCACGGCGCGAAGTCGGCCGATCCTCGCGTCACGGCGTTCCGCCCAATCCTTCAGCGGTTCGTCGTCCATCCTGGCGTTCCTCGCGTCGGTGGCGGCTGTCTCAGGAGGGTAGCGCCCACTGTGGGCCGTTCGGGTTCCCAAGCCAGACGGCCTGCTGGTCGCGGGAGACGGTCACGCCGAACGCCGCGGTGTTCGGTGAGCCGTACTCCTCCCAGGTGGCCACTGCCGACTCGATCGCGTCCCACAGGCGGCGGGGGCCGCCCTGCCTGACCTGCCAGCCGCCGTCCGTGGGAGCGAGGACGGCGAAGGAATCGGTAACGCTGTCCAGTAGAAACGTGCTGACCGGGCCGCCGTCGACCGCCATCGAGAAGAAACGGGCGTCCGGCGCCGCGAGCTGCGCCATGAACGCCGACCCGGAGCTGGTGAGAAGCTCTGGCCCGCGTACGGCTTTCCGTACCGTCCCGTCGTCGGGGCCCGGCACCATGCCGAGGCTCTCCGGTGCGTCCTGCTGGCGGGCGATCATGAAGCTCGGGTCGTCCTCGCTGAACCAGCCGCTCGCGCTGTCACCCGTGACGATGAGTTTGGCCAGGCCGAGGGAGCGCATCCAGCCGCGAAGGGTGGTGAGGATGACCCCGCCTGGCCGGACCTGTTCCAGCCAGGCGGGCGGGATGCTGCGGAAGCCGCACGTGGCGATCAGCCGGTCGTACGGGGCTCCGTCGGGGTGGCCGGCGCGACCGTCCCCCACCAGCAGGTGGGGAGTATGACCAGATCCGGTGAGGGCGTGGCCGGCTCGTCGGGCCACGCCCTCGTCCGTCTCGATCGAGGTCACGCCCTCGCTACCGAGCCGGTGGCACATCAGCGCTGTCGAGTAACCGGTTCCGGTGCCGATCTCCAGCACATTCATGCCGTCCTGCACATCCAGGTCCTCGAGCATCCGGACCACGAGGCTCGGCAACGTCGACGACGAGGTCGGGGCCGCGTTGCTGATCGGCTTCGGGTCGGCCCAGTCGATGTCCCGGCCGTCGAACTGAGTCATCCATGTCTCGTCGGTGTAGACGAGCCGGAGCCACTCCTCCTTGCCGACCGTCTCCTGTGTGACCGGCTCCCAGGTGGTAACGCCCGGGGCATGGCTCTCCCGGTAGAAGCGCGGGATGAATCTGTGGCGGGGCACGGCCTCCACGGCGACCCGCCACGGCCGCGAGCGCAGCCAGCCGTCCTTCTCCAGTTGTCGGGCGAGCCGGCGCCGGAGATCGGCTGCGGCTGTCTCGATGTCGGTTTCACTAGCCACGGAGTCCTCCTTCCAGGAGATCGGCGAGTGCGGCAGTCATCGGCAGACCGGTCGGCGGCTCCATCCATGCCCACTGCCCGGAAGGATTGCACTCGATGAAGATCCACTCGCCGCAGTCGGTCAGAGCGAAGTCAAACGCACCGAAGACGAGCCCGAAGTGCTTCAGATAGGCACGCATAGACCAATCCACTGCAGGCGGAGCGGCGACCGACGTGTATGTGTGAGTGCCGTAGTCCGTGCGCCAGTCGAGGAGACCGGAGTCGATCCGCACGGCGAAGATCTGCTCGCCGATCACAGTCACCCGGATATCGGCAACCTTGTCCACCCGCTTCTGGAAGAGGTGCACGGTGCCGGATACGGAGTCGTCGATCTCGTCGGCGGTCACCTCAGTCACGGGGACGGTCTGGGCCTTGCCGTCGACCAGGTAGAGCGGAACCGAGATCGGCTTGAAGATGACCGGGCCGTGCGCCCTGATGAAGGCCCGTGCGTCGTCGGGAACGTTGGTGATCAACGTCGGCGGAAGCGTGAAGCCGGCCGCCGCTGCTGCCGCAAGCCCGGCTGGCTTGTACTCGGCGTCGCCGATGCGATGGGGGTGGTTGACGTAAAGGCAGCCGGGCAGAGAGGTCAGGATGCCGCCCAGCCCGTAGCGCGCCTGGGCCACGGCGAATCGCTCGTCCTGCTTGTCGAGGTGGGGGAAGGCAAACCCGGAGGGGCGCCGGTAGTACACGGAACGCACCGCGCCCAGGTCGGCACATCGGCTCGAGGTCTGCACGCTTCCCCGCCACCGGTCGGTGCCACCGATGGTGGCCGAACACGACAGAGTGGCGGGGAAGTCACCGGAGTCGAACCGCACGACCGGGACACCCCGGTCGTGCAGCTCGGTGATCACGAAGTCCGCGGTCGGGTCGTCGAGGTTGGTGACGACCAGGACCGGACGATCGTCGTTCGTCACCAGAGTCACTGGTCGGTGTCGTTCCCCGTATCGCTGTCCGGGGAGTCGCTGTTGCGGTCTCCCTGGCCCGTGGTGCCGGTCGCGGGATTCGTGCCGGAGGACGTGCCGTGGCCCGGGGACATGGTGGGCGCCCCGGAAGTGTCGAAGTACCGGGCGGTTTGCGTCTCCGGGTCCAGCGTCACCGTCGCGTAGGCGGGGCCCTCGGCGGGCGGATACGGGGCGATGCGACGCAGACCCCACGGGGCAGCGGTCAGACGCCCCTGCGGCAGCGGGCTGCCCGTGGGAAAGCGGTCCATGTGGTTGAACACGGTCTTCCTTCCTGTCGGATGTTCTTGTCCTTCGTGTGACTTGCTCACCCGCACGGCATCGAGGAACGCGGTCCTGCTTGTGCGGGAGTCTCAAGGGCGCCGGGAAGAAGAGGCGCCGGGGCCTACGTCGAAACCGGACCGGGATTCCGGAGTCCGTCCAGGACCCGTTGAAGGAGGCTGATGTCCGGTGCGCGGGCCTCGACTGCCAATCGGCCGTCGCCGTACCAGCGGCTGAGCTGCTGCCGCCACGCGATCTCGGCACGCTGCACCTCGGCGCGCATCTCGCCGAGAGCCAGTCCCGACTCGACGCGAAGCCGCACAAGGTCGGGGGGGAGTTATCCGGACCGGCTCTGGAACAACCACCGCGCCGGCCTCGTCAGACGGACGCACCGGGCCGAAGGCCAACTCCACGCACGCGTCCGGGAACGGGTCGCCGACAAGCTCCTCCGAGGTCAGGAGTCGTAACGAGATACGCGAGATCAGCATGCGGCCGGCACCCGCAGCTCTGCCCAGACGAGCTTGCCCCAACGATGCAGGTCGTAGCCCCACCGCCAGCTCAGCGACTCCACCAGGAGCAGACCACGGCCGCCCTCGGAGTCACCGTCAGGACAGCCCGGTTCCGGGGTGTCTCGGCACTTGTCGGCAACGCCGATCCGAATCACTTCGGCCGTCTCGCGCCGAATCACCACACGGACCACGCGACAGGGCGTGTGGCTGACGGCATTGCTGATCAGCTCCGAAACGATCAGAGTGCCCACCTCGGCCAACTCACCTATGCCCCAGATGTCCAGAGCCGCGGAGACAAGCAGACGTGCGCGGCTTGCGGACTCCGGCTCGCACGGCACCGTCTCGGTGTAGCCCGGAACACCGGTCGCTGTTGGTTTGGCGGCGGTCATGGTCAAGGGGTCATCCCTCCGAGGCTGGGACGCCCGCTCCCGACGGGTGCGCAGGGGCGGGCTTTCCTCCACGCCATCGAGAGGCAGGAAGGGGAATCTCGCCCGCTCAACGGCTTGTACCGAGTCAACGGCCCTTGGCCGACGGCGAACAGGAAATGTCGTGCCCCGCCGTACCTCCGCGAACCGGAAGACTTTACGCTCCGGTGACCTCGGGTCTGGTTCGGCCAGTGACCACAGGGCTACGGTCGGTCCATGGGAGCGAACGCCATCCTCAAGAGCCGGATGGAGGAACTCGGGCTCACCCAGGAAGAATTGGCTGGTCGGATGAACGCTGCGCTGGCAGATATCACCGGCAGGCCGGGTGACGTCTCCGACCGCACAATCCGCAACCTCCTCAACGGGACCTCCCGCCGCCCCATCGGACGCACGTGTGCAGCCCTGGAGCGGGTGTTCGGTTGTCCCGTCGAGGACTTAGGGTTCAGCGCACCACGCACCATGCAACACCCGCAGGAGGACCCCGTGCGGCGTCGCACTTTCCTCACCTCAGCGACCGGAAGCGCAGCCGCCGCCGTTCCCTTGGTGGCCCAACGCCGGACCGTCGGCATGTCGGACGTGGCCCGGGTCGCTGCCGGGATGAACGCCCTTGTCGAAGCCGACGACCGCCAGGGCGGACACACGGAACTGGAGAAGGCCGCCTCCCAGGGCCGCAACAGGGTGCTGGAGCTACAGCAGCGCAACGCCGGCGAACGCGTCCGCCGAGCCCTGTACGCACTGGCCGCCGAGTACACCACCATCGCCGCCTGGTCCTGCATCGACGCCCGCAACCTCGACCAGGCCCAGAGCTACCTGAACGAATCAGCGACGTACGCCGGCCTCTCCCAGGACGGCCCCACCGAAATGCGGGTCTGGGTCAACCTCTCGATGCTCGCCTACCAGCGACAGAACTGGCCCGAAGCGCTCGCGGCAGCTCAGGCCGCGCAAGCCTCCTCAGCGGGTCGCCGAGACCCGTTCTTCGACTCGCTGGGCCGAGTCCGCGTCGCCCTCGCATACGCGGCTCTCGGTGACGGCCGTGCGGGCCTGCGTTCACTGGGATCAGCCCAGGACACCTTCAACAGGGTGGCCGACCGAGAGCGTCCGCGCTGGACCGCCTTCTACGGGCAGGCCGAACTCGACCACCTCGCCGCAATCGTCCAGTTCAACAGCGGACGCCACGCTCACGCCGAAGCCATGGCACACCGCGCTCTGGCCAGGGTCCCGACCACCTTCCGGCGCAACAGAGCCCTCGCGACCGCCCAGCTCGCCCTCGCGCAGCTCCACCAGGGAGAAGCCGAACAGGCCACGGCCTCAGCCACCGACGTCTTCACGATCATGGATGGCGACCCACTGCCCGGCCGTATGCGCACCCTCATGGGCGACTTCCACCGGGGCCTGTTCGTCATGGCCCCCTCCGCCTCCTACGCACGAGACTGGGCAGACCGCATGCGAACCGAATGGAGCCGAGCGTGACCGACCTGCGTCACTTCCAGCAGGGAAACTTTCCCGAAGGCTTCCGGCAGATGCTCATCGACGTCCACGCCGACGCCTACGCCGACCAGATGGATGACCCCTTCCACCAGCGCTTCCCCTGGTTCGTCGATCACTGGACCGGCATGGACGGCTTCTCCTGCGTGGTGGCGTACGACGAAGACGAACCGGTCGGCTTCGCCTACGGCGCCCCGCTCGCCCCCGGCCGCGAATGGTGGCGCTCCACCGCGTACGAGCCGAACAACGGCTATTCCTCCACCTACGCGGTCTCCGAGGTGATGGTGCGCCCAAGCTGGCGTAAGCAGGGAATTGCCGACCGCCTGCACGAGGCGCTACTCAAGGAACGTACGGAAGACCTCGCCGTGCTACTGGTCGACATCACACACCCCAAGGTCCAAGCGCTCTACGAGACATGGGGATACACCAGAGTCGGCGAGCAGCAACCGTTCGCCGACTCACCGGTGTACGCGGTCATGGTCAAAGACCTTCGGGACTGAGTCGCCGTCAGCCAGTGACGAGACGGCTGTCGAACCCGGCCCGCACAAGTCGCTCGTAAGCGTCATACACATCCGCTGGCACTTCCTGCTCGACGGCGAAGCCTAGCTTCGGATACTCGATCACCCGTTGCAGATCGCCCACCAGCATGTCCACGACGAGCTTCTCGTCGCCGATGGACTTGATGTAGTCGTCCAACTCCAGCGACTCGGAGGCACACACGACGTCCACGTCGGGCCACAACTTGCGGCAGGTCGCGTACGAACGGCGCTCCATGTACGGCTTGGAGATCAGCAGCAGAGACTCGACCTCGACGCCAGCCTCGGCCAACAACTCGCGGGAGAAGGTGATGTTCTGGCCGGTGTTGGCCGCCTTCGGCTCAACCAGGACCGCCTCGTCCGGCACGCCCAGGCTCAGCGCGTGCTCGCGGTAATGGACAGCCTCGCCGCGCGGGAAGCGTGCCCGGGTGGTGGGACTGTTGCCTCCGCTGAACACCACGACCGGGAAGAGGCCGACGCCATACAAATCAGCGGCCGCGGTGGCCACACCGAGGTCGTGGCTGCCCAGGCCGATCGCCGCCGAGCACGGCCGCTGCTCGTGCCCCATCTGGTGGTAGTTCCAGATCAGCGTCGCGTCGCAAAACTGTTCGTCGCCGATCTGGCCCTGCTGGTGCTGCGGCAATGAAGCTCCTTGGCTCATCCAAGCTGGCATTTCAATAGGAATCGCATTCGACGCCCGAAAGTGTCAGGCAGAACGGACACGCAGGCCGACCAGGAGCTGGCGGACAGACTTAGCGCGGAGCTGAGATTTTCTTGTTCCTAATTTCGGCTTGAAGAGTCGCAGTGAAGGCAATCATCTGCTCAGTAGTGCCGATTTCGGCAATCCTCCGAACAGCATACCCAATAGCCTGATCGGTATGACCTTGGGAGCGAATCCAGTCCAGCATTGCGTCAACATTGAGGCTCTGATTTCCGACCGGCCGACGACGATCAGAACGTTGTGAATAATTCTCTCGAAGTGCACTGGAGGTCATGGGAAAATCAATTTCTTGCTGGACGCTGCTAGGTTCTTGAGCCGACTTCTCTAGACGATCATGCACCTGCTCGCGGAGTTCCGGTTGGGCTACCGGGTACTGCACCTGCGGAAGTTCCTCAAGCTCCGAGCGGTGTTTGACCAGTATCGTCTGGCCAAATTCCAGTTTCGCCCACGACCATGAGAAGGAACGAGCTGAGCCAGCCGGTGAGAAGTCTTCACATACCCCAAGTCCTGCTACAGCAGGCTTTCCACCCACCAAACCTACGGCACCCGCTTGAGTCTTAGGCGCCTCCCAGTGCAGCAAGTCTGGATAAGTGAAGTGGTCAGTCTCACCATACTCCCCCGCCGAAATTCGGGCGAGCCGATGTGACTCCGCAACAATATAGTCTCTGTCCGCAATAGCACCGGGTGGCCCGCTGACCGTCACGCAGCCGAGAAGAGCGGCTGCCATAGTAGCAATCGTATCTGTGTCTGTTCCGAGCGAGGCAATGACCATCCGAAGGATTAGGAGGGGATCACTCACTCCAGCCGCAGCAATAGCGTGGGCCGCAATCACCGTAGCCGTACCGCTTCCCCTCGTAGCCGGCGCACGCAAGCCGAGATTCTCAATCAGAACCTCGTATGACTGGCCGAGCCTCACATGGTCCTCGCACTGGACAGCGGGACCCGCAGCAGCAACAAATTCATCTGCTGCGGGAATCATTTCCGCTAGCTCGATAACTGTGGATTTCCAGGCTTCATCTAGAGATGCCTGAGAGTCCCGCTCCCAGGCCGCACGCCACATGGACAGTTCCATGTGGCCGCGCATGACTTCTGGAAATTGATGCAACTCGTCCACTAGATTGATCCACTCATCAACGCTAGGGACGTTTCCTCGATCCAGCGCATACCCAACTGCAATCGCATGAAATAGCGCACCAATTAGCGCTCGGGGATGCCCGTGAGTAATTACAGAGTCGCTAATCACATCCAAGAGGTGGGGCCCGACCCTACCAGGGTCCTGCGCAGCCCAGACATGCGGCTGCACACGCATAGCAGCGCCATTACCTCCGGCATCCGTCCACCCTTTAAAGCAATTCCCAAACCAGGGAATGCTCGGCCCCGTAATGTGCGATGCGGCGGCCTTGGACGCCCTGCCTCCACCCAGCGCATAGCTAGTCCAGATAGGAAGCTCAACCTTCGCGAACGCCTCGGCATCGAACCCACTGGGTCGAATCGCTCGCCCCACAGCGAGGCGAAGCTGCGTGTCATCGCTGTAGGTTCCTGCAGGAAGATTTACGGCGGCTCCAAACTTACCCCCAACGCGACGCTTCCACTCCAAGGGCTCCAGCAAAGCACGCCCGGCAAGACGCCGGCGCATACCCGCTTCATCCGTTAGCTCGGTGACAAATCCCAGCGAATCAGCCCAAGCTGCCCATAGTGCTGAATTTGTGCGTCGCTGAAGAACCTCTGTAACGTCAGTGGGGCTCATGTGAAAACCTCGGGTGCGCAGACGACCGGTACAGCAGGAGTGGACGGGAAACTGGCGAACCACCCGCTGATGTCATCCGCATGATGCTCCTCCCGCACGTACACGCGCTGCAACTTAGCCAAGGACAAGCGCCCCGGGTACAGCACCTCCGCCTGACGATCCGTAGCCCAAGAGGCAGACTGACCAGCGAATCGTGCCATCGGTTGGGAGTAGCGACCACTGACGACGTCAGCGAACATCGCGTTTAGTCCGTCCGCTCCGGTGGCGCGGCACACGGACGGGTAGATGTTGTTCGTAGTGGTGAAGTAAACACCCGGATCGCTGAGGATGCCAGCCTCGAAGCTCAGGGCCGCCCACCAGACATTGTCTACCTCATGCCACCTCTCACTGGCATCAAACATCGAATCGTTAATTCGCGAAATGCTGAGATTCACATAGTCCAACCAGGCGCGATCCTTTCTTGTGCTGCAATTTGGCGTGTAAATATGCTCCACATATTTTTCTTCGGGAAGGCGCTTCCGACTCAGAATCGCCGACGTTCCGAGTATGCCCAAGAGCCCAAGGTTAGTAGTGAAGTGTAGGACTTCAGATATTCTTCGATTGGCGACAATCGATTCGATCGAGTCCTTCGCTTCGGCGGCATGGCTTGTCATAGTCACAATCGCACTTCCTTGTACGTGCCTTCAACCAGGAGTCCGATTAGAGTCGACGGATCATCCGCCTTGTATCCCAAAGTCACGGTCTGGCGGGATCGGCCAATTCCCATCGCCAGCAGCCTGCGCAACATGTCCAGCGTTGCGTCACCCTCCTCGTCGCCGTGAGGAGTAACTTGCTGATTCAATCCGAGCATGAATACATGGTCGAACTCCAACCCTTTGGCCGAGTGAACAGTACACAGCGCCACAGACTCTGGGCCTGAGGGCCACCCAGACGCTCGGGTCAATTCACACCATGCGATTCCTTCTGTCGCCAAGGCTCGCCTCAAGTAGTCGAACCATGCGCCACCCTTGGGGTGAAGAAACGCGACCGACTGGCTGGTCAGATCAATTTCAGTGCGAAGGTATTGAATGGCATATTCTACTTGTTTATTGAAACGCCCGTCCACCACGACAGGAAGTGGGCCCTCCCGATCGCAGGCTAGAAAATCGGGAAGTGTCCCGTCGTCCTCGTACGGCAAACCTTCAACGATACCGCGGGCAAAGGCAGCCACCTGTCGGGTGTTGCGGTGGTTACTTCGGAGGACATATGCGTTCGTAAGCTGGATACCGGCCTCGGACCAGGTGAAGAATCGCGGGTAGATGCGCTGCGTGGCATCCATGACAAAGGTAGTGGTGTGGTCGCCACTCACATGGGAACTTATCGCTCTCACTTGATTAGCGCTGAAGTCCTGAGCCTCATCGACGATCACTACATCCCATGCCGGCTGGGACTCCACCTGTCGCGCCTCAACAGCGATATCGTTCCAATCCCTCCAGCCGCGCTTCTCCTTATGGGCGATATAGGGGGTGACGACCTCTTCCAGAAGACGCTTCCTCAAAGAGCGCTCGACGCGCGGTGCCTGCCCCCTACCCTCTCGACGGGCGGTCAGGTATGCGTCGAGTTCCTCGGAGCCAAACCGGCCCAGGAGATATTCGACTTCATCGACGATGAAATCGGAAGGCAGGGTAATTGAGGCAGCCAAGCTGCGGATGACGGGTCGCGTTTGTTCGCGGTCCACAAGCCCTTCGTTGCCTACCATGTCGACGGCCCACTTGCCGAACGTTGCAACACGCAGGACGAGACCAGCAGAACCAGATACCTGCTGACGCGCTAGCTCCGCGACATACCCTTGAAGCGTCTTGTTGTAGGTCAATACCAGGACTCTTACCGGTTCTTCCTGCTGGAGGCGCTCACGGCGGCTCAGGCGAGTGGCGCATAACTGACGCAGACGTAGCAGCGCAGTCGTCGTCTTTCCGCTGCCAGCAGCCCCACGGACCAAGTGAAATCCGGGTCGCGTGTCAGCCAGGATGCGCATCTGCTCCGGGCTCGCTTCAACGTGGGACAGCAGCCTCATAGGCACTCCCGCAGTCGGGTCCGGTACGCCGTACTCAGATGGCGGTCAGCTTAGACCGAGCAAAGCATGCCGAGTCACACTTTCTACACATCGGACGAAGTGATCACTCCTGGCGTTCGTCGCGTGGACCTGATCTACACCTACGTCGCCAAGGATCACTCGGTCCAAGCCATACGTGACCCGGGTCGAGCGGTCGCTGGCCTCGGCAACCTGTCTGATCACGAACCCCGATGCGCGCGTGTGCCTCTGCCGTGAATCCCCGGGTCACGCTCCCGGTCTAGTCGCCGCAGTAGTTACGCCTCGTGAGGGCACATCCGGGGCACATGAGCCTGGGAAACGGCGTTGACCCGTGAGAACTACCGAGAGGAGTTTCTGCAGGTCAACGCACACTTCGCCGAGACACCCCAGGTCCGCGCCCCGCCCCTCCCATTCGCTGCATGAGTGGCAGGACTTCTCGCATCGGTTGCATGAGGCGGGGCATCAGCCGTATTGCCTGGTGTGGCCCTGAGCTGGGGATTCGTGGTGTGTGGGCGGGGTTTTCGGACCCCGCCTTTTTCATGTCCCCGGAGGGGCCTTGGGGCTCCGCTTCCGTGAAGGCGTCGTCGATCGCCTTACGGGTGCGGGTCTCGCTGGACGGCAGCAGGTGCGTGTACATCCGCAGCGTGAAGCCGGGGTCCGAGTGGCCGAGGTACTCGGAGAGCGCCTTGATGCTCTCTCCCGCGTCCGGGAGGACGGAGGCGTAGGCGTGCCGGAGGGCGTGCATGCCGTCTTCGGGAGCCGCTTGGAGGTAGCGTGCACCGCGCTCGCTGGGAGGGATCACGCCGGCGGCGGCCAGGGCGAGCTTCCAGACGCCCATGTTGAAGACGCTGCGGTTGTACGCCCGGTTCTTCTCGTCGACGAAGAGAAGTCGTACGGTCTTCGGCTCGCCGTCGGGCTTGGCCCAGGACAGAGTGACGGCGACCGGCGGGAACTCCTTCATGTGGGCCTTGAGGGCAGCGGCGGGTTGGGCCGGGAGGACACCGATCGGACCTTGTTGCCCTTGGGCAGGGCGAACACCGGCTTCGTACCGACCAGCCGCACCTGGCGATTGACGTGGATCCAGCCGCCCTTGAAGTCGATGTCCTCGACAGCGAAGCCGAACACCTCGCCCTGACGCAGGCCACAGCCGAAGGGGAGCTTGCCGCCGGCCTGGAAGCGCTTCGGAAGACCGGCGATGACCGCACGCGCGCGCTCCAACGACCAAGGGATGATCTTCTTCTTGGTCGCGGTCGGCAGCTTGACCGACTTCGCCTTGCAGGGGTTCTTCGGCAGCAGCCCGTCCTCCACGGCCATGCCGAGGATGCGCGATCGCCGACGATCGTGACCTGATCACGGAACTCTTCGCCGCCCGAAGGCACCTCGGCCACGTCGGGAGCAACCTCAACCAGGTCGCCCGTGTCCTCAATTCCGGTGGGCAGCCGCCCGAAACTCGGCATCGTCATCTCCGCCACCCGACGGGCGGTCCAGCGCGTCCAGGACGCCACAGACCGGCTCATCGCCCGTGCCCGTAAATAACGGCTGGTCAGGCGGCCATCTCACTGCGTATCCGATCGAGGAGCTGGACCGCCGTGGCGTGCTGCGCAGGCAGCCGTTTCCCTGCCGCGCGGACGATGCGCTGGAGCTGGTGGGGCAGGCGCTGCGTGACCGCTTCCCGGGTCGCGGTGTCCAGCGACTGGGCGGCGCCGGAGCGGTCGTCGGCCAGCAGCTGGACGTGAGCCACGGTGATCAGCTCAATTACACGCCATTGCGGTGCCACGACGGTTGTAGGCGCAGGGCTCTGCTCCACCAGCCGCATGGCCATCTCGGTACGCCCCGTGGAAACGAGGCCGCGCAGACGGATCTCGTGCAGCGAGAAGGGGTTGAACAGGCTGGTGTGGTCGACGCGGTCGAGGAGGACGTCGGTCTCACGCATCACCCGGTCGAACAGCTCGCCGTTGCCCAGCGTGCCGGCAGCGCGGGCGAGGAGCGGCAGGGCGGCGGCGCGGGCGGTGTCGTCCGGTGCGGTGGCCACAGCGTGGCACAGCCGCTGGACGGCCGCGCCCCGGAGGTTGGCCTTGCGCAGCTCGTTGCCGTGCATCCGCAGCACGTAGGAGGTCATGCGTGGGTCGTCGAAGTATTCGGCGACCTCGAGGCTCTTGGCCGTCCAGTGCGCTGCGGTGGCCAGGCGTTCTTCTGGCAGCACGTTGCCCAGGGCGACGCCGAGGCCGACGCGCGCCCGGGCGAGCAGGTGCAGGACGTCTCACTCAGTGTGACCGTGCTCGACACGGGCTTCGAGGCGGGCGACGAGCGGCCACAGCTCGGAGACGGCTTCGGAGGCGTGCCCGGACTGGCGGGCGATTTCGGCAAGGCGAACGGTGGACTCGCCGAATTGCAGCATGGCCCGGTGGTCGGTATCGGTGGGATCGGTGATGCCGAGGACGTGTGGCGGCAGTCGCAGGGCCTCGCAGACCCGGCGGCGGGAGCCGACGTCGTCGAGGACGCGCTTACCCAGCTCCAGGGCGGAGATGTAGGTCTTGTCGTAGCCGAGGAGTTCACCGAGCGCGGTCTGGTTCAGGCCGTGCACGCGCCGGTAGAAGCGGAGGATGTCCGCCAGGTCGTCAGGGGGCAGGTGACGCCACGATCGACGGCGGCCCGGACGAGGGCGGCACCGTCCTGTTGGTCGACTGCCGGGCCGTAGCCGTCGCTGAGCCGCATGCAGCCCAGTCCGATCGCGGACACCTCCGGTCCGCTGCTGCCGAGCGTGCGCGTAATCAAGGCTTCTCAGAACGTCACTTCCGGAAGCCGTAACTGACCAGCCCGGCCGCCACGACCGAGCCGACGCCGGGGACCAGGAGCTGGAGCAGAGCTTCGGGTCCCCGCACTTTCTGTTCTGACCCACGAAACAGACGGCCGGAGTTGACCGGTGACCCCGGTCAACTCCGGCCGGAAGCGGAGACTTCCTTACCTGTTCCGATTCCGCGAGTTGTAGTGAATGGCACCGGCGGAAAGGACGATCAGAACGGCCGGGGCGTAAAACCGGGCCGAATCCCCGACCCCCCACGCGACCGACGCGACGACCACTGCCACGGTCACCACCGCCGCGATGCCGTACGACAGCGCGACTACGCCTTTGTTGCTCAACATCTCGCCTTCCAGGGATACGCATACCCGGTGTAGTAGTAGAAGTGGGTCCAGCCGAACGTCTTCCGGTAGACCACAGTCGTGCGACTGTAGATGCTGAGGCATTTACCGGAGCGCTCGGCGGACCCCGCGACCATCGCGATGGTGAGCGCGATCGCCGACAATGCCAACAGAATCAGGGCGACTGGCTGAGCACCCGGAATGAACGCGACGGCCCCGGCCGCAAGGGCGAGGAATCCCGACGCGTACGGCCCGTAGTAGGCGATCCGGCTGGTCCAGCGCCGGTTGAAGGTCCACCTCGTGCTGTAGGAGCGTTTCAAGTTGCTCTTGTTGCTCCACCGCTTGAGGATCACCTTGCCCCACGACCGGTACAGCGTCCGCTCCTGGTAGCGATAGACCCTGCGACCGTCCAGGTCGTAGTTGCTCACCGGGTTGGCGGCCGCGTACTCGTAGGCGTTCCTGCTGCCGCCGACCACGGGATCGACCTGGAGGAAGCGTCCGGTGGCGGGGTTGTACAGGCGCACACCCATGAGGATCTGGCCCGTGGGCGTGGCGGCGGACCGCTGCATCCCGCCCAGCCAGCCGTAGCCCGACACCGCGCCGCTCGCCCGCTGACGGCCGTACTCGTCGGCGCTCAGCGCCCTCGGCGCGACCGTGCTGTCCAGCGGAAGGACCAGGCTGATGTCGCCGTGCAGATTGGCCAGTTGGAGGACGACCGTGCCCGTCGCCGCGGTGGTCGCCGACATGCTGCCGGACAGGCCCGCGACCATGCGGGAGACGGTGCCCGCGGTGTTGTCGGTGATCCAGCGCGGGCTGTCCGACGCACCGCTGTAGTGGTTGGTCTTCGAGCCGGTCTGGGTCCACGCCCCCGACGCGTTGGACTCCGTCGTCCAGCCGCGGAAGCGACCCGCCGCGTCCAGCGTCCAGGTCTGGCGGGTGTCACCCGTGGTCTGCTGGCGGACGAGGTCGTTGGCGTGGTACGCGATCGACGTCCCGTCGGGCATCCTTGTGGTCCGGCCGAACGCGTCGTACACGTAGCCGGAGTCCACGATGCGGTCCGCACTGTCGTACGTGTGCGTGACCGACGTGGCACCCGAGGTGGTGCAGTCGGCGCCGTTCTCCGCCGCCGCGGTGCTCAGACCGGTGCGGTTGGTGCGCTTGTCGAAGCTGTACGTACGGGTGGTGCAGACGTTGTCGTAGGTGTCCTCGACCGTGGTGAGCCGGCCGACCGCGTCGAACGCGTACGTCTGCGACTCGCCCGCGCCCGCCCCGCCGGAGTGGGTGGCCCACTCGTCGTGGACGGACTCGGTGACGGCGTCGGTCAGCAGGATCTCGCCGTCGGAGTCCCGGGTGTAGACCCGCTGGTAGGGCAGGCCGGCCTTTCCTCCGGTCTGGGTCATGGTGTAGCCGCCGGGCAGGGTCTCCTTGACGACCGTGCCCTCCACGTCGTACTTGGCGGTGAAGGTCCCCGCGACGGAGTCGGTCAGCGAGGTGGGCAGCCCGCGGGGCTCCGCCGTGTGGTCGTAGGCGTACGTCGTCGTCGACGGCACCGAGTCGGTGACTTTCACCGGGCGGTCGAAGGCGTCGTACGTGGTGGTCGTGACGCCGTCGTCCGCGTCCGTGTAGGAGATGAGGCGGCCGAGACGGTCGTACTCGGTGTGGATGGCGCCGCCGTCCGCGGACATCGTGACCGACGGCTTGCCGGTGGCCTCGTCGTACGCCAGCGACGTGCCCGACACCGCCGTGCCCTGGCCGCCGGTGGCCTCGGTGCTCTTCACCCGGCCCGCGTCGTCGTAGGTCACGGTGGTGATACGAGCCTCGGCGCCCGACGTCTCGGCCTTCTCCGTGATCTGCCCGTAGAAGCCGTACTCCGTGGAGGTGTCGACGAGTTGGGCGGGGTTGGTGCCGCCGCCGGTGATGTCACCGGCCGGACCGGTCCAGCACTCCAGGCCGGCCCATTCGGGGCGTCCCTCGCACCAGCCGTCGCCGGCGGCGGACCAGTACACGGTGATACGGGAGGTGGCGTCGTTGCCGGTGCCGCCCGGCGGGACGACGGCCGTGACCCGGCCCTGGGCGTCGTACTCCGTGGTGGTGGTCAGGTTCAGGCCGCCCGGGTCCTCGATGACGAGTGTGGGCAGGCCCTTGACCCAGTCGTACTGCGTCTCGGTGAGCCGCTTCTCGCTCATGATCGAGTAGTAGCCGCGGACGCGGGCCCCGGAGATGGCCAGGGTGGGCTGGTTGCGGACCGAGGCGGTGCCGTCGGTGGGACGGCCCTCGTCGTACTCGTTGACGGTCCACGGCTGGGCGGCGACGGAGGTTCCCGCCGGGATCAGGACGGTGGCGCCGTCCTTGAAGTCCTCGGTGAGGTCGATCCGGCGCAGCGGCTCGAACTGCTCGAGGAGCCGGGTGCCGTCACCGTTGTAGTGCGAGGTGATCGAGAGCAGCCGGGCGCGCTCGGCGACGCTCAGCGCGCCGATGCCCAGGTCGTCCAGGCGCGCTTTGTCCTCGGCGGTGGTGCCGAGGGCGAGGGCGTGGTTGCCCGCCGAGAGTTCCCGCACGGTGTTGCCGTACTTGTCCGACTCGGTGGTGGAGATCCCGCCCGCCTCGTCGATGGTGTTGACCTCGTCCCCGGAGGCGTCGAGATAGTGGAGCTGGGCACGGTCGTAGCCGCCAGCCGTCAGTGCGCCGCCCTGGTGGGACGCGGGAGTCGAGTCGGCCGGGAAGACGGCGGTCGCGTCGGTCGGGTGGTCGAGCTGGCCCCATTGCTTCACGGCCGCGGCGTTCATCGCGTAGGGCGCGGTGGCCCCGGACAGCGGCACGTCGTACACGATCGAGGTGACCGCCGTGCCGTTCGTCTCCGTCGCGCTGCCCTGCGCCAGCGTGGCCCGGCCGGCTGTGAGGAGCATGCCGGCGCCGCCCGCGGTTCCCCCGGCGTTGCCGTAGCCGAAGGTCCAGGGGAGCTGGCCGGGCGGGGTGATTTCGCTGACCCGGCCCGCGGAGTCGTAGGCGTACGACGTCTTCAGGGCGGGGGTGATCAGCGGGTTCCACGCCTCGCGCAGCCGGCCCGAGGCGTCGTACGCGTACGACTGGACCGTGCGGGCGGTGGCCGCGGTGCCGCCGGTCTCGGTGGACCACAGGGTCAGGCCCTTGACCTGGCCCGCGTAGTCGCCGAAGGCACTGCCCGTGGCGGTCGTGGTGTCCGCGTATGTGAACTCCAGGACCCGGCAGCCGCGTGTGGACGGCGTCGTGGCGCAGGTGCCGTTGTCCACGGCACCGCCGGAGGCGACCAGCAGCTTCGGCCGGGCGAGCGTCGTTCCGCCGGCGGTGACCGCCTCGGAGACGATGCCGGTGGTGGAGTTCTGCACCCCGCTGAGCGCCGAGGAGGTGATCTGCCAGGTCTCGGCGGCGGCCGCGACCTTGGCGAACGTCGACACACCGCCGTCGCTGTCGGTGAGCGTGAACCCGCCGGCGAACGTGCCGGTCAGCGTGGTGGACTCGGCCCCCGGTTCGGGTATCCAGCCGTCGGCGTCGCCCGCCTTGGCGGTGAAGTAGATGCTGGTGCCGTCGTCGAGGACGACGTCGAGGGAGGTGTCGGAGGTCTTGCGGATGTGGGTGTACCCGGCCGCCGCGACCTCGGCGACCACACCGGACGTCCACTCCTCACCGAAGATCGCGACCTGCCCCTCCTGGGCGCCGGCCGTGGGCTTCCGGGACTTCGCGGTACGGGAGACGGTCAGCCCGAAGTGGCTCTCCTCGGTGCCGGCGAGTGTGAAGTCGCCGGTGAGCAGGTTGAGATGGCCGGGCCCGATCTGGGTGCTCGCGGCGGTGTCGGCGTCGCGGTCCACCACGGCGCCGATCGGCTGGGTGCTCGCGGCGGCGTTCGACGGTCCGGTGAAGTCGGCCTTGAGCTGGATGGAGCCGTCCGGGTCGACGGTGTCCGTGGCAGCCCAGACGGCGGCCTCGTTCGTGCCGTCGGTCAGCGGCAGCGGCCAGGCGGACAGCGTCTGGCCGCCCACCGTCACGGCGGAGGCGGGGACCTCGGCCCAGGTGTCCTCCTCCGAGCGGCGCCACAGGAACGTCACCGAGTCGTACGTCGCCGCGTCGGCCTCGGCGACCAGGGAGAGCCGGCGGGCCGTGCGGGTGCCGTCATCCGGGGAGGAGAAGCCGCCGGGTCCCACGTGGAAGGTGTACTCCACGGCCTCGGAACGGTGGTCGGCCGCGTCCACGGTGCGGACCTGGAGCGTCTGGGTGCCGTCCTCCGGCGGAGTGACGCCGATGCCGACCGGGTTGGCGCCGTCGGCATTCCGCTTCGTCCACTCGACGCCGTCCAGCGACCACTCGAACCAGCGGTGGTCGGAGCCGGACGGCGGCGTGACGGTGAACGTGCCCGCCTGCCCCGCGCCCTTGACCCACTCTCCGTTCGGGTAGTCGGTGGAGGTGACCTGAGCGGGCGCGGAGGGTGCGGTGGCGTCCACGGTGAAGGTGGCCCACGCCGACCAGCCGGTGTTGAAGTGCGTGCCGTCGTAGGGCGAGGTGCGGAACTTGTACGTCTTGCCGTCGGTCAGCACGCCCGCGGGCACGGTCACCGAGGCGGGCTGCCCGGACGGCACATATGCGGAGACCAGGTAGTTCCCGACCTGGACGTCGGTGGCCGCGTCGCGGATCTCGAAGGTGCCGTTGACCTTGTCGCCGTCGGTGTCGGTGAAGGTGTCCTGGAGGGTCGGGGTGGTGCTGTCGACCGTCCAGACGCCGTCCTCCACGAAGTACGGCGGGCCCGCCTGCTGCGAAGTGCCGGTCCTCGGGCGGTAGTTGTACGTCACTGTCAGCTTCGGCGGATTGGCGGCGGCGTTCGCCGAGTTGACCCGCTTCCAGGAGCGGAAGGTGCTCTCCTCGGCGGCCCTGATGCCCATGTGGGAGCTGGCGTTCTTCGCCGAGGCCCAGACCTGCGCCAGGTCGGTGACATCGGCGTTGATCCAGCCGTCCGCCGTACAGGCCGAGTTGCCCTTGGTCTGGGTCGAGGTCGCGTACTGCGTGTTCCAGGTGGGCTGCGCGCTGCCCGCCCAGCGGGACGACGTCGATGGTGCGGACGTCGACCAGACCTGCCAGGCGTAGGCGGCGCAGTCGGTGTTGCCCGAGTGGAAGTTGTACAGGCTCAGCTGCGCGCTGGAGACCAGGGCGTCGGCGATCGGCTTGGTGTTCCAGGTGATGAACGACCGGGCCGTGCGCGGCGTGCCGTCGGAGTTGGTCGTTCCCGGGTTGCCGAAGTCCAGCTCGGTGTCGGCCGACCAGTCGACGGTCTCGCCCTGCTGGACGTAGGTGTCGAAGACGTTGCCCAGGGACGAGGTCGACGGGTCGACGGTCACCGGGTACTTGGTGTCCTCGTCGGCCAGGAAGCCGGGGTCCGGGGTGACGACGAGGTCGACGCCGTCACCGTTCTTGACGACCTTCAGATCGACGGGGGCCTTGCGGGTGTGCTCACCGGACACCTTGTCGACGGTCGCGTCCCACATCACCGGGGCGGGCATCACGGCGCGCTTCTTCTTGCCCGACTTCTTGTCGGTGAAGAGCAGACTGCCGTCCTTGAGCTGCTTGACCCTGAGGCCCTTGACGTCCAGGGGCAGGGTGTACGAGTAGGCCCCGCCGGCCGGCCGCTCGCCGATCTCCACGTACTGCTCGAAGCCGGTACGGGTCGACTCGACGACGACGTCGGCGTCGGGGATCGCGTTCTCGTAGCGGGCGGTGGTGCCGTCGATCGCCGGCTTCGGCAGGCCGCCCTTCCACTGGAGGGTGATCTGCTGGTCGCCCGAGCCGAGGGTGACCAGGTCGCGGGCCTTGGCGTCCTCCGCCGCCGCCAGGGACTTCGCGACCGTGCCGCCCTTGCCGGCGAGTTCGAGCCCGCTGGGGTGCGCCTTCGCGGCGACCGAGCCGTCCGAGCGCTCGACCAGTGCCACGTCGACGTCGGTCCAATCGCCGTCGCGCTGGAAGCGTATGGGTCCCGCCGCGAGCTCCGTCGTCAGCGAGCCGTCCTTGTTGACCCACGTCGTCGACGTCTCGGTGCGCTCACTGAGCGCTTCGACCCGATGGCCGTACAGGCGGGCAGCGACCCGGGCCGAGGGGACGTCGGCCGCCTGCTTCGGTCCCTTGGTTCCCTTGGTTCCCTTCGTTTCCTTGGCCGTCGCGGCCTCGGTGGTCCGTTCTCCCAGGCCGAGCGCGATGGCGTGGCCCGTACCGGCGGCCACGAGGGCCGTTTCGGCGATGAGCGCGGCGGCCAGGGCGAGGGCTATCCGGGGTCTGCGAGCGGGGTTGGGTCTCCAGCGCAAGGGAGCGGCTCCTCACAGGCAAGGGGCAGAAAACTACGCCGATAGACTCGCGGGCCTCCAGGGACCGGGGAAGTGAGATTTTCACGAGTCTGCTGTGGGGCTTCTGTAACCATCCCCTCCCGGTCCCCCACACTCCCTTCGTGGCATGTCCGCGCTCGTCAGCTTCCCCGTCCGCCACTGACCACGGAGCGGTGCCGTGGCAATATCAGCCTCTTGCGCAAAGAGTGCGGCGGGGGGAAGCGTCATGGTCCAGAGGACTTTTCGAGGTGGCCTCAGCCGCTCACGCACGGAGGGCCGGGCAGCCGTGGCCCCAGAAGTGGATCGGGAACGGCTGGCGCGGCAGCTGTGCCTGGTGGCCCTCACCGCCGCCGTCGGTGTCGTGTTCATCCGCGTGGCGCGCGAACTGCACGGCAGGCAGGCGGAGTTCGGGATGCTGGCCGCGAGCTGGCTGCTGGCCGGGCTGCTGCTGGTCACCCTGCTCGGCCAGCACGCGAAACGCCGCTCCTTCGCCCGTCGCTCGACCCTGCTGGGCGGCCAGATCCTGCTGACCTACGCACCCCTGCTGGTCTTCGACGAGATCTGGCTCAGCATGCTCGGGCTGCTCGCCGGTGTCGTGCTCGTGGCGCTGCCGCGGCCGAACGGCCTGGTGGGCGCGGCCCTCGTCACCGCGACCGGACCCCTGGTCGTCTTCGCGCTACCGGCGGACAACCATACGGCGCTCGAAGTCGGCGCCCGGACCGTCGTGGTCGGTCTGGTGGTCTACGGGATCGTGCGGCTGTCCTCGGTCGCCGCGCAGGCGCACGCCCTGCGGGGGCAGTCGGCCCGGCTCGCCGTGCACCGGGAGCGGACGCGGATCGCCCGTGACCTGCACGACCTGCTCGGATCCGCGCTGTCGGCCATCACCGTCAGGAGCGAGGCGGCGGCCCGCGGCACGAGCGACCCGGTCGCGAGCCGCGGCGAGTTCCTCCAGATCGCCGAGCTGGCCCGGCGCACCCTGGACGAGGTGCGCGGCATGGTGCGGGACGAGGTCTCTCTCACCCTGTCCCACGAACTCGAAGCCGCCCGCACGGCCCTGGACGCGGCCACGGTCCGGATACTGATCAGCCGGGAGGGGCCGAACCTGCCGCCCGACGTGGAGAACTGCCTGGGCGCCGTCCTGCGCGAAGGCGTGGCCAACGTGTTGCGGCACAGCCAGGCGCGCACGTGCTCCATCGCGGTCCGGTGCGCGGACGGCACGGCCGAGCTCTCCGTCGAGAACGACGGCGCGGGCCCCCATGACGTGCTGTGCGGCGGTGGTGGCCTGGCCAACCTGACCATCCGCGTCGCGGCGATGGGCGGGTCGCTGCGTGCCTCGGGCCAGGGCTCCGACAGCTTCCGGCTGCTCGCCGTACTGCCCGTACGATCCGCACAGCCCAAACCGTCCGTACGGCCGGTCGTGGCTCCGGCTCCGGCTCCGGCTCCGGCTCCGGCTCCGGGTGTCCCTCCCACATCCACGGTGTTCCCGGCGGTCTCCTGAGTCGCGTCCGTCAGATCCAGCCGCTCCGCTCGGCGATCCGTACGGCGTCCACCATCGTCCGGGCCCTCAGCTTGCCCATCACGTCCGACAGACGGTTGCGTACGGTACCCACGCTCAAGGAGAGCAGGACGGCGATCTCCCGGGCGTCGAGTCCGTCGGCGGTGGCCCGCAGGATCTCCGCCTCCCGCTCGGTCAGCGGGCACTCCCCCAGCGCCCAGAAGTCGTCCACGAGCTCCCTGTCGATCGCCCTGCCTCCGGCCGCGACCGCGCGTATGCCGTCGAGGAGCCGCTCGGGCGTGGTGGTCTTCAGCAGGAACCCCGGGATGCCGGCGTCCAGCGCCCGGCGCAGATGGCCGGGCCGGTCCATGCCGGTCAGCAGCAGCGTCCGGCAGGCAGGGACGTGCTCGCGCAACAGGGCCGCCGCCGCCAGGCCGTCGAGCCCCGGCATGCCGATGTCGAGCACGGCCACGTCCGGCCCGTGCTCCAGCGCGGCGGGCAGCACCGCGTCCCCGGACCCCACGTGCGCGACGACCTCGACGTCGAAGGCGTCCCCGAGCAGGGCCACCAGCCCGGCCCGTACGACGTGGAGATCCTCCGCCACCAGCACCTTGATCACGCCCGAAGCATCGGGCAGCGTGCGGCCGGGGGCAAGTGGTGTGTGCCCGTTCCATCGCTCGATGGCGCGTGGCGCGTCCGGGTCTGCCAACGTCGGTTGCGATCCCTCCAGGCTTGAGCGGGGGGCTGCGGTCGTACGCCGCTCCGTTCCCCCGCTGCTGAACAGCCGTTCGGGGGCGGCCGTTTCGGACCGGTCGCCGAGGTCATCCAGTCGTGTCGATCATTTGTTCCTGATCCCCCTTTGCCGTCTGCCTGGCGTCTGAGCCATGGGGGCCAATGCCTACGACGATCTGCTCGCGGACATCTACGACCAGAGGTATCCCGACGCACTGTCCGGTACGGCCGAGACCGTGGAGTTCGTGGCGGACTTCCTCACGGCGACCACGGGCCGGCGGCACGACGTCGTGCTGATGGCGCTCAGCACGTTCTTCTCGCCGCCTCAGCAGGAGCAGCGGATCGCGTGTCTGCAGGCGATGCGGGAGCACCTCGCGCCCGGGAAGCCCGGAGTCGGGGCACGTGACCTTCCGCGGCGAGACCATGAGCGAGGACGACTGGAGCGTACGGGCCACGGTCGCCACCGTGCCGGCCGGCGGGGTGGGTTGTCCGCCCGGCAGCGGATACGGCGGAGTCCGCGGTGGTCTCGTGCGTGGCGGTCAACAGGACTCCTCGATGCAGTCGCCGCAGGGGGCGGGGATCGGTCGCCGCAGGGGTGGGGATCAGTTCGCCGTAGCGGCGGGAGCGGAAGCCGCGGGTGCGGGGATCAGGGGCAGGACCGCTTGACGTTGTTCTCGGCGGTGGCGCGCGCGGCCTCCGCGAGGTCGGCGAAGCGGCCGGCCAGCGAGGCGATGACGTCCGGCTTGAGCCGGTAGTAGGTGAACCGGCCGCACGGCTCCGTCTCCACCACACCCGCCTCGCGCAGCACCTTCAGATGGTTGGAGAGGTTGGTCTGCTTCGCCCCCGTCTCCTCGATCAGGTGCGTGCCCGCATCAGATCAGTGTCGACCGACGTCATCATGGACTGATATTGTCACATCACCCTGAACTGATACCAGCCTGGGATGATCTCGGGATCCGCCCCACGCCCGACCCCGAATCCCGCACACGAAGGAAGAACCGATGTCCTCCAGCCCGCTCGCCTCCGTGCTGTTCGTCTGTGTCCACAACGCCGGGCGTTCGCAGATGGCCGCCGGTTTCCTCAACCACCTCGCGGGCGACCGGGTCGAGGTCCGTTCCGCCGGATCCATCCCGGGCGACCAGGTCAACCCGGCAGCCGTCGAGGCGATGAAGGAAGTCGGCGTCGACATCTCCGACGCCAAGCCGAAGATCCTCACCACCGAGGCCGTCCAGGCGTCCGACTACGTCATCACGATGGGCTGCGGCGACGCCTGCCCGATCTTCCCCGGCAAGAAGTACCTCGACTGGGCCCTGGAGGACCCGGCGGGCAAGGGTGTCGAGGCCGTACGGCCGATCCGGGACGAGATCAGGACGCGTATCGAGGCACTGATCGCCGAGATCGACGCCCAGCGGAAGGCGTGACCTCCGCACTGCCCGCAGCCCTTACGGGCCGCCGCCTGGGTGCGGCAAGTGAGTCAGGGTTGTGGCGCGGAGTACGGCCGGGTCCCGTGTCCGTGTTCCGGCGGCGCCGCACTCGTGTCACCGGACGCCCGCACATACACCGATGATTCACCGAAGGCCCATCCGGTAAAGCTCCGGGATACACGTAGCCCGTGTACCAGGCGCATGCGCTTCGTACGCTGGTTCAAACGGGGAGGCGTCCGCCAACGGACCCCGCGGGGGAAGGGACGTGGCAGTGGCCAAGGGGGACAGGACAGGCACATCGGCCTTAGGGAGAGTACGCGTTCTCTCATTGCGCGGCGGCGTGCGCGGCGCCGGCATCCTGGTGATGCCCGGTGTCGTGCTGACCTGCGCACATGTGGTGGCGTCCGCTGCGGGAGCGGCCGGGAACCAAGCGGTGGCACTGCCGGAGCGCGCCGTCCTCGTCGACGTGCCCGGCCGTCCGGACATCGAGGCCGGCGAGGCGAGCGTCGTGCCGGACGGCTGGTTTCCCGGCCCGCTGGCCGGTGGTTCGGGTGGGGACCTGGCCGTCCTGCGCACGGCCTGGTCGCCGCCGCATGACGTGGTCCCGGCACCGCTCGGTTCGTGCGGCGAGCCGGACCGGCGCGAGGTGAGCGTGTACGGCCACCCCGCCGGAGCGCCCGACGGGCTGGTCTCCACGGCTCGGCTGGTGGGACGCGGCGGCCCTCACCGGGACTGGGTCCAGATGGAAGGGCTCGGCACCGTCGGTGCCTGGGTCGGCCATGGATTCAGCGGTGCCGGCGTGTGGGACCCGGCGGGCCTACGGGTCGTCGGCATGGTCACCGCCGCGTACACCGACCGGCAGGCCAAGGTGGCGTGGATGCTTCCCCTGGAGGCGGCGGCACAGATGTGGCCGACGCTGTACCCGATGCTGGAGCACCCAGCTGTGCCCACACCGACCGGACCCGAGCGGACGGGACCGCCCACTGGGGCCACACTCCGGCCGGCCGAACCACACGGGCCGCCCATACCGCGACAGCCGGCCGGGCCGCCCTCCGACAGGGACCAATTCGCCCTCGCCGAAGCTCTCCTGAACGTCGCTCAGGTCGAGGACGACGGTGCGGCAGCGCTGCGCCGGCTGCTGCCGGCTCCCATCCGGCGCGCCATCCGCACCCATCCCCGCCCCCGGCTCCAACTCTTCTACGTCGTCCAGGCCTGCGCCGACCACCGCGATGGCCGACAGGCTCTCCTCGACGCCCTCCGGCTGCTCGACGACGAGTCGGAGCCCGCGCGGGCTGCCCTCGGCCTCATCGCGAAGCTGTGGCCGACCGGCCCGGAAGGCGAGACCTCGTGACGCGCTCCCAGGGGTCCTGGGGGCCGCCCAAGGTCCTCCTGGACGCGCTGGACGCCGTCCCGTGCTTCGAGGAGCCGATGCTGCTGCACGAGTGCGCGCGGCAGGTGAGCCGGGCGCTGGGCGTCGCCTTCACGCTGCCCGAGAGCAGCCGCCGACGGGGCTCGTTGCTGTTCCTGCTCCGGGAGGTGATGCCGTATCCGGACGGCCTCCAGGTGCTGGGCAGCGTGGTGTCGATACTGGAGGGCGAGACCCGTCACATGGCGCGTGTGCGGACTGCCATCGCGCTCGCCGAAGCGCCGCTCTTCTCAGCGCCCAGCTGGGAACGGCTGATGGGCCTGCTGGGCGGGCTGGAGGTGCTCGACGTCGCCCGGGTCTTCCACGAGACCCTGGGCGATCGGCCCGATCCTCTGCCACCCCATTGCGCGGAGCCGTGGTCGGTGGTGCTGTACTCGGCGACCCTGAACGCACGGCCCGGCGAGCCGCTCCCGTGCGTCCTCCTGGTCGAACACCTCGCGCGCTACGCGAAGGGGCAGCAACAGCGGGAACTACTGGACTGGGTGGCGGAGCACCGGGTCCGCCCCGAGGCGTATCCGGGCGCTCCGGCAGCGGACAGCGGTACGCCCGCCGCGCTGCCTGTGGCCGCGGGAGCGGAGAATGACCATCTGGCCGTCCACTCCCCTCAGAGCAAGTCCATCCCGGTGACGCCCGCCTCTCCCTTCCCGCTGCCCCAGGGCGGTGAGGACGCGGTCTGGGGGCCCACCGCCTGCCTACTGATCCGGCTGCGCCCGCTGCCCGATCCCGATCACGACGGGGAGCGGCTGCTGTCGTACTGGTGGCAGATCGGCGGACCGGATCCGTATCCGGTGCGGGGCGGGGACGTGCGCGTCGACGTGGCCGACCTGCCCGAGCACGTGAAGGCGCTGGTGCAGGAGGCCGAGACGGGCTGGGCGTACTTCTGGAAGGAAGACCTGACCCTGGAGTTCCTGCTCCCCAGGGATCTTCTGGACTTACCTGTCGAGAAGTGGACGAAACAGGGATTCCACGGTGCCGATGGCACCCTCGGGGAGGACCACCCAGTGGTTCTTCGCAGCCTCGAAAGGATGGAACGCGCGGACACACATGGACGCTGGGCCAAGCGCTGGGACGCCCTGGTGACCGGCTGCGGCGGCCCGGTCCACTGGTTTCCGGACGACGGCGGCCGGGGCCGCCTGCTCTCCGATCCGCAGCCGGTGATGGTCGTCCTGAGCGATCCGCCCGGTGGCCGCCGGAGCGGGCACCTGGTGTTCGACGAGCTGGCCGAGTCGCTTCGGGCGGGGGTACCGATCGTGGTGTGGGACCGGCGCGGGGGAGTGGATCCCGCCTTTCGCGACGAATTGCGGGAACTGACCTCACGCAAGGGCATCGTTCGCTTACCAGACGCAGTCAGGTCGTTGCGTATAGAGGCTGAGGGCGAGGATCCTGCTGAGGGCGGCTCCTCTACGCTCGGTCGCCACGCGGCTTTGCTCTGGGACGACCCGTACCGCCTTCCGGGCGAGCGGGGAGAGGCGCGGGATTCATCCGCGCAGGGGGGAGGGTAGGACAAGATGCTTCCAGACGATGGTGCGTCCGGGGGAACGCGTCCGGCCGACGACTCAGGTACGGGGGGCCCGGCAACGGCTCCGGCCGTACCCGGCACCGCCGGGTCCGGAACCGACGGTGTGGGCCAGGACTCCTCCGACCACCGGTGGTGGATCTACCGCGGCACAGGACGGCCCATGTACGACGCCGACCTGGGTGAACTCCTTCCGCCTCCACCGCCCTGGCGCCGGTTCACCGGCGGGCCCGTGGTCGCCCCGCCTCCGCGGGACGACGAGGAGATGGAGCGGCGGCTGGGGCAGGTCACCGCGTTATCCGTCGGCTCCGACCACGTCAGGCGTGAGGCCGACATGGTGAACGCCGCCCTGCTGCTGCGTCGGCCACTGCTGGTCACGGGACGGCCCGGGACCGGCAAGTCGTCCCTCGCCTACCGGATCAGCCGGGAACTCAAACTCGGCCGAGTGCTGCGCTGGCACATCACCAGCCGCACCACACTGCGGTCCGGGCTGTACGAATATGACGCGATCGGCCGGGTCCAGGACTCGGCGGCGTTACGCACCCTGCACCGGGCGGACGGCACTGTCGACGGGGGCACGGACGGGCGGGCGGTGGGCGAGGAGGCACTCCCCGGGATCGGCGACTACCTCCAACTGGGCCCCCTGGGAACGGCGTTGCTTCCCTACGAGCTGCCTCGGGTGCTGCTGGTCGACGAACTGGACAAGAGTGACCAGGATCTGGCCAACGACCTGCTGAGCGTGTTCGAGGAGGGTCAGTTCCCCATCGCCGAACTCGTGCGGGCCCGGCGGCTGCACCCCAGAGTGACGGTCATGTCCGACGACCCCAACCGCACCGCCGAGATCGTCGACGGCGTCGTCAAGTGCCGTGCCTTCCCCATCGTGGTGATCACATCGAACGGCGAACGCGAGTTCCCCCCGGCCTTCCTCCGCCGCTGTCTGCGGCTTCGTATGCCGGACCCGGACCGTCCGCAACTGGTCGACATGGTTCTGGCCCACCTGAGGGAGGCGGCCGGGTCAACGGGTTCCGCCCCGGCCGACGGCCTGATCGACCGCTTCCTGCGCAACAGCCGGGACCGGGGCGGCCTCGCCGTGGACCAGTTGCTCAACGCCGTGTTCCTGACGACTTCGGGGCGCTTCCCCGCCGACGACGAGGAGGCACTGGAGGACCTCGTGGACGCGCTGTGGCACCGGCTCGACGGAGCGGGGGCGGAATCGAGGGCCGGATGACGGCGGCTTCTCCACAACCCCCTCCCCGGCCCGCACGGCCGGAGGGAGGGCACAGGTCTGCCCCGGACCGGGAGTTGCCGACCTGGGCGGAGCTGGCGGACGCGCTGTACCTGGCGGCGTGCCAGGACGCGGCCGTGCCGCTGTTCGACGCTCCCGGGCGGGCCGCCCGGGAGCGCGGCGAACGACTCCGGCCTTCCGTCCGGGACGTGGACAGCCGGTCCGGCGACCCGACGGCACCCGAGGAGCGCCCCGGCAGCCTCTCCGACGCCCCCGCGGCGCGCGGGCGACAGGACGGCAGCCGCCGCGACGAGCCCTTGACTCCCGAGGGGCAGGACAGCGACCGCCCTGGCGGCGAACCCCGCGCCCCCGAACACCAAGACGGCCACCGCCCCGACGCAGGGCAGGAACCCAGCGGTCCGGACGAGGAGCCACCGGCGGACCACCTGCCGCTGTTCGACATCCTCCCGTCGGCGAGCTCTACCCCGGTGCATCCGCGCCTCGCCCTGCACTCCGGCAACGAGGCATCCCCCGACCAGGCCGGCTGGCCCGCCTCGCCCCGGCTGGCCGACTCCCTGGCGCTCGGCAGGTCGCTGCGCCCGCTGCGTCTGTTCCGCGACTCGCCCCACGACGTCGAGCTGGACGAGGAGGCCACCGCGGAGCAGGCCGCGCTGGCAGGGATGTGGTCTCCGGTGTGCCGAGCGCTTCCTGAGCGGTGGCTCGACCTGCTGCTGCTGGTCGACGACAGCCCGTCGATGGCCCTGTGGTCGCACACGGCGCGCCAGATCGCCGAGCTGATGGAGCAGACGGCCGCCTTCCGCACCGTACGGCTGGTCCGCTGGGACCTGGACGACGGCGCGACGCCCGACATCCCGCCGGCCGAGGCCCAGCCGGGCGACCGGCAGTTGCTGCTGGCCGTCACGGACGGCGGTCACGGCGCCTGGCGCACCGGCCGGGCGGTCTCGACGCTGCACCGGCTCGGCAGGTTCTCACCCGTCGCCGTACTGAGCCTGCTCCCCCAGCACCTGTGGGACCTGACGCTGCCCACCGTCGCCCGGACCCGGCTACGGGCGTCGTCCCCCGCCGCGCCCAACCGTTCGTACGACGCCGACTGCAAGCACCCGCATGCGGACGCCCTGGGAGCAGATCCGCAGCCCGTCGCCGAGCCCGGACGGGAAAGCGCGACTCCCGTACCCGTCGTGGAGCTGCGGCCCAAGTCACTGGAGCGCTGGGCTCGGCTGGTGGCCGCGGCGGACGCCGGCGAGTGGCACGCTCTGGCGGCCCTGTGGAGCGCGCCGGGCGGGGACCTGCGCGCGGCAGCGGTCGGTCCGGTCACCGAGGCGCTGGCCGACATCGTGGCCGAACCGCGGACCGCCGAGGCCGACAGCGTCGCCTGCGCCGAATCGACGGCGGTACGGCGGGCCAAGCGGGCCGCCACCATGGTGCGACGCTTCCGGGCCACCGCCTCTCCCGACGCCTACGCCCTGGCTCAGCGACTCGCGGCGGCCCCGCTCAACCTCCCCGTCATGCGGCTGCTGCAACAGACCCTGCCCGGAGCACAGTTCTGGAACCTCGCCGAGATCGTGCTGCTGGGCCTGGTGCACCGTACCGACGAAACGGCCGACGTCGAGGACGCCCACCGGGTCTCCTTCGACTTCGAGGAGGGCGTACGGGAGGAACTCCTCGCCCTCGGCAGCCGGGCGGAGACGATTCGCGCGCTGCGCCAGATCCAGCACCACCTCGGCCCGCAGCTGGAGGCGCTGTGGGGCGAGGGAGGAAGTGCGCTGGTAGCCCCGGAGGGCGAGCCCGCGGACCCACCGATGACCGAGCAGACCCGCCCGTTCGTGGCTCACCTGTACACGGCGCTGTGCGCGGTGTCGGGCTCTTACCTCACCCGCGCGAACCACCTGGGCCGGCTGCTCCAGCGCGCCGGCCCCCGACCGAGCCGGACGGCCAAGGCCGCCGGCGGCGCTCCAGCGCCAGGGTACAAGCGGCCATCAGGGTACTCATCGACCGAAATGCGGTCAAAGTTGTACAACTCTACACCCTCCGGCGCGCTAGATTACGGGCCTCTGACGCCTCAAGCCCCGAAAGCGGCGAACGCCCGGCGCCCTGCGGGGGCCGCACCCCCGGGGCCGCCATCCGCCACCGCTCCGCCCGCCCAGCCCTCCCCCGCGCCCGCGCCCACGCCCGCGCGTCCACAACAAGGAGGAATCGCCGTGTCTGCCGGTCTGTCCGTTGCCCCGGGCCAGCGAAGCCCGCACGACCCACCCCGCATCTGGGGGAACGTACCGCAGCGGAACCGGAACTTCACAGGTCGGGAGATGCTGCTCGAACGGCTGCAGGAACGGCTGAGCAGCGGCGTCACCGCGGTGCTTCCGGAGGCCCTGCACGGCATGGGCGGTGTGGGCAAGTCGCAGATCGCCATCGAGTACGTCTACCGGCACAGCCGTGACTACCGGCTCATCTGGTGGATCCCGTCCGAGCAGGAGAACCAGATCGTCCAGTCACTCATCGAACTGGGCGAGCAGATGGGCCTGCAGGTGGGTTCGGAGATGAGCGCGGTACCCGCCGTGCTGGACGCCCTGCGCCGGGGCGAGCCGTACAGCCAATGGCTACTGGTGTTCGACAACGCCGAAAATCCGCGCGAAGTGCGCAAGTACTTCCCCAGTGACGGCCCGGGCCGCATCGTCGTCACCTCCCGCAACTTCCAGTGGTCCACCGATGCCAGCTCGCTAGAGGTCGACGTGTTTGCCCGTGAGGAGAGCGTCGCGCTGCTGCGGCGTCGCAGCCCCCAGCTCCCCGACGATTCCGTCGACCACCTCGCCGCCGCCCTCGGCGACCTGCCCCTGGCGGTCGAGCAGGCCGCGGTCTGGCTGGCCGAGACCGGCATGCCGGTGCAGCAGTACCTCGAGGTGTACGAGCGCAACTTCACGGCACTGATGCAGTCCGAGCCGCCCGGTGACTACCCCCTGTCGGTGGCGGCCGCCTGGAACGTGTCGCTGGGCCGGCTGCGGGAGACCCGACCGGACGCTCTGCAACTGCTCCAGGTCTGTGCGTTCTTCGCTCCGGAACCCATCGAATGGGACCTCTTCTCGGCCGTCCGCGGCATCTCGGTCCCGCAGGAACTGCAGTCCGCGCTGGACGATCCGGTCAAACTCGGGCGGGCGGTGCGGGAGATCGGGCGGTATGCGCTGGCGCGGATCGATCATCGGCAGAACACGGTTCAGATGCACCGGCTGGTTCAGCGCGTGCTGATCGAGCAGATGAACGCGCAGGAACAGGCGATGATGCGGCACGCCGCGCATCAACTGCTGTCCCATGCGGACCCGAGGAACCCGCAGCGGGCTGCTTACTGGCCGCGCTACTCCTCGCTCCTCAGCCATGTGAGGGCGTCCAACGCTGTCGAGTGCGAAGAGCCGTGGACACGTCGCCTTGTACTGAACGAGGTGTGGTTCCTGCGCGCACGCGGCGACCACGCCGGAGCCCTGGTCCTGGGCGAGCGTGCCGCGGGGATCTGGCGTGACCGCCTGGGCGAGGACCACGAGGAGGTCCTCAACATCGACCAGCAGATCGCCGAGGCACTGCGTGAACAGGGCGTCGACCTCGGCCGGGCGTACAACCTGCAGTCCGGGCTCGTGGAGCGCTTCCGCGGGGTCCTCGGTGAGGCCCACGAGGACACGCTGCAGGCGCAGAGCTTCATGGCCATCCACCACCGCAACCGTGGCAACTTCGACGAGGCGCGGCAGATGGACAAACGGGTCTACGAAACAAGCCTGAGGGAGTTCGGGGCGGACGACCCGGCCACCCTGCTCGCCGCGCACAACTACGCCGTGAGTCTGCGCCTGGCCGGTGACTCGGAAACGGCCCGGGAACTCGACTACAACACCTGGCAGCGCCGGATCGAGGCCTTGGGTGAGGACCACATCTACACGCTGTCCACCCGGGAGGCCTACCTGCTCGACCTCCAGGAGGTCGGTCGGTACGAGGAAGCCCTCGAAGGTTACGAGTTGCTGGCCGAAGAGGTCATCGAGAAGCTCGGCGAGCGGCATCCCTTCGCCGCACTGGTGAACCGCAACCGGTGTGTGACGCGCCGCAAGATGGGCGATCACGAGGGCGCCTACGCTCTGTCGAGCCAGTACATCGAACTGATCGCCGACGTCCTCGGCACCGACAGCCGCTACCACCTCCTGATCGCGGTCAGCCACGCCAACGACCTACGCCAGGCCGGCAAGCTCCAGGAATCGCGAGCACTGAGCCAACAGGTGCTGGAGCGGCACCGCAACAGGTACGGCCGGGAGCACCCGCACAGCTACGCGTGTGCCATGAACCTCGCGGTGACGCTCAGGCTGCTCGGGCAGCCCGAGGCCGCGCTGGAACTGGACCAGGAAACGGTCGAGGGGCTGACACGCCTGCTCGGTGAGGGGCACCCCCGGACACTGCTCGCCCGTATGAACCTGGCCAGCGACCACTTCGCCCTCGGCCATCCCGAGGACGCCTACGCCCTCGACAAAGCCCTGGCCGAGGAGTCGGCCCGGCTGCGCGAGAACCACCCGGCCAACCTGGCCGTCCAGCTCAATCTGAGCTACGACCAGAAGGCGCTGCGCAGGACCGAGGAGAGCGAGCGGCTGTATGCCGAGGCCCTGGAGCGGTACCGGAGTGTCCTGGGCCCGTCCCACCCCGCGACGCGCGACGCCGAGAAGGGGCTACGAGCCAATGCCGACATCGACCTGCTCTCGCTCTAGGTGTGCTGTCCCGGCACGTTGGTGACAGGCGACACGCCCTAGGCGTCCGTGGCACTCGGAGTGAGGCCGGTGCCGTCTGCGCCGAGCCATGCGGCCAGGTCGAGGGGGGCGGGAGAGCCGCCCACAGCGGCGATGGCGCGGTGAACGCCTGCCACCACTTCGGGCCGGTCCAGCAGTAAGGCGACGCCTGCTCCACGGGCGTGCTCGGGAAGCGCCAGCGCGGCGCCGATCCATGCCTCGATGTTCTGCGAGTCGCGCGCGGCCCACTCCGTGTAGCCGAGCGCGGCTTCTTCGGCGTTCCCCGCGACCGCGGCGTACTCGGCCCGGCGTGCCGGATCCCCGTTCTCCTCCTGTCGGCGTCGGCGAGCGAAGGGTTCCGGCGCCGACAGGAAGTACCTGGCCAGCGGTCCGAAGGTATCGAGGCGAATCAGGTCAGGTCGCGGACGCAGGATCGATATCGGCAACGCGGGAGCCGGATGCCCGGCCGCCCAAGCGGCGGCGAGCTGCTCCGCAGCGGACCGGGTGATCTCCAGATGCCGCGCCCGCCACAGCGATCGCCGTAGCGCGCAGTAGTGACGGGCCAGTGCGCCCGGCCTGTCGGATACGACGTCCTCCTGCCATGTCCCGACGAGCGCCGCGATCTCCTCCACGAACACCCGGCCCGCCTCGGTCAGGCCGTCGTCGCTCACGAGCACGGCGACAGCCTCCTGCAGCTGCTCCCTGAGGACGGCGAACTCGAAGTCGGCGCGCTGCGCCTCATTTCCCGTCACGTGCCTGCGGTGCGTCCGCCAGAACCGCGCGACACCGGCGAACGCGAACACTCCGTGGAACAGTCCGCGCACCGGCCGGGGGTCACTGCGCCAGGGGGCAAAGTAGAGGCGCCCCGTCGACTCGCCGGGCTCGTCCTCGGTGACCCGCACCAGGTGCACCAGGCTGAGCAGCGCGTTCAGCTGCTGATGGCGCGTCTCGTGGACGAGGACCGCCGCCGCCTGCGTTTCGTCGTACGGCAAGGACAGAGTGACCGCCCCGAAAGCGTCCAGCGAGGACGCACTGGCCACCAGACCACCCCCCGCCGTCCGGAAGGACCGCGGTACGAGCACCCGTACGAACGCCCTCAGCGCGGCGGCGTCCGCCGGGGACTCCCGGTCCAGCAGGGCGTACGCACCGGCAACGCGGTCCTCCCACAGCCGTAATCGGCGCTCGCCCGACCGACCGGGAGACCTCGGGTATCGCGTGAAGTCGCGGTACGGAGTCACCGTGTCCAGCCACGGCCCCGCCTGTGCCTTCTCGTCCGCACACGGCGCGAGGCCCCGCACCGGCCGCAGCGGACGCCACCCCGGCGCCGACGCCGGAAGGGGACGGGACAGCCGTACCTGCGCCAGTTCCCCGTGTACGACGGCGCCCTCCCGCCCCACCCGGATCTGCGCCTCGCTCCAGCGGCGCCGCGCCACCGGGCCCGCCATCCCGGCGCCGGGCAGCCAGACCATCCCTCGGTGTGCGGGCACCCTCAGCATGGCGGGGACCCCAGCACGCACGGCCGCCGCCGCAGCCAGCGCGTGGAACTGGCCGAGCTCGGCCCACAGCGGGGCGGCCGACGCCGGCTTGGCGGCGGATCCGCCGAGGCGTCTCAGCAGGCGCAGAGCCCAGGCCATGACGGTGGGATCGGCGAGCACCATTTCCACCGCCTCGGGGGCATGTCGCTCGGTCGTGCACAGCAGGCGCCAGGCCACCCCGCCAGGCGGGAAACCACCGGGATGACGGGTGCGCCGGGCCGCTTCGTCGAAGTGATCCAACAAAGCACGCAGAACCAGCAGGAGTTGGCTGCGCTGAGCGGAACACAACAGATGCAGCTCCGCCTCGTTCGCGCTGCCCGCCGCTATGGCCCGGAGCGACTCCAGGGACACTCGGTGGACGTCCAGCGGCCGAGCGGTCACGGTCGGCGCTGATCCGGCCGTCGCCCGCGCACGAATCTCATTTCGTCGCTTTGGCTGTCCCCCGCCAGCGTCCCGACGGCCAGGGTCGCCCTGATGTCCACCCGACTCAACGCGCGTCGCAACGCCGGATCGTCGCTGGAGTGCAGCTCCGCCAAAGAGATCCCGGATAGATCGACAAGGTCGGAACAGAAGTCCTTCGCAGACTCTGCCATACCGTGGTTCCCCCTGACGTGGTGGTTTGGCGGCTCGGGGTGCGCTTCCATGGTGGCTGCAATGGCTCGCCAGTGGAAGACGGCCGCAGGTCATACAGCGTGGGGCCAACGCGGCCGCCGAACAGGGCATCAGGAGGGGGAGGACATGACGCAGTTGTTGCGGTTTCCGTCCGAGGACGGCAACGGTTCCCTGGTCGTCGAGGTGGCGGAGAACGAACCGGGCGTCGTCGAGGTGTCCCGTCCGGGCAACGCGGTGGCCGATGCCACCGCCTCCTTCGAGGAAGGCGTCGACCGGATCCGGAACGCCGCGGCGTCCGCCCTGCGACGACTGCGGGACATGCCGCACCGCCCTGACGAGGTCAGCCTGGAATTCGGCATGCGGTTCAACGCCGAACTCGGCGCCGTCATCGCCAAATCGCAGGCAGAGGCGCACATGACGGTCACGATGACCTGGCACGCGGACAGCCCCGGGGACTGAGGCCGACCTGGCTCCGCCACCCGGACCATGCCTGCCCCGTACGAGGGAACATCACACTCTCCCCCAGGGCCTGCCACCGCCCTCAACCCCCACCCACCGTGAACCCGATCACCGCCCCACCCTCATCCCGCCGCAGAGCGAACGGCGCTCCCCCGTGCGCGAGCGCCACCTCCCGCACGATGGACAGGCCGAGGCCGGAGCCGGGCAGGGAGCGGGCGTCGGCGGCGCGGTAGAAGCGGTCGAAGACGCGGATCAGGTCGCGGTCGGCGATGCCGGGCCCCCGGTCGAGGACCGCGACGCGGACGGTCCCCGGCCGGGCGGGGCCGGCGATGTCGATCTCGATGGGGGACCTGCCGTCGCTGTCGAACTTCGCCGCGTTCTCGACGAGGTTGGAGATCGCGCGGGTCAGCATGCCGGGCCGGCCGTCGGTGGTCGTGTCGCCGCTCGCGTGGACCAGGATCTCCCGCCCGGTACGGCGCCGGGCGAGCCCCGCGACCTCCTCGGCGAGGTCGGTGAGGTCGACCCGCTGCGGCGGCTCGGTGTCGGACTGCCCGGCGGCGAGGTCGACGAGCTCGTTGACCAGGTCGGTCAGTTCGCGGGCCTCCTGGGTCAGGTCCGCCACCAGATCTTCGCGGGTGGCGGGCGGCAGTTCGTCGATCCTCCGCAGCAGGGAGATGTTCGTCCGCAGAGAGGTCAGCGGCGTACGCAGCTCGTGCCCCGCGTCCTGGACCAGCCGGCGCTGGTCCTCCTCGGACTGGGCGAGGCGGCCGAGCATGCGGTCGAAGGCGCGGCCGAGGCGGCCGACCTCGTCGTAGCCGGTGACGGGCACCTGGATGCCGAGCCGCCGGGTGCGGGCGACGTCCTCGGCGGCGGAGGTGAGGATGACCAGCCGCCGGGTGATGCGCCGGGCCAGCCACCAGCCGAACAGCCCCGCGGCGACCACCACCGCGACCATCAGGATCAGCGTCCGCTGTTGCAGGGCCCGCAGCAGGTCCTCGGTGTCGCTGAACTCCTGCGCGACCTGCACCGCGCCCCGTCCCCCGCCGAGCGCGACGGTCGCCACCCGGTAGACGTCGTCGGCGACGTCGACGTCGTTGTGCTCGGCGAGCCTCCCGGACGTGCCGGCCGCGGCGATCCTCCGGTCGGCGTCGGTGACGGGCAGCCCCGGACTGCCGGGGTCGACGATGTGACCGTCCGGCCCCAGCACCTGCACGTCCGTACGGGCGGGCCGCACGATGTCGTGGCCGGGCGCGGAGGAGGAGAAGTCGTCCGGCGACATCCGGGTCGTGCGCACCTCGTCCCGCAGATCCCGCACGACCTGGTCGAACACGGACTCCTGGTCCACCCGCACCAGCCGGGCGGCGGCGCTGTAGGACAGCACGCCGACCAGGAGGGTGACGGCGGCGGTCACGGCCGCGAAGGACACCGCGAAGGTGGTCCGCAGCGACAGCAGCCGCGGCCGCCGGAGCACGGGCCGGGGCCGGGGCCGCCGCCTCGCCGAGAACGACAACCGCCCGAGGCGGCCCACTCAGTCCTCCCGCAGGACGTAACCCACCCCGCGCACCGTGTGGATCAGCTGCGCCGCGCCCGGCTCGTCGAGCTTGCGGCGCAGATAGCCGACGTACACGGCGAGGTTCTTCGAGCCGGGCCCGAAGTCGTAGCCCCAGATCCGGTCGTAGATGGTGGAGTGGTCGAGCACGATCCCCGCATTGCGCACGAGCAGCTCCAGCAGTTCGAACTCGGTGCGCGTCAGCTCCAGCTCCCGCGCCCCGCGCCAGGCGCGACGGGCCTGCACGTCCATTCGCAGCCCGGCCGCCTCGATCCGCCCGTCGGGCACCTGCGGCGGCGGCTTCGGTGCGCCGGTCAGCGCGCCGACCGGACTGGTCCGCCGCAGCAGGGCACGCAGCCGGGCGAAGACCTCCTCGACGTCGAACGGCTTCACGACGTAGTCATCGGCGCCCGCGTCCAGTCCGGCGATCCGGTCCTGGGTCTCCACGAGCGCCGTCAGCATCAGGATCGGCGTCCGGTCGCCCTCGGCGCGCAGCACCCGGCAGACCTGGAGTCCGTCGATCCCGGGCATCATCACGTCGAGGACGAGTACGTCCGGCGGGGTCTTGTGGGCCTGCGCCAGCGCCTCGACACCGTCGGCGACCGCGGTGACCTGGTAGCCCTCCAGCGTCAGGGCGCGCTCCAGGGCGTGGCGGATGGCGCGGTCGTCTTCGGCGAGCAGCACAGTTTGGGGCACGCCCTCAGTGTGCCAAGCCATCACGGTCGTAGGACGTGATGAACGGCTCAGCCGGCGCCCTTCTTACTGGCCTCTCACCGGCAGGGGAGCAACCGGAGGGTGCGCCCCTACCGTCCTCTCACCCCGCGGGCCGCAGCGCGGCGAGCTGCTCGGCAAAAGGCACGACCGCGAAGTCATCGATGTCGTCCTTCGCCGGCGCGGACGCCGCGAGGCCGGTCATCAGCCCCGCCAGCTCCCCCGCCGCCCGCTCGACCCGCCCGTCCAGCCCCTCGGCGCCCCAGTCCTCCGAGGCGGCGTACACCCCGGTGGGGACGACGACGGCCCGGAGGTAGGAGAAGAGCGGCCGGAGAGCGTGCTCGAGCACCAGCGAGTGCCGGGCCGTGCCGCCCGTGGCCGCGATCAGCACCGGCTTGCCCGCCAGCGCGTCCTTGTCGATCACGTCGAAGAACGACTTGAACAGCCCGCTGTACGACGCGGAGAACACGGGGGTCACCACGATCAACCCGTCGGCCCCGGTCACCGCGTCGATCGCGGCGCTCAGCCTCCGTCCGGGGAACCCGTTCGTGAGGTTGTGCGCGATCTCCACGGCGAGGTCGCGCAGCTCGACGACCTGCACCTGGGCCGAGGCCCGTTCGGCAGCCGCCGCGGCCAGCCGGTCGCCCAGCAGCCGGGTGGAGGACGGGACGCTCAGCCCGGCCGAGACGACGACGAGCTTCATACGGCGGCCTCCTGAGCCTCGAGCAGGGACGCGTGGGTCGGCGCATCGGGCACGTCGGCCGGGCGGTCCACCGCGAACTCCTTCCGCAGCACCGGCACGACCTCCTCGCCGAGCATGTCGATCTGCTCCAGCACGGTCTTCAGCGGCAGCCCGGCGTGGTCCACGAGGAACAGCTGGCGCTGGTAGTCGCCGGCGTACTCGCGGAAGCTCAGCGTCTTCTCGATGACCTGCTCGGGCGAGCCCACGGTCAGCGGGGTCTGGTCGGTGAACTCCTCCAGCGACGGCCCGTGCCCGTACACGGGCGCGACGTCGAAGAACGGCCGGAACTCACGCACCGCGTCCTGGGAGTTCCTCCGCATGAAGACGTGACCGCCCAGCCCCACGATGGCCTGCTCGGGCGTGCCGTGCCCGTAGTGGGCGTACCGGGTCCGGTACAGCTCGACCATCCGCTTGGTGTGGTCGGCCGGCCAGAAGATGTTGTTGTGGAAGAAGCCGTCGCCGTAGTACGCGGCCTGCTCGGCGATCTCCGGCGAGCGGATCGAGCCGTGCCAGACGAACGGGGGCACGCCGTCGAGCGGGCGGGGCGTGGAGGTGAAGCCCTGCAGCGGGGTACGGAACTTCCCCTCCCAGTTCACGACGTCCTCCCGCCACAGCCGGTGGAGGAGGGCGTAGTTCTCGATGGCGAGGTTGATGCCCTGCCGGATGTCCTGCCCGAACCAGGGATAGACGGGCCCCGTGTTCCCGCGCCCCATCATGAGGTCCACCCGGCCGTCCGCCAGATGCTGGAGCATCGCGAAGTCCTCGGCGATCTTCACCGGGTCGTTGGTGGTGATGAGGGTGGTGGCGGTGGAGAGGATCAGCCTCTGCGTGCGTGCCGCGACGTAGCCGAGCATGGTGGTCGGCGACGAGGGGACGAACGGCGGGTTGTGGTGCTCGCCGGTCGCGAAGACGTCGAGCCCGACCTCCTCGGCCTTCAGCGCGATCGCGACCATGGCCTTGATGCGCTCGCGCTCGGTCGGCGTCCGGCCCGTGGTCGGGTCCGGCGTGACGTCGCCGACGCTGAAGATCCCGAACTGCATGGTCGCCCACCCTCCAGGTTGTTTACCGTTCAACTATACCCCTGGAACGGCCCGCCCCTCCCCCGTATTCCACACATCCACCCAGTGTCAGTACCCCGTCCTACGATCCCTACATGGCCGCCCCACGCCGTGACACCCGAGGCATCGTCGACGCCGCGGAGCTCTTCGCGCGCGTGCACTTCCGCCGCCGCGAACCCGCCGAGCCGCTGCGCCGGTACGTCGAGCTGTACTGGCTGATCGACTGGGACCTCACCGAGCCGTACGTCTCCCACGTCGTCCCGCACCCCGCGGTCAACGTCGTCTTCCAGCGGTTCGAGGGCCGGGAGCCCTTCATCGAGGTCGCGGGCATCCAGCTCGACCTGTTCACACAGAAGCTGGAGGGGCGCGGCCGGGTGTGCGGCGTCAAGTTCAGACCGGGCGGCTTCCGCCCGTTCGCGCCCGAGCGGCCGGTGACGGAGTGGACCGGCCGGCGGATCTTCTCCCCCGAGGTCTTCCCGGACACGGACCCCACCACGATCCTCGCCCCGGACGACGAGGACGCCCGCGTCGCCGCCCTCGACGCGTTCCTGCTCGCCCTCGCCCCGCGGCCCGACCCCCAGGCCGACCTCGCGACGACCCTGGTCGACCGCATCCGCACCGACCGCACGATCCGCCGCGTCACCGACTTCGCCCGCTCCGAGGGCATGTCCGTACGACTGCTGCAGCGCCTGTTCGCCGCATACGTCGGCGTCGGCCCGAAGTGGGTCATCCTCCGCTACCGCATCCACGAGGCCCTGGAACGCGCGGAGCGGGACCGGGAGGTGGACTGGGCCGCCCTGGCCGCCGACCTCGGCTACGCCGACCAGGCCCACCTGATCCGCGACTTCACCACGACGGTGGGGGTGCCACCGACGGCGTACGCACAAGGCGTGCACTGAGGGCCCGGCCCGCGCCTGTCACACTCCCGACCCGCCCCACGTCAACCCGCCGCCGTCCTCACCCGGGCCCTGAGGGCCCCCCTCTGGGGGAGGATCACCAAGGCCCTGACCGACTGCGGCGTCCCCCGGTCGTGGTGGCCGTGGCTCGGCGCGGCCAAGCCGGCCGGGGCGGTGGGCCTGCTGGTCGGGCTCTTCGTGCCGGTCGTCGGGGTCGCCGCCGGGGTCGGCCTGGTGCTGTACTTCACCGGGGCCGTCGTCACCGTCGTCCGGGCGCGCCGGTACACGCACATCCCGTTCCCGATGGTGTACGCGGCCCCGGTGATCGCCGCCCTGACACTCGGGTTCGCCCGAGGCCCTACGGGACCAGCACCAGCCGCCCCCGCAGTCCACCCTCCGCGAGCCGGGCGTGCGCCTTCGGCGCGCCCTGCAGGGCGTACGCCTCGGCCACCCGGAGGGTCAGCGCCCCCTCGTCCACCAGCCGGACCAGCTCGGCAAGCCGCGCCCCGTCCGCCCTCACCTCGATCGCGCCGACCCGCACACCCCGCACCGACGCCGGATGCGCCCGCGGAATGACACCGGCGTAGCCGCCCCCGTCCCGCACCCACTCCAAGGCCGCCTCGCCGAGAACCGCCGCGTCCAGCACCGCGTCGACGCTGCCCGCCCCGACAGCACCGGTCACCGACCGGGCCGCCCCCAGGGACCGTACGAACTCCTCGTCCTCCTCCCGGGCCAGCGCGGTCACCGAAATCCCCCGGCGCGCGGCGAGTTGGACGGCATACCCGCCGACCGCGCCCGCCGCACCCGTCACCAGCAGCGACCGATCCGGCGTCAACGCCAGCAGATCCAGGGCCAGTACGGCGGCCAGCGCGTTCAACGGCAGGGTCGCGGCCTCCACCGCGTCGACCGTCTTCGGCGCCAGGGCCACCGCGTCCGTGGGTACGACGACGTACTCGGCGTGCGTTCCCAGCGGCTTCACCATGCCGTAGTCCAGCGCCACGACCTCGTCGCCGACGTTCCAGGCGCTCCCCGCCCCCGTCGCGTCCACCGTCCCGGCCACGTCCCAGCCGAGCCCGATCTGTTGGCCCGCGCCCCCGAAGACGCCCGCGCGCACCCCGGCGTCCACCGGGTTCAGCGCCGCCGCCGCGACCTTGATCCGCACCTGCCCCGCGGCCGGCTCGGGCACCTCGGTCTCCACGATCCGCACGACCTCGGGCCCGCCGAACTTCGTCACCACCGCAGCTCGCATAGTTACCCAAAGGTGCGTACGTACCCCGGAGGTGAGCCATGGCGACCATGACGGCGGCCCAGCGGCGGGAACAGGCCCGTGCCGAGTACGACGCGTTCCTCAAGAGCTGTCCGACCAACCAGCTCCTGGACCGCATCAGCGACAAGTGGGTCAGCCTCGTCGTGTCCGCCCTCGCCCCCGGCCCCATGCGCTACAGCGACCTCGGCCGCAAGATCGCCGGCGTCAGCCCCAAGATGCTGACGCAGACACTGCGATCACTCGAGCGCGACGGCATCCTCACCCGCACGGTCACCCCGTCCGTGCCCGTCCGCGTCGACTACGAACTCACCGAACTGGGCCGCAGCCTGAGCCTGCTGCTGGGCGCCGTGAAGGACTGGGCGGAGACCCACATCGAGGAGGTCCGGGAGGCGCGGGAGCAGTACGACGCCGAAAGCTGACCACGCCCCGTGAGGCCCGGCACGGGACCGGCCTCACACCTGACCGGCCCGCAGCCGTGCCACCTGGGCCGCGCTGAAATCCGTCGTACGCCTCATGTGGTCGACGATCAGGCCGAGTTGGGTCTCGTCCAGGTCGTCGAAGAGCGCGGACCACTCGCCGCCCAGCCGCTCCCACACCCGCCCGAACTCCGCGGCCTTCTCCGGCACGGTCGCCACGAGCACCCGCCGCCGGTCGGCCGCGTCCCGCTCCCGCACGATGTACCCGGCCCGCTCCAGCCGGTCCACCAGCCGCGTCGCCGACCCCGTCGTCAGCCCGGTCAGCTCGGCGACACGGCCCGTCGTCACCGGCCCACGCTCCAGCGTGAGCAGGTTCAGGCACTGCAGATCGGTCGGATGCAGCCCGAGATGGTCGGCTACGGCCTGGTTGAACAGGGCGTACGACGCCATGTAACGGCGGGAGACCACGGACAGCTCGTCCAGCAGCCGCTCACGTGCCCTACCCGACATGCCGCCCGCCCTTCCTCTGCACCGTGCAGAGATCGTACGGGGATGTATCCCCCGCGCGGCGCACACCAGGCGCCGTCCATCAGGTGACGCGCGTGGGTGACCTGGTCCGGCAGGGCGTGCGCGCACAGCGCGGCCGGCTGTGGATCGGCGCGGGCGCGCTTGCCCTCATGCAGTCGCCGCGAGGCGACCGGGTCGGCTCGCGGCGACTGGAGTCCGCTACGGCTGAAGTCGCTATGGCTGCTCGGGCAGCAGCCCCAGCTGCCCCAGGAAGTCCATCTCGTCGAAGTAGAGCCGGTAGTCGACGATCCGGCCGTCCTTCACGGTGGCGATGTCCACCCCGCGGATCCTGATCTCCTTCTGGGTCGGAGGGAGCGTCTCCCCGCTGGGCAGCTGCAGCGGCCCGGTGTTCCTTCCGCTGAAGACGCCCTCGTCGATGGCCGTGTCACCGGTCTCGTACTTGTGCAACGACTCGAACGTGGCCTCGGGAACCGCCTCCGTCATCTGCCGCCAGTAGTCGACGATCTGGTCACGCCCGCGGATCTCTCCTTCGTCGGGTGTGACGGCGACCGCGTCCTCGGCATACAGATCGGCGATGACCTTGAGGTCCGGGTGCGTGGTCACCGCATCCGTGAGCCGGTCCATGACCTCACGTGCCTGTCCCATTGATCCACCTCCTGATCAGGGGATCACCCACACCCCATTCTTCCACCGCGGCCGCCCATGAGCCGACCGGAGGCCGACCGGAGAACGAGACCACGAACCGCCCGCGCCTCCCGCCCGCCTATCCTGGCCGGACAGGCTTTCGACCCGCCCGAGGAGCAGTCCATGGCCACCGCCGCCCCGTCCGCCGCCTCCCGCATCGCCGTCGTCACCGGTGCGAGCAGCGGAATCGGCGCCGCCACCGCCCGGCAGCTCGCCGCAGCCGGCTACCGCGTGGTCCTCACCGCCCGCCGCAAGGACCGCATCGAGGCCCTCGCCGAGGAGATCACCGCGGCCGGCCACTCGGCGACGGCTTACCAGCTGGACGTCACCGACCGCGCGGCCGTCGACGAGTTCGCCTCGGCCTTCAAGACCATCGGCGTGCTCGTGAACAACGCGGGCGGCGCACTCGGCGCCGACCCGGTCGCGACCGGCGCCCCGGACGACTGGCGCACGATGTACGAGACCAACGTCATCGGCACCCTCAACCTCACCCAGGCCCTGCTCCCCAAGCTGGACGCCGGCGGCGACGGCACGATCGTCGTCGTCTCCTCCACGGCCGGCCACGGCACGTACGAGGGCGGCGCGGGCTACGTCGCCGCCAAGCACGGCGCCCACGTCCTCGCCGAGACCCTCCGCCTGGAGATCGTCGGCCGCCCGGTCCGCGTCATCGAGATCGCACCCGGCATGGTCAGGACGGACGAGTTCGCCCTCACCCGCTTCGGCGGCGACAAGGACAAGGCGGAAAAGGTCTACGAGGGCGTCGCCGAGCCCCTGACCGCCGACGACGTCGCCGACACGATCACCTGGGCGGTGACCCGCCCCAGCCACGTCAACGTCGACCTCCTGATCCTCCGCCCGCGCGCCCAGGCCTCGAACACGAAGGTCCACCGGGAGCTGTGATCTACGCGGTGACGCACGCGCCGAAATAAGAACTGCGCGGCGTCAAAGGGCAGTTCGGGGGGCCGGGCTAACGGGGACTGAACTGACGATCCAGGCTCACGCCACAACATCAAAGCGACGGCCCTCGCCTGGGATGCCGGTGTCGTCCTCCCCGGCACCAAGGGCTCGCATCGCTTCGAACCCACTGCAGGGATTCCTGTATGGCGCACGACGGTTCCGCAGATCCGGGCCGCACAGGCGGCATCGTTCCGAGAACACGGCCCCCGGTCTCATGGGCCAGGGCCCGTGCCGCAGACGCGCGGATCAGCCCTTCACGCAGACGACCTGCTTCAGCTTCGCCACGACCTCCACCAGGTCCCGCTGCTGATCGATGACCTGCTCGATCGGCTTGTAGGCGCCCGGGATCTCGTCCACGACACCGGAGTCCTTACGGCACTCCACGCCCCGCGTCTGCTCCTCCAGGTCTTTCGTCGAGAAGCGCCGCTTCGCCGCGTTCCGGCTCATGCGCCGACCGGCGCCGTGTGAGGCCGAGTTGAAGGACTTCTCGTTGCCGAGACCCTTCACGATGTACGAACCGGTGCCCATTGAGCCCGGGATGATGCCGTACTCGCCGGCCCTGGCGCTGATCGCTCCCTTGCGCGTGATGAGCAGGTCCATACCCTCGTAGCGCTCACGGCTGACGTAATTGTGGTGGCAGCTCACCTCGGGCTCGAAGGTCACCCGCGCCTTCTTGAACTCCTTGCGGATCACGTCCTTGAAGAGGGCCATCATGATCGACCGGTTGTACTTGGCGTACTCCTGAGCCCAGTAGAGGTCGTTCTGGTACGCCGCCATCTGCGGAGTGTCCGCCACGAAGACCGCAAGATCTCGGTCGATCAGCCCCTGGTTGTGCGGAAGCTTCTGGGCCACACCGATGTGGTGCTCGGCCAGCTCCTTGCCGATGTTCCGGGAACCGGAGTGGAGCATGAGCCAGACCGAACCTTCATCACTTATGCACACTTCTACGAAATGATTTCCGGATCCGAGCGTTCCCATCTGCTTTCCAGCCCGCTCATGACGGAACTTGACCGCTTCCGCCACTCCGTCGAACCGCCCCCAGAAGTCGCCCCACCCGGCGGTCGCGAACCCGTGCAGTCGCCCCGGGTCGACGGGATCGTCATGCATCCCCCGCCCCACCGGAATAGCCTGCTCCACCTTCGACCGCAGCCGCGACAGATCCCCCGGCAGATCATTCGCCGTCAGCGAGGTCTTCACCGCGGACATCCCGCAGCCAATGTCCACCCCCACCGCCGCAGGACACACAGCCCCCTGCATCGCGATGACGGACCCGACCGTCGCACCCTTCCCGTAGTGGACGTCCGGCATGACCGCCAGCCCCTTGATCCACGGCAGGGTCGCCACGTTCCGCAGCTGCTGGAGTGCCACGTCCTCGACCGTCGCCGGGTCGGTCCACATGCGGACGGGAACCTTCGTGCCCGGCATTTCCACGTACGACATATCGTCCTCTTCCCCCGTAAAAACAACAGAAGTCTCGAACCGCAAAACCGGCGCCAAGGTCGATGAATGGGACAGCGGACCGGCGTCCACGGCAGTGCGTGCGATACACATTGTCTCCAGGGGGCGCCCCCGTGCGGCAAGCGAATAACCAGCGGGGACACTGAGATCCTCAGGGAAGACACACCGTCGAGAGGAGCCCGACCGTGCAGCGGAAGGCCTACGTACCCGGCGCAGCCGCGCTCCTCGCGGCCCTGCTGGCCGGCTGCACCGGCAGTTCGGACGACGGCGGTACGGCGGACAACTCCAACCCCGGCGACTCCAGTACGGCCTCGGCCGCGGCCCAGCCGGGCCGGTACCGCACCTTGCCCGAACCCTGCGGCGCGGTCGGCCAGGAAACCCTCAACTCGCTTCTGCCCGGCATCAAGCAGCTCACGGACGCGGAGCAGCGGGAGAAGGCGTACGCGGGCGAGCCGACGCTCACCTACGACACGGACCGCAAGGTCGGCTGCCGCTGGAAGGTGGAGTCCACGGACGCCACCGACCACCTGCTCGTCGACTTCGAGCGGGTGGTCTCGTACGACAACACCGTGAGCGACGACAGCGAGGCGGAGCAGCTCTTCCTGACGAAGGAGGAGGCGGCGGACCTTCCCGAGCCGACGCCGTCCGAATCGGCGTCCGGCGCGAGCTCCAGCCCCACCACCGGCGTCGACGAGGCCGCCGCCCCGAGCGACTCCCCCTCGACGTCCCCTTCCGGCTCCCCCTCCCCTTCCGTCTCCACCACTCCCTCCACCCTCCAGCCCCGCCTCCTCGACGACCTCGGCGACGAGGCGTTCCTGGACGACGCCTTGAGCAGCTCCGGTTCGACGGCCCAGCAGCGCACGGTGACTGTGGCGTTCCGCACGTCGAACGTGATCGTGACGATCGAGTACGTGGAGCAGCCGGTCACCGTCGGCGTGGTTCCGGACAGCAAGGAAATGCAGGACAAGGCCCGGAAACTGGCCTCTCAGTTGGCGAGCACGCTGTCCGACTGACGCCCCTTCACACACCCCTCACGCTCGCACGCAAAGCACACGAAGCACGGCCGCATGTCCTCCTCACCGCGTACCGTGGCCCCTCGGACCCGATCCGACCGCAGGAACCGCCAGGAACCGCCAGGAACCCCAGCGTCCCCGGACCCGATCCGACGGCAGGAACACGAGCGTCATGAGTGAAGGAACCATGCAGCGACGAGTACAGCGAGACCTGGGAGCACCTCCCACGCCGTTGAGGCAGTGGCAGTGGGGGAGTGACCAGCGGGCGAATCGCCTCAACCGCGTCCTTGTCTGCGCGGCCGCCGTCCCCGCGATGCTGATCGCCACCGGCTGCTCCTCGGACTCCGGCTCCGACGAGGCCGGCACCAAGAACGCGGGCGCCACCGCCTCGGCCTCCGCGAGCCCCTCGCCGACGGTGCAGGCGGCGGCGTACAAGTCGCTGCCGGAGCCCTGCGCGGTGCTGTCGAAGAAGACCCTGGGCGAACTGGTGCCGGAGGCGGCGAAGTCGGGCAAGGAGGGCACGTCGGACGACACGGCGACGCGCGCCAACTGCTCCTGGAGCAGCCTCGACAACAACGGCGTCAAGGGCTCCCAGTTCCGCTGGCTGAACGTCGCTCTGCTCCGCTTCGAGTCGGACACCTCGCGCGGCACGGGCGAGAAGCAGGCGCAGGCGTACTACGACAAGCAGATTCAGGACGCCCAGGCGGTGAGCGGCGCGAAGAACACGAAGTCGGCGCCAGTCGCCGGGACGGGCGACGCGGCGACGGCCGTGAGCTACGACCTGAAGAAGAAGGAGGGCTCCTTCAAGCAGCAGACGGTCGTGGCACGCGTCGAGAACGTCGTCGTCACCCTCGACTACAACGGCGCGGGCCTGGCCGGCGACAAGTCCCCGAGCGCGGAGTCCCTGGCGAAGCTGGCGCAGAAGGCGACGAAGGAGGCGGTGGCCGCGGTGTCGTCGGCGAACGGCGAGGGCAAGGCGAGCAGCTCGCCGTCGCCCACGAAGTCGGCGTCGAAGCAGGCGTCGAAGGCGCCCTCGGCCTCCCCGTCGGAGTCGGCGACGAAGAAGAGCTGACCGTCACTCTGGACCGGCCACCCGTCTCCCGCACAGATGTGCCACCCTGTTGCGCGCAACAACACGCACTGGGAGGGGAGTACGGGTGGCCGCGCCACTGCAGCTGACACGGATGCACCGGGTTCTCATCGGCGTGGTCGTCTCCGGTGCCGTCATCATCGCCGGTATCGGCTTCGCCGGTTCCTACGCGGCCGTCCGCGAGTTGGCCCTCCAGAAGGGCTTCGGGAACTTCAGTTACGTCTTCCCCATCGGAATCGACGCGGGCATCTGCGTCCTCCTCGCCCTCGACCTGCTCCTGACCTGGATCCGCATCCCCTTCCCGCTGCTCCGTCAGACGGCATGGCTGCTCACGGCGGCCACGATCGCCTTCAACGGCGCGGCGGCCTGGCCGGACCCGCTGGGCGTGGGCATGCACGCGGTGATCCCGATCCTCTTCGTGGTCTCCGTCGAGGCAGCCCGCCACGCGATCGGCCGCATAGCCGACATCACGGCGGACAAGCACATGGAGGGAGTCCGCCTCACCCGCTGGCTCCTCTCCCCCCTCCCGACTTTCCTGCTCTGGCGCCGCATGAAGCTCTGGGAACTCCGCTCCTACGACCAGGTCATCAAGCTGGAACAGGAGCGCCTGGTCTACCAGGCCCGACTGCGGTCACGCTTCGGCCGGGGGTGGAGAAGGAAGGCGCCGGTGGAGAGCCTGATGCCGCTGAGGCTGGCGCGGTACGGGGTTCCGCTGGCGGAAACGGCCCCGGCGGGCCTGGCGGCAGCGGGCATAGAGCCGGCCTTGATCCCCCCGGCACCACAGCAGGCGCTGGACGCGGCGCCGGCAGCCGACGCGGCGGCTGCATACGCCGCTGCCGCGGGCACCGATCCCGCCGTAGCCGCGGGCAGTCGTGCCGCTGGGGCGGCGCCCGTCCCACAGAGAGCGGCACCTCCCAGCGAGCAGCGCCTGGAGCTCGACAGCAACCCGAACGCCGAGCAACTGTCCAACGCGCCAGAACCGGACCACAGCCCCTGGTTCGAGGCACCCCGCCAAGTCGAGTACCAGGGCGGCTACGACCCCACCTACGACCCCCAAGAGCAATACGAGCAGTGGTACGCGGAACAGCTACAGGCCGAGCAGTACCAGGAGCAGTACCAACAAGAACCCCCCTCCGCGGACCCCTCTCCGGAGGAGACCGGCAGCTTCCCCATCCCCTCAGGCCCCGGCCGCACCCGCGAACTGGGCGAGGGAGGCGGAACCCCGGAGCCCCCGGAGCCGGACGAAGAGGCGTACTACCAGGTCTTCAAGCAGTCGATAGACGGCAGCGGCTACCCGACCCCCCGCGAGTTCAGCAGCAATGTCGAGGCGACCTACGGCATCCCCGTCCTGGACGCCGACGCCAAACGGATGGTCATGCGTTTCACCAACCGCTTCAACGCGGAACTGGAAGAGGACCACATCGCGTAACCGAATCCGCTGAATCCGCTGAATCCGCTACGACGATGGGGGCGCCCGGCAAACACCGGGCGCCCCCATCGTCGTAGAACCGCTTACTCCCCGAGCAGGGCCCGCACCCGCTCCTGCCCCACCGCCAGCAACAGCGTGGGCAGCCGCGGCCCGGTGTCCCGCCCCACCAGCAGGTGGTACAGCAGCGCGAAGAAGGACCGCTGGGCGGTCTTGATCTCCGGCGGCAGCTCCTTGGGCGTCGCGTCCGCGGAGAACCCGGCCTGCACCTTGGGCACGCCGTAGACGAGGTGGGTGAGCCCGTCCAGCGACCAGTGCTCGGCCAGCCCGTCCAGCAGCAGTCGCAGCGACTGCTGGGCCTGCTCGTCGAGGGACTTCAGCAGCTCGGCGTCGGGTTCGTCCCGCACGATGGTCCGCTGGTCGGCGGGCACCTGCGTGTTGATCCACGCCTCGGCCCTGTCGTAGCGCGGCCGGGCCTCGTCCAGCGACGCCAGCGGGTTCTCCGGGTCCAGCTCGGAGAGGATCCGCAGTGCCTGGTCCTCGTGCCCGGCGGTGATGTCGGCGACGGAGGCGAGGGTCCGGTACGGCAGAGGTCGGGGCGTCTTCGGCAGCTCACCGCCGGCGGTCCCCACCGCACGCGCGTGCGCGGCGACGTCCGCCGGAAGTGCCGACCCGTCGGCCACCTTGGCGTCGAGCTTGTCCCACTCGTCGTAGAGGCGCTGGATCTCCTGGTCGAAGGCGATCTTGAAGGACTGGTTGAGCCGGCGCCGGGCGTACAGCCAGCGCAGGAGCTGCGGCTCCATGATCTTCAGCGCGTCCGCGGGCGTGGGCACGCCGCCGCGGGACGACGACATCTTCGCCATGCCGCTGATCCCCACGAAGGCGTACATGGGCCCGATCGGCTGCTTGCCGCCGAAGATCCCCACGATCTGTCCGCCCACCTGGAAGGAGGACCCGGGGGACGAGTGGTCGACGCCGCTCGGCTCGAAGACGACGCCCTCGTACGCCCATCGCATCGGCCAGTCGACCTTCCACACCAGCTTGCCGCGGTTGAACTCGTTCAGCCGCACGGTCTCGCCGAAGCCGCAGGCGGTGCAGGTGTAGGTCAGCTCGGTGGTGTCGTCGTCGTAGGCGGTGACGGTGGTGAGGTCCTTCTCGCAGTTGCCGCAGTACGGCTTGTACGGGAAGTACCCGGCGGAGCCGGAGCTGCCGTCGTCCTCGCCGGCCGCCCCCGATCCCTCGGCGGCCTCGAGCTCGGCCTCGTCGACGGGCTTCTGCGACTGCTTCTTCGCGGGAGCCTTCTTGGTCCGGTACTGGTCGAGGATCGCGTCGATGTCGCCGCGGTGCTTGATGGCGTGCAGGATCTGCTCCCGGTACACCCCGGAGGTGTACTGCGCGGTCTGGCTGATCCCGTCGAACTCGACGCCCAGCTCGGCGAGCGACTCGGTCATCGCGGCCTTGAAGTGCTCGGCCCAGTTGGGGTGGGCGGAGCCCTTGGGGGCCGGGACGGAGGTGAGCGGCTTGCCGATGTGCTCGGCCCAGGACTCGTCGACGCCGGCCACACCGGCGGGCACCTTGCGGTACCGGTCGTAGTCGTCCCAGGAGATCAGGTGCCGCACCTGATGCCCGCGCCGCCGGATCTCGTCCGCCACCAGGTGCGGGGTCATGACCTCCCGCAGGTTCCCCAGGTGGATGGGGCCGGACGGGGAGAGCCCGGACGCGACGACAACCGGTTTGCCCGGGGCCCGACGCTCCGACTCCTCGATGACCTCATCCGCGAAACGGGAGACCCAGTCGGTGGTCTCGGTGCTCTGAGCCACGATCGGCACGTCCTCTTTTTCTGAGAGTTTTGCTGGGAGTGTTTCCTGAGAGCTCTGCTCGAACAGCCGGTGCGGTCGCACGGCTGACCCGCCCATTCTCCCAGACCTCCCCGCGCCCGAGAAAACCGCTTTACGCACCATGGGATACTGGCCGTGTCTATCCATCCCACGAGGAGAACGGCACCCACTCCATGGCCTCGGTCACGTCCCTCACCGCTTCCGTCAACCAGCGTCTCGCGACCGCCCTCTTGGCTGCCCTGCCGGAGGCCGGCTCTGCCGACCCGCTGCTGCGACGAAGCGACCGGGCTGACTTCCAGGCCAACGGGATCCTGGCGCTGGCGAAGAAGGCCAAGGCGAACCCGCGGGAGCTGGCGACGCAGGTCGTCACGCGGGTCGGGACGGGTGACGTGATCAAGGACATCGAGGTCTCCGGCCCCGGCTTCCTGAACATCACGGTCACGGACCAGGCGATCACGGAGAACCTGGCCGCGCGGTACGCGGACCCCGAGCGCCTCGGCGTCCCGTTCGCGGAGAACCCGGGCACGACGGTGATCGACTACGCGCAGCCGAACGTGGCGAAGGAGATGCACGTCGGCCACCTGCGCTCCGCCGTGATCGGTGACGCGGTGGTCCAGCTCCTGGAGTTCACCGGTGAGACGGTGGTCCGCCGGCACCACATCGGCGACTGGGGCACCCAGTTCGGCATGCTGATCCAGTATCTGGAGGAGCACCCGCACGAGCTGGACCACAAGGACGCGCAGGTTTCCGGCGAGGAGGCGATGTCGAACCTCGACCGCCTCTACAAGGCCGCGCGCAAGCACTTCGACTCCGACGAGGAGTTCAAGACGCGGGCCCGGCGCCGGGTGGTCGACCTCCAGGCCGGCGACCCGCACACGCTCGCCATGTGGCAGAAGTTCGTGGACGAGTCGAAGATCTACTTCTTCTCCGTCTTCGAGAAGCTGGACATGGAGGTCCGGGATGCGGACATCGTCGGCGAGTCGGGCTACAACGACATGCTCGCGGAGACCTGCCGCCTGCTGGAGGAGTCGGGCGTCGCGGTCCGCTCCGAGGGCGCGCTGTGCGTGTTCTTCGACGACATCAAGGGCCCGGACGGCAAGCCGGTCCCGCTGATCGTGCAGAAGTCGGACGGCGGCTACGGCTACGCGGCCACCGACCTGTCGGCGATCCGCGACCGCGTCTTCAACCTCAAGACGAACACGCTGCTGTACGTGGTCGACGCCCGCCAGTCGCTGCACTTCAAGATGGTCTTCGAGACGGCGCGCAGGGCGGGCTGGCTGAACGAGGACGTGAAGGCGGTCCAGCTGGCCTTCGGCACGGTCCTCGGCAAGGACGGCAAGCCGTTCAAGACCCGTGAGGGCGAGACGATCCGCCTGGTCGACCTGCTGGACGAGGCGATCGACCGCGCCTGTGCCGTCGTACGGGAGAAGGCGCAGGACCTCTCGGAGGAGGAGATCGCCGAGCGGGGCACCCAGGTGGGCATCGGCGCGGTGAAGTACGCGGACCTGTCGACGTCGGCGAACCGGGACTACAAGTTCGACCTGGACCAGATGGTCTCGCTGAACGGCGACACGAGCGTGTACCTCCAGTACGCGTACGCCCGTATCCGCTCGATCCTGCGCAAGGCCGGCGAGGCCCGCCCCGCCGCGCACCCGGAGCTGGACCTGCACGAGGCGGAGCGCGCGCTGGGCCTGCACGTCGACGCCTTCGCGGAGACGGTGGCGGAGGCGGCGAAGGAGTACGCCCCGCACAAGCTGGCGGCCTACCTCTACCAGTTGGCGTCCCTGTACACGACGTTCTACGACAAGTGCCCGGTCCTGAAGGCGGAGACGCCGCAGCAGGTGCAGAACCGCCTGTTCCTGTGCGACGTCACGGCCCGCACGCTGCACCGGGGCATGGCCCTGCTGGGGATCCGGACGCCTGAGCGGCTCTGACGGTCCCGGTCAGCGCTGGGCGGTGGTGTTCGCGCCGTCCAGCGCTTCCCGGATGATGTCGGCGTGCCCGGCGTGCTGGGCCGTCTCCCTGATCAGGTGCAGCAGGATCCGGCGGGCGGACCAGTACTCGGGCTCCGGCGGAGACCACGGCGTTCTCGGGAGCGGCACGCGGCGGTCCAGGTCCGGCAGCGCGGCCACGGCCTCCTCGGTCGCCCGCGCCGCCGCCGCGTACCGCTCCAGCAGGCCGGCGAGCGTGTCGCCCTCGGCCATGCGGTACTGCCCCATGTCGAGCATGCCCTCCGGAAGCTCTCCGTCTCCCTTGGCCATGATCTGCGTCCACACCTCCTCTCCCTGGGCGAGGTGCTTGATGATCCCGCCCAGCGTCAGTTCGCTCACGGTCGTACGCCGCGCGGCCTGCGTGTCGGTGAGACCGCGGACGGTGATCAGCAGCAGCTCCCGCTGCTCCGCGAGGGCGAGCAGCAACTCGCCGTGCTCGCCGTGCTCGCCGTGCTCGCCGGGAAGGGACAGGACGGGGCTCTCCGATGACGTGGTCATGGGCCGACCGTAGGAGGCATCTAGGTCAGTACGTGTCCCAGATGCCCCGCCTGCTCTCCTCCCCCCTCCTCCCGCCGTTGTCAGTGCCCGCCCTTACAGTCACCGACATGGCGACACTTCCGAACCCCCTGCCGAAGCTGGCGGCCGACCCGAGCGGTCGTGTCCTGGGACTTGAACTCCCGTCCGGGAGACTGATCGACGCGTCGGACGAGGGGGCCGAGGGCCCTGCACAGGAGCCGTTGCTGTGGTGTGCGGACGAGCCGGCCGTGCCCGGTGGCTGGGCCGCGCTGGAGCCGGCCCGGCGGGCGGCCGGTCTGCTGCCGGTCGTCGTGGACCTGGGTGGTGGCCATGGCGGGCCGGAGGAGTGGGTGTTGATGCCCGGGGAGATGTCGTATCCCGGGGATCACGACGCCGAGGAGGTGCTCGCCGAGTTCTGGGACGAGTGCGCGGCGCAGGGCGAGGAGTGGCCGGGCCTCACGGACGGCCCCGCCGGCCCCGACGCCGATCCCGATCCCGACACCGTCGCCGCCGAGATCGCCGATGCCCTCCTCGAAAGCGGCGGACCGCTCAAGGAGCCCCGCCTCGCTCTCGTCCCGGCCCGCCGCAGCGCCGACATCCCGGCCGTGATCGGCTGGACGGGTCCGGCGAACCACGAGGGCGACACGGCCCGGCTGTGCGCGGTGCTCCGCTCCTGGGAGGACCGCTTCGGCATACGGCTCGTCGCGCTCGGCTTCGACCACCTGCTCGTGTCCGTCGCGGTCCCGCCCCGCACTCTCGCCGAGGCGGAGGCCCTCGCCGCCGAGCACTTCGCGTTCTGCCCGGACAACATCTGGCAGGGCAGCGACACCACCCTGCGCGCCTACGCCGAGCGGCAACTCCTCAACCAGCCCGCCTGGCACTTCTGGTGGGACTGACACCGGCCGGCCGTCACGACAGCAGGGTCATCCCCTCCGGAGCCGTGACACCCAGCTCCTCCTCCAGAACGCGCCGCGCCTCCGCCTCGTCCGCCACCTCCCGCTTCTTGACCGTGCCGTCGGCCCACGTCTCGGTGAGGAGACGGCCGTGGAGGAGGAGGTGGCGTTCGGGGCTGACGCTCTGGACGTAGACGCGCTGGGTGAAGGGCGAGCGCGGATGCGTGCCGACGTACCAGTTGAAGACCTCGAGGTCGGGCTTCTCGACCGGATCCAGCGTGAAGGCGTACTGTGCCTGCCACTGTTCGGCGTACGCCTCGAGCACCCACATCTCCAGCGGCCCGTCGTGTGCCGCGTGCACCAGCCGGTGCCGCCGCTCCGCGTCCCGGAACTCGGTACCGGCCACCAGCGGCACCGGCTCCAGCAGCGCCCCGATGGCCCCGAAGCCCACGTCCGCCAGATACGGTTGCGGGTCCCCCGGCGCCTGGACGAGCAGGGCAATGTGAGTGCGGGGGCGGTCGGCGAAACTGTCGGCGCCCACGACGACACGCGCTACCAGTCGGGTCACCCGGAACCCCAGCGCCTCCAGGGCCAGCGAGAACAGGGTGTTGTGTTCGTAGCAGTAGCCGCCGCGCCGGCTGTGGACCAGCTTGGCCATGAGGTCGGCGGTTTCGAGGGAGGGAGCCACACGGCGCAGGGCATCCAGGTTCTCGAACGGGACGGCCCGCGAGTGCGCCAGATGCACCCCCCCTCAGCGTCTCCACGTCGGCCCGCCGCTCCCCCTCCCATCCGATCCGCTCGAGATACGCGTCAAGGTCGAACAGAACCGTGTCAGACATGCCTTCAACGTAGGCACCCTCCCCACGCCCCGTCCGCCAACCGCAGCCGGACCCCGCCCCCGCCTTTGGTCCTAGGGCCTGCCCTTCAGCCCCTCCCCCAACCTCCGCAGCCCTTCCCCGATCTCCCCCGGCGTCTGCGTCACGAAGCACAGCCGCAGGGTCGACCGATCCGCCTCACCGGCATAGAAGGGCGCGCCCGGAACGTAGGCCACGTCATGCCGCACCACCCTCCCCAGCAGTTCCGTCGTGTCGTACGACGACGGCAGCCGGACCCAGAGGAACATCCCGCCCTCGGGACGCGTCCAGGTCGAGCCCGCGGGAAGGGCCTCCGGCAGCCCGCCCAGCATCGCGTCCCGCCGCTCCCGGTACACGCCGGCGACCCGCCCGACGTGGGCGTCCAGGTCCCGGTCCGCCAAGTACCGTGCGGCGGCGAGCTGGTTGACGGTGGCGGTGTGCAGGTCGGCGGCCTGTTTGGCGACCACGCAGGCCCGGCGCAGTTCACCGGGCGCCCGCAGCCACCCGAGCCGCAGCCCCGGCGCCATGACCTTGGAGAAGGAGCCGAGCAGGACGACCCGGTCGCGTGTCTCCTCGTAGGAGGCGATCCACGGCACCCGCTCGCCCTCGAAGCGCAGCTCCCCGTACGGGTCGTCCTCGACGATCCACAGCCCTCGGCGGGCGGCGACGGAGGCCACGGCGGCCCGGCGTTCGGCCGGCAGGGTGCGGCCGGTCGGGTTCTGGAAGGTGGGCACGGTGTAGAGCAGCTTGGGCCGCTCCCGCACCACCAGCTCCTCCAGCGCCTCGGGATCCAGCCCCTCCTCGTCCCCGGGCACCGCCACGACCCGCGCGCCCGCGAACCCGAAGGCCTGAAGTGCCGCCAGATAGCAGGGACTTTCGACGAGGACCGTGTCCCCGGGTTCCAGCAGCACGGTGGCGAGCAGGGACAGCGCCTGCTGCGACCCGGTGGTGACAAGGATGTCGTCGGCGTCGGTGGCGAGCCCCCGCACCGCCGTGCGCGCGGCGAGCGCGGCCCGCAGCGCGGGCTCGCCCTCGGTCGTGGAGTACTGCAGCGCCCGCCCGGGTGTCTCGGCGAGCACGTCACGGAAGGCGGCGGCGACGCCCTCCTGGTCGAACAGCTCGGGAGCGGGCAGCCCGCCCGCGAAGTTGATCACCTCGGGGCGGGCGGTGACGGCGAGGATGTCCCGTACCGGCGAACCCCCGACGGACCGGGCCCGCGCGGCCAGCGGCGGCAAGGGCGCGGAGGTGGACGTGGGCACGGGCTCGGTGACCGTCATGACACGGCTCCTTAGGCTGCGAGGCGACTCCTGCCGGGCAGCCTAGAGAAGTACATGCCGCCTACAAGCAGCTTTTCGGGATACGGACACGCCGGTCAGCGCCTCACGCCTTCTTCCCCACACCCGCGTACACGTTGATGTCCGCGTCCGTGACGTCGTTGATGTCGGCATAGCGCACCTTCTCGATGGCATCGAGGGTCGCCAGATAAGAGGCCTCGGGCTGCTCCGGCACCGGCGCCGCGTCGTCCGCCCGCCAGTGGTGGGCCGGCACGACTCCCGGCTCGGCGAGCTCCAGGGAATTCTCGGTGAAGAAGCGCTCGACCTCCGCCTTGGCCCGCAGCACGAAGGTGAACCCGCGCTCGGTGTACGTCCGCTGCACCGCCCGGATGTTCTCCGGATTGAGGTCCTCGGTGAGGTGGCTGAGGACGAGCCGGCTGCCGGAGGGCAGCGCGTCCATCAGCGCACGCACGATCGGGTACGCCTCCTCGTCCTCCACGAAGTGCAGGATCGCCACGAGGCACAGTGCGACCGGCTCGTCGAAGTCCAGCGTCTTCGCGGCCTGTTCGAGGATGTGCGCCGGGTCCTTGAAGTCGGCGTCGATGTAGTCCGTACGGCCCTCGGGCCCGCTGGTGAGCAGGGCGCGCGCGTGGGCGAGGACGACGGGGTCGTTGTCGACGTACACCACCCGCGCGTCGGGGTTGATGCGCTGGACGATCTGGTGGACGTTCTCCGCGGTCGGCAGCCCGGTGCCGATGTCGAGGAACTGACGGATGCCGTCCTCCTTCGCCAGCGTGTTCACCGCCCGCCGCAGGAAGTCACGGTTGTGCCGTACGTCGAGATAGCCCCGCGGATTGGCGGCGAGCGCGGCGGCGGCCGCCTCACGGTCGACGGGATAGTTGTCCTTGCCGCCCAGGAAGACGTCGTAGACGCGGGCCGGGTGGGCCTTGGTGGTGTCGATCCTCCTTCTCAGCTCGGCGGGATCGAGGCTGAGGGCGTCACCGGACATGGACGTCTCCCTGAAAAAGAGTCGGCGGACGAGCGGTCAACAACCTAACTCCCGGCGGCACTTGATGGTGCCCGCTGCCATATTTCACCGGATCGGCCCGTACGGCGTCCCGCGCCGCATCCTCGGGACGCGGCATCCCCGCAGGTCATCAGCCGTCCCACCACTCCGGCATCCCGAATCCGCCGCGAACTGTGGCGACCGGGACGGCCCACCGCGCACGCTGATCCCGACGCCCTCAGCCGCCACACGGAAAGGCACATGCCGCCATGCCCGCCCGAACCCGCATCCGCCTCCTCGCCACCACCGCCCTGGCGCTCACCACGCTCGTACTGGCGGGATGCAACGACGGGGAAGGCGTACGAGACGAAGGCCCGGCCGCCCCCAAGGCCGGGGCGCCCTTCACAACGCAGAAAGCCGAACAAAGCCGAAGGCCGCCCGGACAACAGCCGGGCGGCCTCGAAGCACAGGGCACGGAACCTCAGGCGAAGGCAGGAACTTCCTTCGGGTTCGGGCCGTACTTGTTCTGACCCGACTCGCTGTCGCTGCACAGGAAGACCAGCATGACGATGGCGCCGACGAGCGGGATCAGGCCGATGAGGATCCACCAGCCGGTGCGGCCCGTGTCGTGCAGGCGGCGCACCGTGACACCCAAGGTGGGCAGCAGGATCGCGAGCTCGAAGATGACCGGCAGGTAGGCGAAGTCGATCGCGAAGCCGACGGCCGCCAGCACGATGTAGAAGATCACCGTGAACAGCGTGAACATCCAGTATTCCTTGCGGCGCGCACGCCCGGCGAAGACCGCGTACTTCTTCAGTACCTCGATGAACCAGCTCATTGTGTCCCCCCAGGGATCGCTGTGAGACCCCTCCGAATGGATCAGGCCAGGCGCAGAAGATAAGGACCCTGACGGGAACTCGTCAATTCGTTACATTCGCGCAGCTCATCACGCTCCACACCCGGCAACAGCCCACCCCAAGGGCTGTTTCCGGACAGACCCGCAGAAGGTCACCCAAAGAAGCCCCGAAACCCACCGAAAGACAACGAGAGGCCCCCCGGGCGTTCCCCGAACCGAGTTCCAGCCGTATCCGCACCGATCCCGAACCGTTGCGTCACAGCAGCCGCTGAGCGACCTCCGTGGCCCAGTACGTGAGGATGTTCCGCGCACCCGCCCGCTTGATCCCGGTCAGCGTCTCCAGGATGGCCCGGTCCCGATCGATCCACCCCTTCTCGGCGGCGGCCTCGATCATCGAGTACTCACCGGAGATCTGATACGCGGCAACCGGCACGTCCACCACGTCCGCGACCCGGGCCAGGATGTCCAGATACGGACCCGCAGGCTTCACCATCACCATGTCGGCGCCCTCTTCGAGGTCGAGCGCCAACTCCCGCAGAGACTCCCGCAGGTTCGCCGGATCCTGCTGATAGGTCTTCCGGTCACCCTTCAACGACGAGGCGACAGCCTCCCGGAAAGGCCCGTAGAAGGCGGAGGCGTACTTCGCCGTATAGGCGAGGATCGCGACATCCTCCCGCCCGATCTGGTCAAGGGCATCCCTGACGACCCCGACCTGCCCGTCCATCATCCCGCTGGGCCCCACCACATGAGCCCCGGCATCGGCCTGCACCTGAGCCATCTCGGCGTACCGCTCGAGAGTCGCGTCGTTGTCGACACGACCCTCCGCGTCCAGCACCCCGCAGTGCCCATGATCGGTCGTCTCGTCCAGGCACAGGTCGGACATGACGAGCAGCTCGTCCCCGACCTCGGCCCGCACATCACGAATCGCGACCTGCAGAATCCCGTCCGGATCGGTCCCGGGCGTCCCGACCGCATCCTTCTTCGACTCCTCCGGCACGCCGAACAGCATGATCCCGGAGAGCCCGCCGGCCACCGCCTCCGCAGCCGCCTTCTTCAGACTGTCCCGGGTGTGCTGCACAACTCCGGGCATGGCCGCGATCGGCACGGGCTCTGCGGCCCCCTCCCGCACAAAGGCCGGGAGGATGAAGTCGGCCGGATGCAGCCGGGTCTCGGCAACCATGCGCCGCATGACGGGGGTGGTTCGCAGCCGCCGCGGCCGCGTGCCGGGGAAGGTTCCGTACGTCGTCATGCCACCTACGCTACGCCCGCCCCGGCACCCCCTTTGCCGACGGGACGTCGGCGCGGAAGCGAGCACCCGCAGTCGCGTACGGCGGCCCCGACCCACCACCCAACACAAGGCGCTACGCGCACCCCCAAGACCCCCGCAGACCGCCGCAGGCACCCCCGGCCCAACCGCCGGAAGCCCCCCAACCCCACATGCGCCCCGCACCCCACAGGTCCAAGCTGAAAGGAGAGGCTGAGCCCGAGGAGGACGCGATGCCCGCCACCCACCACCTCCACGACACCCCCGACCTCTTCGCCCTCTCCGAGATCCAAGGCCCGGTCCTGCGCCCCGGCGACGACGGCTACGCCGAAGAGGTCACCGGCTTCAACCTGGCCGCCCTGCACACCCCCGACGTGGTCGTCGGAGCGATCGACGCCGCCGACGTGGCGGCCGCGATGCGCTGGGCCACCGCCACCGGCACCCCCGTCGCCGTCCAGGCCACCGGCCACGGCGCGAACTTCCCCATGGACAGGGGCCTGCTGATCAGCACCGCCCGCATGACGGACGTACGCATAGACCCGGCCCGACGCACCGCGACGATCTCGGCCGGCGCGAAGGGGCGCCACGTCCTGGACGCAGCCGCGCCCCACGGCCTGGCCGCCTTGACCGGCACATCAACCGGCGCGGGCATGATCGGCTACACGATCGGCGGCGGCCTCCCGCTCCTGGGCCGGACATACGGCTTCGCAACCGACCACGTCCGCTCCTTCCAGGTCGTCACCCCCGACGGCACGCTCCACGAGACCGACGCCGTCCAAGACCCCGAACTCTTCTGGGCCCTGCGCGGCGGCAAGGGCAACGTCGGCATCGTGACGCAACTGGTCTGCGACCTGCTCCCGCTCTCCCGCCTCCTCGGCGGCGGCATCTACTGCCCCGGCGACCACGCGAAGGCACTCCTCACAACCTGGGCCGACTGGACACGAACCGTCCCCCCAGAGATGTGCAGCGCCTTCACGCTGCTCCGCCTGCCGCCCATCTCCCAGATCCCCGAACCCCTGCGCGGCGGCTTCTGGGCCCGCGTGGCGATCGCCTGGACCGGCAACCCGGAAGACGGCGAACGCCTGCTCGCCCCCCTCCGCGCCGCCGCACCCGTGGCCGTCGACACGGTGGAGGAGATGGACTACGCCGCCCTGGACCGCATCCACATGGCGCCGCAGGACCCGCTTCCCGCGAGGGAGTCGTCCCTGCTCCTGCGCGACCTGTCCCCGGACGCCATCCGCACGTTCCTGGACCAGGTCGGCCCCCAGGCCCCCGACTGCCCGCTGCTCCTCGTCGAGATCGGCCACATGGGCGGCGCCCTGTCCCGCCCGGCCCCCGCCGAGGACGCGATCTGCGCCCGCGACGCGACGTACTTCCTGGAGGCGGTGGGCGTCCTGGAAGCCGCACCGGCAGCCGAGGCCATCGAACGCGCCACAAGGGCACTCCACGCCGCGATGACCCCGTACAGCACAGGCCGCACCTTCGTGAACGTCCACGGCACTCCGGGCGACGAAGAGGACCGGGCCCGAGCCTGGACCCCGGAGGTCTACGCCCACCTCCGGCACGCCAAGTCGACCTACGACCCGTCGAACCTACTCCGCTTCGGCCACACGGTGGCCCCGGCGGCGTAGGCACACGGGACGCCACGTCGTCGCCCTACGTCGTCGTACGCCTCCGCCGAGCCCCAGGACGCCGCTCACTGGGCCGAGTAACAGGATCCCCGGCATCCAGAGCGGCAGCCCGCCGCCGCATACCGAACTCGGCCAGCGCTTCCGCCAGCTTGTGCACGGACGGCTCCGGAGCCATCACATCCACCCGAAGACCGTGCTCCTCGGCGGTCTTCGCGGTAGCGGGCCCAATGCAGGCGATCACGGTCACGTTGTGCGGCTTACCGGCGATACCCACCAGATTCCGCACAGTGCTCGACGACGTGAAGAGAACGGCGTCGAAGCCACCCCCCTTGATCGCCTCCCGGGTCTCCGCCGGCGGCGGCGAGGCCCGCACGGTCCGATAGGCGGTGACGTCGTCGACCTCCCACCCGAGCTCGATCAGCCCGGCGACCAGCGTCTCCGTGGCGATGTCGGCCCGCGGCAGGAACACCCGGTCGATCGGATCGAACACCGGATCGTACGGAGGCCAGTCCTCCAGCAACCCCGCGGCCGACTGCTCCCCGCTCGGCACCAAATCCGGCTTCACACCGAACGCGACCAGCGCCTTCGCGGTCTGCTCCCCGACCGCGGCGACCTTGATGCCGGCGAAGGCGCGCGCATCAAGCCCGTACTCCTCGAACTTCTCCCGAACGGCCTTGACCGCGTTGACCGACGTGAAGGCGATCCACTCGTACCGCCCGGTCACCAGCCCCTTGACCGCCCGCTCCATCTGCTGGGGCGTCCGCGGCGGCTCGACGGCGATCGTCGGCACCTCGTGCGGCACGGCCCCGTACGACCGCAGCTGGTCGGAGAGCGAAGCCGCCTGCTCCTTCGTCCGCGGCACGAGCACCTTCCAGCCGAACAGGGGCTTGGACTCGAACCACGAAAGCTGATCACGCTGAGCCGCGGCGGAACGCTCACCGACCACGGCTATCACGGGCCGCGCCCCATCAGGCGACGGCAGCACCTTGGCCTGCTTCAGGGTCTGCGCGATGGTCCCCAAAGTCGCGGTCCAGGTCCGCTGCCGAGTGGTCGTACCGGCAACGGTCACCGTCAGCGGCGTATCGGGCTTGCGCCCGGCGGAAACCAGCTCACCGGCGGCAGCCGCGACGGACTCCAGGGTCGTCGACACGACCACTGTCCCGTCCGAAGCCCCCACCTCCGTCCAGCACCGGTCGGAGGCCGTACGCGCATCCACGAACCGCACGTCCGCGCCTTCTGCGTCCCGCAGCGGCACACCGGCGTACGCGGGCACGCCCACCGCCGCGGCCACACCCGGCACGACCTCGAACGGCACGCCGGCCGCGGCGCAGGCCAGCATCTCCTCGGCGGCGTACGCGTCGAGTCCGGGGTCCCCGGACACCGCACGCACGACCCGCCTGCCGCCCCGCGCGGCCTCCATGACAAGATGTGCGGCATCCCGCACGGCGGGGACGCCAGCGGTTGTTGACGCACCGTCAACAACCGTCAGTTGAGGCGTGCCTGAGCGCGGAATCGGACCGGAAGAAGGATCCGTAAAGGCATCCAAGGAATCCGTAGCAGGGTCCGAATCCGTGTTCACGACGGCGACGCCCTGTCTGGCGTGCGCACGTACGACGTCGAGCACCTCGTGCCCGGCGACGAGAACGTCCGCGTTCGCCAGCGCCTCGACGGCGCGCAGAGTCAGCAGTCCCGGATCCCCGGGTCCGGCACCCAGGAAGGTGACGTGCCCGTGTTCAGGACCGGCGGAAAGGGCGGTGGGGCTCAATGTGCTCGCTCCCCCATCAGACCGGCCGCGCCCTGGGCAAGCATCTCGGTGGCGAGTTCGCGACCGAGCGCCATTGCCTGGTCGTCCGTCTCGGGCACGGGACCGGTGGTGGACAGCTGCACCATGCGAGTGCCGTCGGTCGTGCCGACGACGCCCCGCAGGCGCATTTCCTTGACAATCTGCCCGTCGGCCAACAGGTCGGCCAGTGCCCCCACAGGGGCGCTGCAACCGGCCTCCAGGGCGGCGAGCAGTGATCGTTCGGCGGTGACGGCGGCCCGCGTGAACGGGTCGTCGAGTTCGCCGAGCGCTGCGATCAGGCCCGCGTGGTCCGCGGCACACTCGATCGCCAGTGCCCCCTGGCCGGGGGCGGGCAAAACCGTGTCGACCGACAGGAAGTCGGTCACTTCGTCGATCCGGCCGATGCGCCGCAGGCCGGCCGCGGCCAGCACCACCGCATCCAGTTCGCCGTCCCGCACGAACCCGATCCGGGTGTCGACGTTCCCGCGGATCGGAACCGTCTCGATGTCCAGCCCATGGCCGCGCGCGTACGCGTTCAACTGGGCCATCCGCCGCGGCGCGCCCGTACCGATGCGCGCCCCGCGCGGCAGGTCGGTGAGCTTCAGCGCGTCCCGCGCGACGATCACGTCGCGCGGATCCTCGCGCACGGGGATCGCGGCCAGCGCCAGCTGGTCCGGCTGCCCGGTGGGCAGGTCCTTCAGCGAGTGCACCGCGAAGTCGACCTCGCCCTTGAGCAACGCCTCCCGCAGCGCGGTGACGAACACCCCCGTGCCGCCGATCTGCGCGAGCGCCTCGCGGGAGACATCGCCGTACGTGGTGATCTCGACGAGCTCGACGGGCCGTCCGGTCACCTGGCTCACGGCGTCCGCCACCTGCCCGGACTGGGCCAGGGCGAGCCTGCTCCGCCTGGTCCCGAGCCTCAATGCCTTCTGAGTCATTCCGGCCCTCGGTTCTTGCCGTTCTTCTCGGTGTTGTCCTCGGCGCGGGAGACGGCGGCCACCGTCTCGGGGTCGAGGTCGAACAGGGTGCGCAGCGCGTCCGCGTACCCGGCGCCGCCGGGCTCGGCCGCGAGCTGCTTGACCCGTACGGTCGGCGCGTGCAGCAGCTTGTCGACCACGCGCTTGACGGTCTGCGCGATCTCGCCGCGGTGCTTGTCGTCGAGGCCGGGCAGCCGTCCCTCGAGCCGGGCGATCTCGCCCGCCACGACGTCGGCGGCCATCGTCCGCAGGGCGACCACGGTGGGCGTGATGTGCGCGGCCCGCAGCGCCGCCCCGAAGGCCGTGACCTCGTCGGAGACGATACGGCGGACCTGGTCGACGTCGGCAGCCATCGGAGCGTTGGCGGAAGCTTCCGCCAGCGACTCGATGTCGACGAGCCGCACCCCGGTCAGCCGGTGCACGGCCGCGTCGATGTCACGTGGCATGGCGAGGTCGAGCAGGAAGAACACCGGCTCGGGACGCGGGATCTCGGCGACCGGCTCGGGCTTGCGCCGCTCGGGGACGCGTCCGAGGACCGCCACGGCGGCGGCGAGCGCGGCGATGGCGTCCGCCTCCTGGGCCGGGTCGAGCGTGGTGAGGGCGCCCGCCTGGGCCGGGGCGGTGCTCTGCTGGCGCGGGGCGTTGTCCACCCACGCCGCGTGCTGTTCCAGGTCGGAGGCGGCCATACCGGCCACGGCCGCCTCGCCGAGCACGGAGAATCCGGCGGTCGCCTGCACGGCGGGCGGGTCGAGCGGACAGCCGTCCTCGGCGCCGAGGCTGGTGGGCGGGAGCTCGTCGCGTCCGGCGGCCTGCGCGGTCGTAGGACCGGAGTCGGCGCCCGAAGCCGTGCGGCTCCGCGTGACGGGCTCTCCGGTACGGCCCTCCACCGCGGCCGCGACCGACTCGGCCGTCAGGACGAGCCCCGTCGCGCCGGTGCAGGAGACGGTGACGTCGGCACGTGTCAGCTCGACCGGCACCGATTCCATCGGTACCGCGCGGGCCAGCACGTCCGTGTCGTCGCCCTCGGTGAGGATCCGGGCGAGGCGCTCGGCGCGGTCGTGGGTGCGGTTGGCGATCACGATCTCGGTGACCCCGGCCCGCGCGAGCGTGGCCGCGGCCAGGGACGACATCGACCCGGCGCCGATGACCAGGGCCTTCTTGCCCCTGGCCCACTTCTCCACCGCCTGGCCCGCCGCCAGCTGTTCCAGGCCGAAGGTGACCAGGGACTGCCCGGCGCGGTCGATGCCGGTCTCGGAGTGGGCGCGCTTGCCGACGCGGAGGGCCTGCTGGAACAGGTCGTTCAGGAGGCGGCCCGCGCTGTGCACGTCCTGCGCCTTGGCCAGGGAGTCCTTTATCTGGCCGAGGATCTGGCCCTCGCCGACGACCATCGAGTCCAGCCCGCACGCCACCGAGAACAGGTGGTGGACGGCCCGGTCCTCGTAGTGCACGTAGAGGTAGGGAGTGAGCTCCTCCAGGCCGACCCCGCTGTGCTGGGCGAGCAGCGTGGACAGCTCGGCGACACCGGCATGGAACTTGTCCACGTCGGCATACAGCTCGATGCGGTTGCAGGTGGCGAGCACCGCGGCCTCGGTGGCCGGCTCCGCCGCAACCGTGTCCTGGAGCAGCTTGATCTGGGCGTCCGTGCTCAGCGCGGCCCTCTCCAGCACGCTGACCGGGGCGCTGCGGTGACTCAGCCCGACAACGAGGAGACTCATGCCGGCATCACGGCGGGTACGTCCCCGTCTGGTCCCTTGTCGGCGGAGTCCTCGCGGGTGGCGGCGACCGGTCCGGTGCCGTCGTGCAGGGCGGCGGCCTCCTCGCCGGCCTTGCGCTGCTCGTGGAAGGCGAGGATCTGCAGCTCGATGGAGAGGTCGACCTTGCGTACGTCGACGCCGTCCGGGACGGACAGCACGGTCGGCGCGAAGTTCAGGATGGAGCTCACCCCGGCGGCGACCAGGCGGTCGCAGACCTGCTGGGCGGCGCCGGCGGGCGTGGCGATGACACCGATCGACACGCCGTTGTCCTTGATGATCTTTTCGAGCTCGTCCGTGTGCTGGACGGGGATCCCGGCCACCGGCTTTCCGGCCATCGCGGGATCGGCGTCGATGAGGGCCGCGACCCGGAACCCACGGGAGGCGAACCCGCCGTAGTTGGCGAGGGCGGCGCCGAGGTTACCGATACCGACGATCACTACCGGCCAGTCCTGGGTCAGGCCGAGTTCGCGGGAGATCTGGTAGACGAGATACTCGACGTCGTAGCCGACGCCCCTGGTCCCGTAGGAGCCGAGGTACGAGAAGTCCTTGCGCAGCTTCGCGGAGTTGACCCCCGCGGCGGCCGCGAGCTCCTCGGAGGAGACCGTGGGCACCGAGCGCTCCGACAGCGCGGTGAGGGCTCGGAGGTACAGCGGAAGCCGGGCGACGGTGGCCTCGGGAATCCCTCGGCTACGGGTCGCCGGTCGGTGAGTTCGGCCAGTTGCCACGGTGCTCCTGCGGGTAGAGCGAGGCTGCAGGCGGTCACACGTCCCTGGACCGCCCCGTCGAATGCAGGCTATGTCTTTGTGAACGCGTGCACAAAGATGGTGTCCGTTTTGCCCGGCCAACGTGACCGGGGTCACGCGCCCCCGGCGCACGGGTGTGGAACCGGCGCATCCGCACCACCGTTCCTCTTCTCTTGGGGGCAAAACCGCACACTCTCCTCAACGATTCCCGCCCCCGAGACCCAGTCGCCGTCGATCCTAAGCGACGTTCTGGTCCAGTTGGACTACTCGGTCAGCGCCTTCCGGAGCCGTTCTTCGTTCACGCGCCAGAAGGTGTGCTGCTCTCCGTCGACGAGTACGACAGGGATCTGTTCCCAGTACTGATCGTGGAGTTGGGGGTCCTGGGTGATGTCCTTCTTCTCCCAGGGGACCCCGAGGTCGCCGCACACCTTCTCGATCACGAGCTGTGCGTCATCACACAGATGGCAGCCCGGCTTGCGGATGAGGGTGACGAGGCGGTCCTGTGGTGCCTTCGTGGCGTTGCGGCGAAAGAGGGAAGTCATGTCGGCCATTCTCCCGCTTGTTTAACGGGCCAGACGTGGAGAGTTCACACCCTTCAAACCTCACGACTCCGGAACCACCGAACAAACTGGCTATGCTCACGCCATGGCCGCTCTCGGATGGCTCACTCCCCGTAGGCGCTCCGCCACAGCGCGCAGCGTGCTGGCAGGCGAGGCTTCGGCGGAGGCAGCGCGCAAGTCCACGCAGGACGTTTCGGGTGAGGAACCGGAGTTCCCGGTCCCCGGCGATGCGCATGCCGCCGCCTTCTTCGACCTGGACAACACCGTGATGCAGGGTGCCGCGCTGTTCCACTTCGGGCGGGGCCTGTACAAGCGGAAGTTCTTCGAGACCCGCGACCTCGCGAAGTTCGCGTGGCAGCAGGCGTGGTTCCGGCTGGCCGGGGTCGAGGACCCGGAGCACATGCAGGAGGCGCGCGACTCCGCGCTGTCGATCGTCCAGGGCCACCGTGTCTCCGAGCTGATGTCGATCGGCGAGGAGATCTACGACGAGTACATGGCCGAGCGGATCTGGCCGGGTACGCGGGCGTTGGCGCAGGCGCACCTGGACGCGGGGCAGAAGGTCTGGCTGGTCACGGCGGCACCGGTGGAGATCGCCACGGTGATCGCTCGGCGACTGGGGCTGACCGGGGCGCTGGGGACGGTGGCGGAGTCGGTCGACGGCGTGTACACGGGCAAGCTGGTGGGCGAGCCGCTGCACGGGCCGGCCAAGGCGGAGGCGGTGCGGGCGCTGGCGGTGGCGGAGGGACTGGATCTGTCCCGGTGCGCCGCGTACAGCGACTCGCACAACGACATCCCGATGCTGTCGCTGGTCGGCCACCCCTACGCGATCAACCCGGACACGAAGCTGCGCAAGCACGCTCGACAGCTGGACTGGCGGTTGCGCGACTACCGCACGGGGCGGAAGGCGGCGAAGGTCGGCATTCCGGCGGCGGCGGGCGTGGGGGCGGTGGCCGGAGGGACGGCTGCGGCCATCGCGTTGCATCGGCGGCGGCGGTAGCGGGTCGGGCGTAGCGCCTGTCGGGGCACCTCTTGGCCGATCGAGTCGGGTGGTGGGGTGGGCAACAGTTCCGATCACGCCCACCGCGTGCCGGCCAATCCCCAAGTCATACCCGCAACCCCCCTGTCCAGTCCCATTGGCTGCACACGGCCACAACACGCCCCGGACCAAGACGGAACATGCACCGTTCTGATCAACAACCGGTCACTGTGCGGCACTTGATCGGGCGTCAATCGGTTACAGAAGCGACGTAATCGATGAATAGAGCAACTGGGTGTAGCAGAGCCTGTACTAAGCGTTATTCTCCTCAGACGCAACCCGGTACCCCCTCCGTCGCTACGACGGGTGAAAGGTCCCGCACTGCACTGATGGAAGCTCTGCCTCTGGGAGTCCCGTGTACCCACACGTCGGGGTTGACGCCTCGGGCCTGGCTACGCTGCGCGCAACGGTCAACGACCTGTTGCGCGGCTACGTCCCCACCGCGTACGCCGTCCCTGCCCTCGCCGTAGCAACCACCCCCGTCGGCCCGTGCTACGCGCTCGCCGACGGCAGCGCCGCAGTCGGCAGACGGGGGCGTTCGAGTGGTGCCGCCACCGCTCGGCGGCCGGCTGCCGACAGCGACAGCGCTCGGATGATGGATCTCGTCGAGCGCGCACAGGCGGGCGAGGCCGACGCCTTCGGCCGCCTCTACGACCAGTACAGCGACACCGTGTACCGGTACATCTACTACCGAGTGGGAGGGAAGGCGACCGCCGAGGACCTGACGAGCGAGACCTTTCTGCGGGCGCTGCGGCGGATCGGCACCTTCACCTGGCAGGGGCGGGACTTCGGGGCGTGGCTGGTCACCATCGCCCGCAATCTCGTCGCCGACCATTTCAAGTCGAGTCGTTTCCGGTTGGAGGTGACCACCGGCGAGATGCTCGACGCCAACGAGGTCGAGCGGTCTCCCGAGGACTCCGTCCTGGAGTCCCTCTCCAACGCCGCTCTCCTGGATGCCGTACGACGGCTCAATCCCCAGCAGCAGGAGTGTGTGACGCTCCGCTTCCTCCAGGGCCTCTCCGTCGCCGAGACCGCCCGTGTGATGGGCAAGAACGAGGGCGCCATCAAGACCCTCCAGTACCGGGCCGTGCGCACCCTCGCCCGGCTCCTCCCGGACGACGCGCGCTGACAGCGCACGTTCCGTGACCACCAACTCGCTTTCGGTGACAGTCCGTTGGCTCCCCGACCCGATCATCCGCAGTCCGTAACCCAAGTGCCGCGCCACTCGTTGTGCGGGATGCAGGCTCCCTGTGGTCACTACCTGGCCGAGTTCGATCACTCGATCGTGTGCTTGTGGTCAGGGCGTGCAACCCTCAGGACCCCCTGGGGAGTCGACCGTCATGACGAGAGGAGGTGCCGCCAGTGATCGCGAACGTATCGGCGCACCGGCGGGCGAACGCCTTCGCCCAGGCCCTGGAGGAGCAGTCCGACCAGGGCACGGCGGCCGAGCAGTCCGAAGGACCGGCACCGTCCCCGGCTGCTGCGGAACAGACCGAGCAGGGCCGACTACTGGCCCTCGCCACCGGTCTCGGCGAGCTGCCCAAGCCGGAGCTGGACCCCGAGGTCAAGGTCGTTCAGCGGGCCCAGCTCGTGGCCGCGATGGAGGCCATGCTGCTCGAGGGCACCGCCGGAGGCGAGGCAGCAGACGCTCCGCTACCCGGGCAGCGCTCCCACCGGCAGCCGGCTCACCGGGGCGGCACGCTGGGCAAGCTCCGGCCGCGTTCGCGGCTGACCAAGGGCCTCGCCGCCGGCGGGCTCAGCGTCGGTGTGGCCGCGGGAGCCCTCGGCGGAGTCGCCGCCGCCAGCTCGGACGCCCTTCCCGGCGATTCGCTGTACGGCCTCAAGCGCGGCATCGAGGACTTCAAGCTCAACCACCTGTCCGACGGGGACGACGAGCGCGGCCGGACCTACCTCGACCAGGCCTCCACGCGGCTCGGCGAAGCCCGCCGGCTGATGGAGCGCGGCCGGGGCGGCCACCTCGACCACGAGTCCCTCGGCGAGATCCGCCGCGCCCTGTCCGGCATGCGGCACGACGCCTCCGAGGGCCACCGCCTGCTGACCGCCGCGTATCAGCGCGACCCCGACTCCCTGGGCCCCATCCAGGCCCTCGACACCTTCTCCCGCTCGCACCGCGACGCCTGGGGCGCACTGCGCGACAAGCTGCCCGTCCAGCTCGGTGACGTCAGCAAGCAGGTGTCGTCGGTCTTCGACGCCATGGAGGAAGAGGTCGCCCCGCTGCAGTCCCTGCTCCCGCGGCCCCCGGCCCCGGGCGGCGACGGAAGCGGTCGGCGGCAGGGCTCCGGGTCCGCGTCCTCCGACACGCCGTCCGGTTCCGGCCGGTCGAAGGCACCCAGCACCGGCAAGGGCGGCTCGTCCGAGAGCACCGGCACCGGCAGCCACAGCCCCAGCAAGTCGGCCGGCTCCGGCAGCGAGGCCGACGGCCTGCTCGGCGGCAACACCGGCGGCCTGCTCGACCCGCCGAAGGACACCGGCAGCGCCTCACCGTCCACCAGCAAGCCCCCGACCGGCGAGCCGGACGTCACCGTCCCACCGCTCCTCCCCGGCCTGCTGCCCGGCCTGGGCATCGAGGGCGAGGACGCGAACTAGGCCATCCCTTACGGCCATGTCCCTACGTCGATGGGGGCGCCCTTCCCACGGAGGGCGCCCCCATCGACGTACACCTGGAAGAATACCGACCTCCGCTGCACCAGCAGCTTGGCCCCTCCCGTCTGCTGCTCTCGCACTGCTTCGCAGGCTTCGAACAGCTGCGTCGGACTCCGTCCGACGGCCTCCGGCGGCCGGGCAGGATCCGTGCACCCCGTCTCGAGGAGACGGCCTCCTCAGAAGAACACCGACCTCCGCTGTACCAGCAGCTTGTACAGCGTGTGCTGGATCTGCTCCCTGACCTGGTCGGTCAGGTTGAACATCAGCATCGGGTCCTCGGCCGCCTCCGGCGGATAGCCGTCCGTGGGGATCGGCTCACCGAACTGGATCGTCCATTTCGTCGGGAGGGGGATCGCGCCGAGCGGGCCCAGCCAGGGAAACGTCGGTGTGAGCGGGAAGTACGGGAAGCCGAGGACCCGGGCCAGCGTCTTGGCGTTGCCGATCATCGGGTAGATCTCCTCGGCCCCGACGATCGAGCACGGGATGATCGGGGCGCCCTGGCGCAGCGCCGTGGAGACGAAGCCGCCGCGGCCGAAGCGCTGGAGCTTGTAGCGCTCGCTGAAGGGCTTCCCGATGCCCTTGAAGCCCTCCGGCATGACCCCGACGAGCTCACCCTGGCCGAGGAGACGTTCGGCGTCCTCCGCGCAGGCCAGGGTGTGGCCGAGCTTGCGGGCCAGTTCGTTGACCACCGGCAGCATGAAGACCAGGTCGGCGGCGAGGAGGCGGAGGTGGCGGCCGTCCGGGTGGTGGTCGTGGACGGCGACCTGCATCATCAGGCCGTCCAGCGGCAGCGTGCCGGAGTGGTTGGCGACGATCAGCGCGCCACCCTCGGACGGGATGTTCCCGACGCCCTTCACCTCGACCCGGAAGTACCTCTCGTACACCGGGCGCAGCAGGGACATCAGGACCTGGTCGGTCAGCTCCTCGTCGTAACCGAAGTCGTCGACGTCGTAGTCCCCGGTGAGGCGGCGGCGCAGGAAGGCCAGGCCGCCCGCGATGCGCTTCTCCAGGCCGCCGTGGTCGCCGGTGTGCTGGGACTGCTCGGGCGGCTGTTCCTCACGGGTCACAGGAACATCATCCTGCGCGGGCGCCTTGCTGGGCAGGGGCTGGACCTCACGTACCAGCGCGGATTCCGTGCCCTTGCGCCGGCTCCCCGCGCTCCGGCGCCGCGGCGGCCGCTGCACGGCGCTCCCGCGGGACCGGTCGTCGTCGAACGGAATGACCTTGGCGTCCGCCATCGTTGATGCGCTCCTCAGTTGGCGCTCTGCGTCGGGGGGTGGCCGCCACCCGCGAGGGGCAGCGCGGCGATCCGGTCGACGGCCCCCGCAAGGGCCTCCGGCGGCAGGAGTCCGGGTCCGCGGCTGCGTGCGAAGTCCGCGAAGGTCTCCGCCGTCGTGTACTTCGGCTTGAAGCCGAGCGTCTCACGCATCTGGTCCGTCGCCACGACCCGGCCGTGCGTGAGCAGCCGGATCTGTTCGGGCGAGAAGTCCGTCATACCCAGCGTACGCACCAGCGAGCCCGTCCAGGTGACCGCGGGAAGCAGCAGTGGCACCGTGGGCCGTCCGAGGCGCCGGGAGCACTGGGAGAGCAGCAGGACGCCGTCGCCGGCGATGTTGAAGGTGCCGCTGTTGAGCGTGCCCCGCTCCGGTTCGCGCGAGGCGATCCGCAGCACCTCGATCACGTCGTCCTCGTGCACGAACTGCAGCCGTGGGTCGTAGCCGAACACCGTCGGCAGCACGGGCAGCGAGAAGTACGAGGCGAGCGGCGTGTCCGCGGTCGGGCCGAGGATGTTGGCGAACCGCAGCACGCACACGGCGACATCGGGCCGACGGCGCGCGAAGCCTCGCACGTACCCCTCGACCTCGACCGTGTCCTTGGCGAAGCCGCCGCTGGGCAGCGACTTGGGCGGGGTGGTCTCGGTGAAGACGGCGGGATCGCGGGGCGCGGAGCCGTAGACGTTCGTACTGGACTTCACCACGAGCCGCTTGACGGTCGGCGACTTCTGACAGGCGCCGAGCAGCTGCATGGTGCCGATGACGTTGGTCTCCTTGACCGTGGTCCGGCTGCCGCTGCCGAGCGCGGTCGCGGTCACGTCCAGGTGGACGACCGTGTCGGCGGCCGTCTCGGCCAGCACGCGCGCGATGGTGGGCTGCCGGAGGTCGGCCTGGATGAAGTCGGCACCGCCCAGATGATGCTCGGGCGGGACCGCGTCCACGGCGACGACCCGGTCCACCTGTGGGTCACGCTGGATGCGTCGTACGAAACGGCCCCCCAGTTGACGGGCCACCCCGGTCACGAGCACGACCTTGCCCAAGATCAGCGCCTTCCTTCCAGCCCTCGTACTCCGCCGCGTTCCCCGTGTGCGGCCAACTTAGCGGGTTGTTGTTGCGCTGTGATGACCGCCCACTGCACGAAGTGACGACATCCAGCCCACGACACGCGTGTGGCCCCCCACCAGCATGGGTGGGGGGCCACAGAACACGCTCTACCGTCGTCGCTTACTTCTTGTTGCGACGCTGAACGCGCGTGCGCTTGAGCAGCTTGCGGTGCTTCTTCTTGGCCATCCGCTTGCGCCGCTTCTTGATAACAGAGCCCACGACTACCCTCGCTCACTTCTCATCACTCGGTGTTTGGGCGCCATGGGCCCATACGACCTACGAGGGGCCAGCCTACCCGTCCGAGCGCTGAGGTCGTAATCGAGGTGATCAGAGGGGATCAGGGGGAATCAGGGAGACCCTTGAAAAGCCCTGAGGATCTCCCCGACCCACCCGGATCACCGTCGTCAGGCGGTTTCCACCCCCACGTAGCTCTCGCGGAGGTACTCGTGAACCGCGTTCTCCGGGACGCGGAAGGACCGCCCCACCCGGATCGCGGGCAGATGACCGCTGTGCACCAAGCGGTACACGGTCATCTTGGACACTCGCATCACCGAGGCGACTTCCGCCACGGTAAGGAACTGAACCTCGCTCAGAGGCCTCTGCTCAGCAGCCATGACACACCTGAACCTTCCGCACTCGACGGCCACCGGCTTCCCCTTCCGGTGACTCTTCGTCGCTGCGTGCTCACTCCCCAATGTAGGGGCGGGTGATGCAAGTGGGGAAGAGGTGCACCCATCGGCGGCCTACTGTGACAGACACGCTCGATTGAGTACGTAGCGGGTCAGCGGCAGGTAGTAATCAGACCGCACAGCGTCATCAAGTGGAACGACGACGGACACGCGCCCCTCGGCCTCGCCGACGAAGAGGGCAGGGTCGTCCGTATCGGCGAGCCCGATGGCCTCGAACCCCAGCTGACCTGCTCCGCAGACCCACCCGTGGTCCCCGATCACCAGCTCTGGAAGCGGCCCGCCGGCCTCGGCGGCCGCGGCCAAAGCGGTCCGAACCGGGAGCGGTGAGTGCGTGTGTGCGCCGGTCGCACAACCGGGGCGAGGCGCGCCAGGTTCCCGCACCAGCGCGACTCCTCGTACGTAGTCAAGGTTGTGCGTACGTAGACCGAACCGGGTCGTTATGTCGACACAGCGACCCTGCGCCGGGGTGAGAACGGCACATCCCGCCGCCGACAGCGCGTCCGCCAACGCGGCGTAGAAGCCGAGCAGCCGATGGGGGTGCCCGGTACCCAGGAGGACCGTGGCGCGGCTCCGGGCGGCCACGGCGAGCCGCTCCGCGAACACCTCCAGGGCGGCCACCGTCAGCTCCGGATCGATCACATCATGGCCGGACCTGTGATGGGGATCGGCCGAAACCCCACACTTGTCCGCCATCAACCCGATCACATCCCGCTCCCCCCAAGCCCATTCAGGATCAATCCCGATCAGCACGCGAGGGTCACCAGCGGCGAACAGCCGATAACTCCGCAGACTCTCCTCCCGAGAGGTCGCCACCACCCCGGCAAGCCGTGCGGCGAGGAGATGGGCACGCAGGGCACCGGTACTCAACACGGTGCGATGCTGACGGATGGGAAGCGGGGCCGCGATACGAACGGGGAAACACCGCACAGTTGGCGTAATGAGCCGCCAGACTGGGGGCCGTCTCCGTCGGACTGCGGGCAACCGGACCATCCCATCCAACGCAGCCGCGGACAGCCGTCTCCGTCAGGCTGCTCTGGCGCAGCCGCGGACAGCCGCCTCCGTCACGCTGCAGACAGCCGGACCATCCCTTCTGGCGGGCAGCCGTGCCATCCCTTCTGACGCAGCCGCGGGCAGTAATGCCGCTGGGCGGCCCCCGACCCAAAGAGAGCGGCACCCCGCCAGCGCCGGGCCGCGCGACCCACCCCCCGCCCAGCGCCAACACCGGGCAACTGGGAAAGCGGACGGCACCCAGCGACTCGCCCGGCCGACGCCGGCCCACCAGCACCGGCCAACTGCTCCAACCGCCCTACGCCAAAAGCCCCCGCAACGGAAACACCGCCCGCCGAGCCGCCAACACCGCCTGATCCAACCGATCCGCAGGGTCGTACCCCGCCTCCCAGTCGGCCCAAGCCACAGGCCACCGCCCATCGGTCATCCGCACCGGCGCCAACTGCCGCGTCCGAGCGAACACCTCCTGCCGCCACCCCTCCGGAATCATCGCCTCCGGCTCCACAGGCCGCCCCGCGGCAATCCCCACCAGATGAGTCCAGGACCGCGGCACCACATCCACCACCGCGTATCCACCCCCGCCCAGCGCCACCCACCGCCCCTCGGCGTACTCGTGCGCCAGGTCATGACACGCCACCTGCACAGCCCGCTGCGCATCAAGCGACACAGCCAAATGCGCCAACGGATCCTCGAAATGCGTATCCGCCCCATGCTGAGTCACCAGCACCTGAGGCCGAAAGTCCGCGATCACCTCCGGCACGACCGCATGAAACGCCCGCAACCACCCCGCATCCCCGGTCCCCGCCGGCAACGCGACATTCACGGCCGACCCCTCCGCGGACTCCGCCCCCGTCTCCTCCGGCCACCCGGTCTGCGGAAACAACGTCCGAGGATGCTCGTGCAGGGAAATCGTCAGAACCCGCGGATCCTCCCAGAACGCCGCCTGCACCCCGTCCCCGTGATGCACATCGACATCCACATAGGCGACCCGCTCAGCCCCCAGCTCCAGCAACCGAGCAATCGCCAGCGACGCGTCGTTGTAGATACAGAACCCCGACGCACCCCCCGGCATCGCATGATGCAACCCACCCGCGAAGTTCACCGCGTGCAGCGCCTCCCCCCGCCACACGGCCTCCGCCGCCCCCACCGACTGCCCCGCGATCAACGCGGACACCTCATGCATCCCGGCGAAGGCCGGATCGTCCATGGTCCCCAGCCCGTACGACCCGTCCGCCCCCCGCGGATCCACCGACGCCGCCTTCACGGCCTCGACGTAGTCCTCCCGGTGCACGAGCCGCAAGGTCGACTCCCCGGCCGCCTTGGCGGCCACGACATCCACTTCCCGATCAAGCCCGAAGGCCTGAACGAGACTCCTCGTCAGGGCAAGCCGAACCGGATCCATCGGATGGTCCGGACCGAAGTCATAGCCCGTTACTGCCTCGTCCCACATCAGCTGTGCGCGGCCGCTCATGCCCGCCACCGTATCGGTCCGGTTGAGCATCGAACGACCGGGCGTAGACGAGCGTCACCAGCACCAACACCATCGGCACAAGCATGGCCCCGCGATAACTCCAGGCGTCCCCCAGAGCCCCCACCAACGGCGAGCCGATCAAGAACCCCACGTAATTGAAGACGTTGAGTCGCGCCACGGCCGCATCCGAAGCCCCGGGGAACAACCGCCCGGCCGCCGCGAACGTCTGCGGCACCAGCACGCACAACCCCAGCCCCAACAGCGTGAACCCGAGCATCCCGACCCACGCCCCGGGCGCCAGGGCCACCACGGCGAACCCGAGCGCGGCCACCAGCGACCCGCCCCTGACGACCGCCACGGCCCCGAACCGCCGTACCCCGAAGTCCCCGATGGCCCGCCCCAACAGCGTGGTCACCATGTACACGTTGTACGGAACCGTCGCCAGCTGCTCCGAACTCCCCAGCACGTCCTGCAGATACTTCGCACTCCAGTTGGAGACGGTCGAGTCCCCGATGTACGCGAAGCACATCACCAGACACAGCGGCAACAGCATCTTGAAGACGACGGCCCCACCCTCGCCACCCGCCTCCTTCTCCGACGTCTCCGCTACGGCGTCGGCCTCCCCGTCGACGTACCACCGGCTCCCGACCAACGCGGCCGGCAACAGCACCACCACGACCGGCAGATACGACACCCACAGCACCAGATCCCAGTGCGCCCCCACCCACGCGAGCGAGGCCCCCAGGATCCCGCCCAAGCTGTACGCGGCATGGAAGCTGAGCATGATGCTCCGCCCGTACGACCGCTGCAGGCTCACCCCGAGCATGTTCATCGAGGCGTCCAGCGCGCCCACGGCCATCCCGAACGCGGCCAGCGAGACCGCCAGCACGACCATCCGGTCCCCCGCCCCCACCCCGAGCAGCCCCAGGAGCACCACGGGCTGGGACCAGCGCAACACCCGGCTGGGCGGCACCCGCTTCACCAGCTTCTCGGTACTCACGCTCCCGACCCCGGCGAGGATCGGCACCGCGGCCAGGAAGACGGGCAGCAACGCGTCGGACACCCCGTACCGGTCCTGGATGGCCGGGATCCGCGTCACGAGCAGAGCAAAGGCAACACCTTGCGCGAAGAAGCTGAACGCCAGCGAGGCCCTGCCGCGCCGCAGCACATCAGTCATGGCGGCGAGCGTAAGGGCCCCGGTGTACTCGTGGGTAGATCCAGCCAAAGATGAATTTCCCTCAGCTTTATCGCGCCTCACTCGGCCGCGACGACCGCGGGAGCCGCGGCAAACACTCGCCCGACTGTCACAGTCCTCGGCGCAGACCTCCCCGGCGGGCATGACCGCCATGGGTCCGGCGGCGAGGGCCCCAATGACAAGTGTCAGACCAGCAGGTCAGCCAACTCCCCCATGTCCGAGAAGAGTTGAGTGGCCCCGGCGAGCTTGGCGGCCGGCGTCATGGCGGTGAACCCGTACACGTCCATCCCGGCCGCGACAGCCGCCTGCACACCGAGCGGACTGTCCTCGATCACGACACACTTCTCGGCCGGGACCCCCATCTGCCGGGCCGCGTGCAGAAACAGATCCGGCGCCGGCTTCCCCCGCCCCACATCCTGCGAGCTGAAGATCCGCCCGTCCTCGAACCACCGGTCCAACCCGGTCTTCCGATGCCCCACCCGAATCCGCTCATGGCTCCCGGAAGACGCCACACAGTACGGCGCCCCGTCCGCCGCCAGCTTCTCGAGCACCCCGACGGCCCCGGGCACCGGCTCCAACTCCCGCTCGAAGGCAGCGAACACCCGCCCGTGGAAGACGTCGTCGAACTCCTCGGGCAACCGTCGCCCCGTCCGCTCCCGGACCAGGTCGTGAATCCGGTGCATCGCCGACCCCATGTAGTCCCGGATGGAGTCCTCGTACGAGGTCGGGTGCCCGAGCTCGGTCAGATAGGCGGCCAGCAGCCGGTTGGAGATCGGCTCACTGTCGACGAGGACGCCGTCGTTGTCGAAGATAACCAAGTCGTAGCGCATGCCTCGACCTTAAACGACCCTGAAATGCAGAAAACCCCGCACCGTCCCGGTGCGGGGTCTTCCCAAGATTTGTTCGGCGGCGTCCTACTCTCCCACAGGGTCCCCCCTGCAGTACCATCGGCGCTGTAAGGCTTAGCTTCCGGGTTCGGAATGTAACCGGGCGTTT
>NZ_JBEOVF010000011.1:0-223044 GCF_040295365.1 Streptomyces sp. NPDC002838 | reverse complement strand
ATGATCGAGTGCCCGTCGGCGCACTCCAGCACGATCCGCGACCGCTGGGCCAGCGCCTGAGCCGTCGTGCGGCGACGCACCCAGCCCTCCAGCACGGCCCGCTGGGCATCGGTCACCGACAACGGCGGAATCTTCGGACCCGGACGACTCATACCGAACCAACGACGAATCTCCGACTCAGGTCACTAGAACCCTCGGAGTACGGCAGCCTTCGTCATCGCGAACTCCTCGTCCGTGAGGACCCCGTCACGGTGCAGCTCGCCCAACTCCCGCAGCCTGCGAAGGAGTACGTCGTGATGGTCGGCCGGCGGCGGTACGGACGCCGCCGGTCGGGGGCGGGCGGCGCGCTGCCCGTCCTGCTCGATACCGGTGCGGGTGGACGGGTGCGGCAGCCGGGCGGTGACCGCGGTGGCGACGAGGGCCGTGAGCAGGTCGCGGCGGGCGCTGCCCCACAGGTCCAGGGCGTACGGATCCTTCTCGGGCGGCAGTTTGGAGAACACCGTCTCCTGGGTCATGAAGCGCAGGAAGCCGTCCTCGTAGCCGGAGTTGGGCAGCCACTCGACCTGGACGAGGTCGCCGATGTTGATGATCCGCGGGCCCGTGGCGCGTTTGACCCGCTCGGAGGTGTCGGACCAGTCGATACGGACCTGGATGCCGTCGAAGGAGACCGTGCCGTCGGAGGAACGCACCGACACCGGGACCGGCGGGCCGGGCAGGAGGTAGGCCTTGGTCGGCTCCTTGGGGATCTGCTCCAGGAGCAGGGCGTTGCGGATCTCCTCGGCCACGTACTCGGCGACTCCGGCGCGGTCGATGTCCACCAGCAGACGGTACGGGTCGGCCGGATCGGGCAGCCGTCCGCCGGTTGCTTGGAGGAGCGGATCGGCACCCTCGCGCAGCCGCATGCGCAGCCGGCCGCGCTTGCGTTCGGGCTCGAAGACGACGCCCGCGACGGCCTCCAGGGGCACGGCAATCTCTCCGTACGTCTGCCGGAACAGCGGCACGGACCGGTGGAGACCCGGCGTGATCCTGACCGTGCTGCCGTCGAAGGCCCAGGTCCCGTCGCGCTGGATGATCTCGGCCATGGACAAATTCTCGCAGCCGGGTCAACACGGCGGGCTCGGCTTCACCCACGCTGAGTGGAGCCGGCGGACGGGGTGGGGTGACGTAGGGCACAATTCGCTGTCGGTGGTGGGGAGTTGTGGAGTGAGGGTCCTGGGAAGGCGGGCGTCGGGCGTGGCGGTGCAGGAGGCGAGACAGGGCGCGGCTGGTGGTGCTCGCGGTGGTGCGTCCGGGGGTACGTACGGCGGCGAGTACGGCGGTGCGTATAGCGGCGCGTATGGAGCTGGGCACGCGGGTGGTTGTACCTGTGGGGACTGTCCGCACGGGGCGCGTGCGGGGCATCGGCGGGCGGTGGCCGAATTCCTGTTGAAGCGGGACCGGTTCGCGGCGGGGCAGGGGCTGCCCGCGGGCGTGGCCCACTCGACGTCCGCCTCCCGGCAGTGGATCTCGGAGGAGCTGACCCAGTCCGCGGAACTCGTCGCCGAACGCGGCCGGGCCGAGGGCGAGGCCTGGCTGGCGCTGCTGTGGCGCCGTACGGCGTGTGCGGTGTGGGCGCTGGTCGTGGTGTTGCTGCTGGCGCAGGCGTTGACGGCGATCGGGGCCGGCTGGACCGCCGCGCGTACGGCTGGGCTGCTCGCGGCGTTCGTGGTGGCCGGGGCGCTGACGGCTGCGTCGTGGTTCCACCGGGCGCGGGGCGGTGCGCTGGCGCCGGTGATCGGTGAGGACAACCGGCTGTCCACGTCGCGTGCGGTGGCGGCGGGTTGGGTGCTGTTCGTCGCGTACGCGGTGTTGGTGCTGGTGGGTCGTCTGGCGGCTGCCTCGGGGCATGCCGAGCGTGACGCGCTGATCTCCGGGCTTGGACTCGCCCGGGGCGCGGGTGTGGTGACCGTGCTCGCCGTGGTGTGTGCGATCGCCGTGCTGGTGCGGCGGGTGGTCGGACTGCGGGTGCTGGGGCAGCGGTTGCAGAAGGTGCGGGCGGATCGGCCGAGGGCCGCCGATCTGTTGACGGACGATGCGGGGCGGGGGACCTTCGCGGACATTCAGTACGTCGTGATCAGCGGTGTGGCGCTGCTGTTCGCGGCGGTGCGGTTGGGCCGGCGGCCGGATCAGTTGCCGGATCTGCCGTGGGGGCTGGCCGTGGTGGTGCTGGTGTCGGCGGGGACGTATCTGGCGGGCAAGTACGCGGAAGGGGGTCGGCCGGTGATTCTGTCCGTGGTGCGGGCGCGGGAGGCCGGTGACCTGGACGGTCCGATCCGCACCGGTGACGACGTCGAGATCCGGGGAGCCGGGTTCGTGCCGCCGGGGGCGCAGGGGGCGGATCGGTTGTCGCGGATGGTCGTGCGCATCGGTGCGGTGAATGTGCGCGTGCCGTTGGTGCCGGTGACCGGTGGTTTCAGCAACCCCACGGATGCGGTCCTGACGGTGCCGGTGCCGGTGGATGTGGAGCCTGGGCGGGTGGAGGTGCAGGTGGTGACTGCGGCCGGGGTGGAGACGAATCGGTATGCGATCGAGGTGACGGAGTGACGGTGCGGGTGCCTGCGGCGGCCTGCGCGGCTGGGTGCGGGTACTCGGTTTCTACGGCCACCTCTTGGCCGACCGAGTCGGGTGGTGGGGTGGGCATAGGCCCGGGGGTCCGGGGGCGGAGCCCCCGGCGAAATCCGCACCCACGCCGGGTGCCTGTCGGAGAATTTTGCGACAGGAGTGAGCGGGTTTCCCCTGTCGTACGTATCGTCTTTTTGAGGGGTCACGGCACGCGCGGGCGAGAGGCGGCTACGAGCGATGACTCACGGCATTCGTACGGACACGCACACCCCCTACCTGAACGGTGGCCGGGACTGGCGGGATGCCGCCACTCGTTACGCCCTGCTCCCACTCCGCGTCTTCCTCGGCGTCACCTTCATCTACGCCGGTTTGGACAAACTCACCGACAGCGCCTTCATGAAGGACGCCGGATCCGGCTCGGTCGGCGACCTGATGCGCACCGTCCGCGATTCCTCGGCCATCCCGGCCCTGGTCGACCTGTCCCTGAAGAATCCCGTCGGCTTCGGCTACGCCATCGCCATCGGTGAGCTCGCCGTCGGTGTCGGCATCCTGATCGGGCTGCTCGCCCGTCTGGCCGCGGTCGGCGGCGCGCTGATCTCGCTCAGCCTGTGGCTGACCGTGAGCTGGGCCACCGAGCCGTACTACTACGGCAACGACCTCATCTACCTCATGGCCTGGCTGCCCCTGGTCCTCGCGGGCGCTCCCGTCCTCTCCCTGGACGCCGCCCTCCGCACGCGGCGACGACAGCGGGCCGGGGCCTACAGGTAACCGGTAACGCCGCCACCGTCACAGGGGCGGCTCCGGCTGTGCCCCGGAGGGGTTCGGCTGTGCCCCGATCGGCTCCGTACGGCCCGGTCCGCGGCGTTTGCGTATGACCCGGGTCAGGACGCCGACCGCGCCTGCCAGGCAGAGGCCGGCCGTGACGAGGGGGATGATCGCGAACCACGGGGTGTCCCAGAGGCCGCCCGCGTCACCGGAGTAGATGACGCCCGCGAGGATGAGGAAGAGTCCGGCGACCAGCTTTCCGGGCTGGAACTCATGACGTAGCACGGCTCACCTCCGCCTGCCCGATGCCGACCCTGAGGTCGAGGTCGAGTGTGCCGGTGCCCTTGCCGCCGGTCGTCGGCGACAGGGTCACCTCCTTGTGCTTGCCCGGCGCCACGTCCACGTCCTTCTCGTCGTCGCCCGGCAACTGGATGTCGCCCACCCCCACGTCCATGCTCACTTTCACGGTCACGTCCGCGGGCACGATCACCCGCAGCTGGCCCATACCGACGTCGGCCTGTGTGGCTACGGTCTGCCCTTCGGCGAGGTCCAGTCGGCTCAGGTCCAGGGTTCCGACGCCGGTGCCGAGTTCGTAGTCCGGCTGGACGTTCGTCGCCGTGGCGGGCCGCCAGGTCGTGCGCTCCCAGTGTGTGCTGATGTCCTTCGGCAGGGCCGCCGAGGTGGCGAGCAGGGCCGCCGTGACGATCGCCAGGAAGATCGACCCCGCCCCGGTCCGGCCCAGGAACGCGCTGACCGCGATGCCGACGCCGAAGACGACGAGCGCGCACGCCAGGCCGGTCTGCAGGCTGGTGCCGAGTGTCTGGTCGTCCCACGTCAGGCGGGTGCCGAGGCCGCCCGCTAGCAGGGCGAACAGGAAGACCCAGCCGCCGATCCAGCGGGGGCCGCGCGGCTTGGGCTGCCGCGCGCGCGGGGGGTATATGTCCTGGCGGCCGCCCCATGAGGCGCCCAGGCCGATGTTGACGGCGGCCGCGAGGTCCCGGTCGCGGGAGTCCTGGGGGCCCCACAGATAGCCCGTGCCGCCCACGTGCGTGCCGTCCTTGACGATGGGGTCGCGCCACCAGGACGGGTAGGCGACGGGCACCGGCGGTGCCTGGGCCTCCGGCGGGGCGTCGGCGACGGCCTGGGCCGCCAGCGGGTCGGTGTCGGGAGCGCCGCGCTGCCGCGACCAGTACCCGGCGCCCGCGAGGAGGAGGGAGAGGACGATGGCGAAGGTGAGCACGCCGCCGTTGCTCAGCAGCGTGAGGAACACCCCGCAGCCGATCAGCGCGAACAGCACGGCCGTCAGCGCCTGGCCGTCGACGCGGCCGGTCAGCAGCTTGCGCACCTCGTTCTCGTCCTCGTCGTCGTACGGGACGAAGAGCCAGGCGAAGCCGTAGAAGAGGAGGCCGATGCCGCCGGTCGCGGAGAGCACCGCGAGGGTGATCCGGAAGATCACCGGATCCATGTCGCACTGCCGCCCGAGCCCCGCGCAGACCCCGGCGAGCATCTTGTGCCGCCGGTCGCGCCGGAACTTGCGGGGCAGCTCGGCCTCGCCGGGCGCCGCCGCGCCGGATCCGTCGGCCACGGTCGGCTGCCCGGCGGGCCCCGGCTCCGCGGTCGGGCCCGGCTGTCCGCCCGCACCCGGGGCCGTCGGCCCCGGGCCCTCGCCGGGCACGGCGTCCGAGGCGTGCTGGTGCTCTGTCATGTGTCCATGGTGACGGGCGCGTCGTCGCTGCGGCAGTCGGTATGACCCTGGCCGGACCCTGATATCTGCCCTGAGCCGGCGCCGGGGAAGCGTTCGACAGGCCTGGGAGGCGAACATCAGGGGAGTCTCCGGGGCCGACCCTGATGCCCGGGCCCTCAGGTCGTGTGAACATCGATGGCATGCCGGAAGCCGCAGCAGCGCCACTCGTCGAACCGCGGCCGCCGCGCAAGCTCTACCGCAGCAGTGACGGACGCTGGCTCGGTGGCGTGGCGCGGGGGCTCGCCGGACACCTCGGGCTGCCCGTGATCTGGGTGCGGCTCGTCTTCGTCGGCCTGTTCATGGCGGACGGCCTCGGCGCCCTGCTGTATGCCGCGTTCTGGTTCTTCGTGCCGCTCGGCGTCGGCGGAGTCGGCGGCCAGCGGCCTCCGTCCCTCGTCACCACCGAGACGTCGCCGGACGGCCGCCGCAAGCTCATCGCCCGCCGGCCGGACAAGGGTCAGATCGTGGCCCTGCTCCTCATGGTCGTCGTGGCCATGGTCTTCGTGGGCAATGTGAATCTCGGCAACGGAGCGCGGGCCTACCTCTGGCCGACCGTCTTCGTCGCCGCGGGCGTCGCCCTCGTCTGGCGCCAGGCGGACAACGCCCGCCGGGCCCGCTGGGTCGAGGTCGGCCGCCGCCGCCGTACGCTCACGCTGCTGCGCGCGGGCGCCGGTGTACTCCTCGTCACCGCCGGCGTCTCCGGCATCTTCGTCCTGCAGGGCTCCGCCGCCCACCTCGGCTCGGTCCTCCAGGCGGCGCTCGCGGTCCTCGTCGGCATAACGCTGCTGGCCGGTCCCTATCTGGTGCGCATGACCCAGGACCTCTCCGAGGAGCGCCTGATGCGCATCCGCGCCCAGGAGCGCGCGGAGGTCGCCGCCCACGTCCACGACTCGGTGCTGCACACCCTGACCCTGATCCAGCGCAACGCGGAGAACGCGGCGGAGGTGCGCCGCCTCGCCCGCGCCCAGGAGCGTGACCTGCGCACCTGGCTCTACAAGCCCGAGGGCACCGGCAAGGACGAGGCCGACGAGCCCACCACCCTCGCCGACGCGGTGCGGCGCAACGCCGCGGAGGTGGAGGACAAGCACGGCGTCCCCATAGAGGTGGTCGTCGTCGGCGACTGCCCACTCGACGAGAGAATCGGCGCACAGATGCAGGCCGCACGCGAGGCGATGGTGAACGCCGCCAAGTACGGTGGCGAGGGCGGCGCCGTCCAGGTCTACGCCGAAGTCGAGGGCAAGACGGTCTTCGTGTCCGTCCGCGACCGCGGCCCCGGCTTCGACCTCGACTCGATACCCGCCGACCGCATGGGCGTTAGAGAATCGATCATCGGCCGCATGGAGCGCAACGGCGGCACGGCGCGGCTGCGCGCGGTGCCGGACGGCGGCACGGAGGTCGAGCTGGAGATGGAGAGGGCGGAGAAGACGTCATGAGCGACCCGACCGAGACCAACGCGGAGGCCACGGAGCCGACGCCTGGCGGCGGCCCGGCCCAGCGGCACGTGCGTGTGGTGCTCGTCGACGACCACCGCATGTTCCGTACGGGCGTACAGGCCGAGATCGGCCAGACCGAGCAGACCGGCGTCGAGGTCGTCGGCGAGGCCGCGGACGTCGACCAGGCGGTCACGGTCATCACCGCGACCCGACCCGAGGTCGTCCTCCTCGACGTCCACCTCCCGGGCGGCGGCGGGGTCGAAGTCCTGCGCCGCTGCGCCCCGTTGATGGCCGACACCGAGCAGCCCGTCCGTTTCCTCGCCCTGTCCGTCTCGGACGCGGCGGAGGACGTGATCGGCGTGATCCGCGGCGGCGCGAGGGGCTACGTCACGAAGACGATCACCGGCACGGATCTGATCAACTCCATCTTCCGCGTCCAGGAGGGCGACGCCGTCTTCTCCCCGCGCCTGGCCGGCTTCGTCCTCGACGCCTTCGCCTCCACCGACGCCCCACCCGTCGACGAGGACCTCGACCGCCTCACCCAGCGCGAGCGCGAGGTACTGCGGCTCATCGCCCGCGGCTATGCCTACAAGGAGATCGCCAAGCAGCTCTTCATCTCCGTGAAGACGGTGGAGTCCCATGTCTCGGCGGTCCTGCGGAAGCTCCAGCTGTCGAACCGGCACGAGCTGACGCGGTGGGCGACGGCACGGAGGCTGGTCTAGTCGATCTCTGGCTGGGCATCCTTAGGCCTGGGGGAGAGTTCGAACCAGACCGTCTTTCCGATTCCACGGGGCCGGGGTTCCGCGCCCCAGGTGTCCGCGAGGGCGGTCACCAGCGTGAGGCCTCTGCCGGACTCGTCGTCCGCCGAGGCTTCCCGGGGCGTCGGCCGGATGTCGTTCGCGTCCGCCACTGACACGCGGAGACGGTCGACCTCCAGGATGCAGCGGGTCCAGATCTCGCGGTCGGGGGAGACCTTCGCGTGGCGGTAAGCGTTCGTCATCAGCTCGCTGAGCAGGAGTACGGCCGTCTCCGTCACCTCGTCCGGGAGCTTCCAGGAGGTGGCCTGGTCGCGGAGGAGGGCTCGGGCTCGGCCCACACTGCGGGCGTGACGGGGCAGCCGCCACTCGACTTCCTCGGGCATGCGCGCTTCGTTCCTTGCGTGTGATTCTCCGTCATTTGCGGTGATCAGGCTGGTCGTTGGCGCGTAGCCTCGGGAGTAGCGGAACGGGTACACAGCGTGCTTGTACACGGTGTGGTGGCGGGAGGCGGTGGGCGCGGTGACTTCCGGGGCGTCTCAGCAGGCTCAGCAGAACTGGCGGTACTGCGGTGGGCAGATCAAGCTGTGGCGGGAGGAAGCGGGGGTTGCCCGGCAGGCGCTCGCCGACGAGGCCGGGTACGACTACGAGTACGTCAAGTCGATGGAGTGCGGGCGGCGCAGGCCGACACTGCGGTTGTTGCAGGTAGCGGATCAACTGTGCGGGGCGCGGGGGAAGTTGGTGGCCGGGCATGAGTTCCTGAAGCCTGAGCCGTTTCCCGCGCGGTCGCAGGAGTACATGGGGATCGAGGCCGAGGCGATCGTTGTTCATCACTATGCGCTTGGGCTGATTCCCGGCCTCTTGCAGACGGGAGAGTACGCACGAGCGCTGATCAGCGAGAGCTGCCCGCCATTGGACGACGAGACGGTGGAGGAACGGGTTCGAGCACGGTTGGCGAGGCAGGAGGCGCTGACGCGCCGCACCAGGACGGTGTACGGCTTCGTCATCCACGAGGCCGCGTTGCGTGCGGAAGTGGGCGGGCGGGAGGTCATGCGGCAGCAGCTACGTCATCTGCTGGCCGTCGGTGCGCTTCGTAATGTGTCCATCCAGGTGCTGCCGTTCGCGTCGGCTCCGCCTGTTGCGCTTGGCGGTCCGTTGATCCTTGTAGAGACCAAGGAGCATGAGCACTACGCCTATGTTGAGGGGCAGGAGACGGGAGCGCTGTACGCCGATGCGGACAAGCTCAACGCCCTGACGCAACGCCATGGCATGATCCGCATGCAGGCGCTTAACGTCGAAGAGTCTGCTCGATTCATCGGGAAGGTGGCGGAGGAGCTATGAGCGCTGAGCTGTCGTGGTTCAAGTCCAGCTACAGCGATGATCAGGGTGGCGATTGCCTCGAAGTCGCCTACACCTGGCGCAAGTCCAGCTACAGCGACTCCCAAGGCGGCGAGTGCCTCGAAGCCGCCACCACCCCCCACACCACCCACCTCCGCGACTCGAAGCTCGGAGCTCGAAGCCCCCGCTTCGCCGTCCCCGCCGACGCCTGGGCCGCCTTCATCGCTTACGCATCCCGCGAGGCCTGAGCCCCGGGCTTCGGGCGTCGAGACCCGAGCTCCTTTTTCAAGGAATGGGCGGAAAGACTCCAACCCACCCTCCCGCCCTCCCCGCGCCCCAACTGCCGTGCACACCAGCACACATGACTTTTCGTGATCGGCTTGCGACACACCGTCGCGACCCTCTAGCGTTCGCGACAACAAACAACCCCGGTCGGGTGTTACTGACGTTGTTGCCGTGATGTCGTCAAGGTGAGGCCGGTTTCGGCGAGGCATCCGGTGATGAGGTTGCTGCGGTACTGGATCTGGCGGAGACCGTGGCGGAGCCTGCTGATGAGGTGGTCGGGGTCGGCGAAGGCGGTGTTGACCTGGCTGCTGCGCCGCAGCAGGGACCAGATGCCCTCGACGGGGTTGAGATCCGGCGCGTAGGCCGGCAGGAAGTAGCAGGTGATCCAGTCGTGGGTGTCGATGAACTCCCGCAGTCGGCGGTCCTTGTGGACGTTGAGGTTGTCCCACACGAGCACAATGGGTGCGCCGAGCTGCTGGTGTGCGGCGATGAGCAGGTCGCGGTAGTCGGTCCAGGTGAAACTGCGTCTGCCGCCGCGCTTGTGATCGAGATGCCGCTTGGGCCGGTAGATCAGCCGTGAGCGTTCACCGTGCTTGTAGCAGGCCAGAGCGGCGATGGAGAAGCGGCGCTGGGAGCGTCCCCGGACCCGGATGAGGGGTGTGCGTCCGCGCCGGGCCCAGGTCCGTGCGGTGGGCGGCGTCATCGAGAAACCGGCTTCGTCTTCGAAGCAGAGCCAGGCGTCGAGCGCCGCCACGGACCTTCCACCTGCGGCCAGGTCTCCTTCACCCAGCCCGCCACGGCCTCCTCGTCGCGCTCGACCGCTCGGCGGGCCGGGACCTGGTGGCTGAAGCCGTGCCGGTGCAGCATCTGCGCGATCGCCGACAGCGTCATGCTCTTGTGGAACTGGCGCCCGATCAGCGTCTTGATCCGCGCCAGCGTCCACGTGTGGTCCGGCCAGCCGTGCGCGACCGGCCCCTTGGCGAGCTCCTGCTCAAGCACGGTGAACAGGGCCTCACTCAGCTTGGGCCGTGACACCGGCCCGGCAGACCGCAGCCCCTCGGTGCCGGCGTCGTGCCAGGCCCGGCGCCAGCGCTGCACCGAGCGCACACTCACCCGTAAGTCCTTGGCGACCTCGGCGTTGGAGGCACCCGCAGCGAAACGCTCCGCGGCCTCCAGCCGGATCCGCTCGCGAAACGCCTGCCGTTCAGGCGTCAGCCCACCACCCTGCGGATATCTCACACAACAGGCATACCGCGACGATCACACATCGTCAGCCCTCAACGACATCACGCCGCAAAGGTCAGTAGCAGCACCCGCCGGGGTCTCACCCCAAGATCGAATCGAGCGATCTCGTGGCTTACGAAAACTCTAGCGCTGCCCTGCCCGTACTCGCAGCGCATCCCATGGCCAAGCCCGGCTACGGCAAACGCTCCGTGCCCGACCAGTCGCCGCCCAGGCCCGCCGACTTCGGCCACCTCCCCGCCCGCGAGGCGTACCTCGCGAGTCTCCTCGATCGGCTCTGCGAGAACGCGGCGATGGACGCCAAGACCATCGCCAAGGCCCAGCCTCTCTACGGGCAGCAGGCCGTTCTCTCGGCGTTCAACGAACTCGGCAGAGCGGGTCATCTGCTTACCTCGCCCTCGCCCAACTCGGCCTTCAGGACCCGCGCCTGGCGCTGTCCTCCGCCGACTGCACAGTCCTCGAACCACTGGCCGCCGACTGGCTGGCGCGCGGGGTGACGCCCGACCACCTGTCACAGGTTCTCGTCGCCGGGCTTCCGGATCACGTGCACTCGCCTCGCGCCTTCGTCCGGCGTCGGCTCATCGACAAGATGCCGCCTGCCCGGCCCACCGCAGTACCGGGCCGAGGACCCCGTGTCCTGATGGAGTGCACCGAGTGCGGCGTACCCGGCCGCCCGGAGGCGCTGCCCGGAGGACTCTGCCGGGCCTGCGAGGGCCGTGACAGGAGTGCATACCGAGAGCCGACGGGGATGCGGCCCCCTGCGGTGCGGGCTCACGCCGCCGAGGTGCGCGCCGCCATCCGCGCTCCGCAGCGCGCCTGAAGACTCGTAGGCCGCCAAGGGCACCTCTTGGGCTTCCACACATCCTTGGTGCGGAGGGAACCATTCCGACACGGTGCGGCATCTGGCCCGGCGTGGGTCTCGTGATGTTGTTCTTCGGGCTGTTCTGCATGGGCGGGTGGGCGGCGGCCATCGCTGCGCTGGTGCATGCCATCGTTGCGCTGGTGCGTATCTGGCCGCGGGACTGGGTGCGGCGCCACGGACACCCGGCGGTACGGCTGATGGTGCCGACGCCCGCGTACCTGCGCCTCGACGTGGCGCTCGCCGTGTTGGCCCTCCTGGTCGACCTGTGGCTCGTGTCGGTGGCCATCGTGATCGGGTCGGACGGCATCTTCACCGAGGACTGGATGGGTTACCCCGGCATGATGGATCCCTCCGGGCAGGAGTATCAGGCCGGGGTGGTGAGCGCACTGCGCACGATGGCGTGGTGGACTTTCGGGATCGCGGTCCTATGCCGGTGCTGGATCACAGCCAGCGTGCAGGTGTGCGTCCTGCCGTTGGCGGCATGGTGGATCGGATCGTTCGACACCTACTACACCTGACATGTGCGGCCGACCAGCGGACCAGGTGATGGCGGCACTGGACGAACTGGGCAGGGATCTTGAGACCGAGGCTGGCGGCCGGACGGGTACGAGCGCCTGATGGCGACGGCGATGCAGGCCGAAGGCGGGGCGAGCGCGGAGGCCGTCCGGGGGATCGTGCACGCCGTGTGTTTCGCGCTGCGCTGGAGGCAGTCATGCACTCGCGTCGGCTGCGGTTGGCGCTGGGTATCCAGGGCGACTGTGTTTGGCGGCTGACCTGCGAAGGGTTGAGGAGAATCTGAGATTCCAGGCGCCCGGCATCAGCCAGTCCGGATGATCACGAATTTGTTTAGCGCGGAGCAGAATTCCCCGAGATCGTTGGACTGTGAGTCGCCTGTGGAGGTGTGCCCCTCGAGGGGGAATCGGCCATGGCCACGCCAATACATATTTTCGAATGATCCAGGCAGCCAATGTCCCATGCGTCTCCGGAGTCACCCGGAGGGGCACGGCGACCATGCGGGTATGGCCCGACGCAAGGCACGGCAGCCCTCGCGCCCGGCCGGATCCGCAGCGTGCCTGCGATATGACCTATCAGGCAATTCGGACTGATGTTGGTCCGGAATACAAGGGGGAAGACAGTGAATTCCATGCGGAACCTGCTCCGGTCCGCTGTGACCGGCGCAACCTTGGTCAGTGCGATGGCAACCATGGGGGTGGCCTCTGCTGACGACGGCTCGTCCACCGGCGATGTGTCCATCCTGACGGCGGGTTGTCCGAGCAGCGGCTACCCGAACCCGGGGAACCCGTCGGAGAGCTGCACGTCCATGAGTAACGGAGCGCTGTTCCACCGCAAGTTCCACCCGAACGCCAGCGTGACGCGCGTCGAATCGAAGTACGTGAAGGTCTCCGGCAGCGCGATTACCGCCAAGCTGGGCTACAACTACAGCGGCACCAACTACTGGGGCTCCACCTTCACCCAGAGTTCCGGCACGACCAAGACGAAGACCTGGGACCGAAGCTACAACTTCTGGTGCAATACCACGGTCGGCCTGCTGAACGTCACTGGTCAGGGGAGCTTCCAGACCCCGATCTCCCGCTGTCAGTAAGTCCATGATGGGTGTGCTCCAGCCCGGCCGCCGGGCTGGAGCACACCCATACCGTGAACAGGAACGATTCCCATGCTCCAGGCTGTGTTCCAGGACCGCCTCGCATTCCTTGCGGGTGTGGTCCTCATGTCCCTTGCGGGGGGAGGCATCGCCTTCTTCGTGGCCAAGCGCCGAGGCGGCGGCCCATGGATGTACGCCCTGTGGGCTGCGGCCGTCGTCGCAGCCTTGAGCGTGACCGTGTTCTTTCCCGGAGGTGCCGGCGCGAGCCGCCAGTGTGTCATCAACCGGAATGTCGCGGAGCCCTTCGCCACCGAGCAGGGGCTTTTGAACGCCGCCATGTATGTGCCCATTGGCCTGTTCGGTGTGCTGGCCACGCGTCGCCTCGTACCCGTCGCCGTAGGCGGAGTACTCATGTCCGTGGGCACCGAACTCACTCAGGCGCTGGCGCCATGGGTAGGTCGCAACTGCGACAGCAGCGACATTCAGATGAACGGCTTGGGCGCGCTTGCCGGGGCAGCAGCCGCATGGATGGCCACCCGTGCCAAGGGAACCTCCCTGCAGTGGGAGCGCGGAGCGAAGCAGGCGGGCCTTGTCACCCTCGGGGCGGTACTGGCCACCGGGCTTGCACTGCAGACCGTCATTAGCCCCATAGTGGTCGACGCGACCAGCCTCCAAGGAGCCAGCTCCGATGAGGAGACCGCGGCACTCAAGGCGGTGCACGCCGCATTCGGGGACCGCTACGCAATCTCCAATGTCCAGCTCCAACCAGGTATCGACCAATCCCGCTCCACCCTGCTCATCACCTTCAAGACCGCAGGCTTCGCGGAGCTGAGCTGGCCCGACGAGAAGCACCTCAACGTCAGTCTGGAAAGCAGCAGCACACCCAGCAGCAACAGCTACGCCATCGACACGGGTGACGGAACAGCCCCGGCTGATGCGGAAGCTGCCTACCGCATCGCCCAGAAGTATGCGAAGAAGCACTACCCGTGGGCCCTGAAGGCAGACCACCAGGAAACACATCCCGTCGGCGACAACGCCGAGTTCGGATGGATCACCAGCTGGCGCTGGCAGTCCGGCGGCGTCCTCATGCCCAGGAGCATCGACGTCCAAGTCAACCGGGCGGGCCGCGTCTCCCAGCTTGACGTACAAGAAGGACCTCAGAAAGTGGACGTCCCCCGTCGGCGCGTCTCCAAACAGCAAGCCGAACAAGCAGCGCGACACGGAGCCGGCGGACAAGCCAAAGCCACGGCTATCACCGTCAGGGCAGTCCAACGCGGAGGCACCTGGCGCGCCGAATGGACCGTTGAGGTGTCCATCTCCGGCAGCGACCCCTACCTCGTGTTCGTCGACGCCGAGACGGCGAAGGTCCACGACGCCGCACCCACCGTCTGACACTAGCGACGCCGCACTGACACAGCTCAACAGCACTCGATGAGCTGTTCGTTGCCCCGGCGCCGGGCAGATTTCGGGCGACTGCGGAGGCCCGCCCGCTCACGCCACCCGCGTAGCCCCCGCAAACGGCATCTCGCTGAGCGGCGCCACCCGCACCGGCGCCGACGGCCTCGGGGCGTGGATCATCTGGCCGTTGCCGATGTAGATGCCGACGTGGCTGATGCCGGAGTAGAAGAACACCAGGTCGCCCGGGCGCAGCTCGGAGCGGGACACGCGGCGGCCGGCGTCGATCTGGGCGTAGGTCGTGCGGGGGAGGGAGATACCGGCGGAGCGGTACGCGGCCTGGGTCAGGCCCGAGCAGTCGAAGGCGTTCGGGCCGGTCGCGCCCCAGACGTAGGGGCTGCCGAGCTTGGAGTAGGCGTAGGAGACGGCCGCCACCGCACGGGAGTTGGGCGCCTGGGACGTGACCGCCCCGGGGGCCGCGAGGCCGTCCCGTGCGGCCGTCGAGGACCGGGAAGCGCGGGACGTGTCGCCGCCCGACCCGAGCAGCGCGCGCTCCTCCGCCGTCAGCTGGGACATCAGCCGTCGTACCGCGTCCAGCTTGCCGTTGATCGTCTTCTTGTGCTGTTTGAGCTCCGCCTGACGCGACTTGAGCGAGGTCAGCTCGATGTGAGAGGCCCCGCGCAACTGCTCGATCTCCCGCAGCTGTTCGCGGACACGGGCCACGGACGAGGCCTGACGGTTGCCCGCCCGTTCGGCGAACTCGGCGCCGTCCAGGTACCGGTCGGGGTCGTCGGCGAGCGCGAGTCGGAGCGCGGGGTCCAGACCGCCGTCGCGGTACTGAGCGGCGGCCATCGAACCCAGCGCGTCCCGCGCCGAGTTGAGCTTCTGCGTCCTGCGCGCCGCCTCGTCCTGCAGCGAGTTCAGCCGCGTCCGGGCCGCCTCCGCCTTCTCCTTCGCGCCGTTGTACTTCTCGGTGGCGACCTCCGCCTCCTGGTACAGCTTGTCCACCTTCGCCTTGACCTGCGCCGGCGTCAGCCGCGGCTCGGCGTGTCCGGTCCCGTCGAAGCCGGTCGCGGTCGCCGCGCCCGCCAGGGCGATGGTCGCCGCTGTACGGGCCTTGTTTCCGCCGGCCGAGCGTTGTCTGGGCTTGCGGTGCGCTGCCACGTGGACTGCACGTCCTTTCGTACGACTCGTACGACCGCCTCGTCCGTACGGCCGTCGAGCGGAGCGGACGTACGGCCGCCCGGAGGCGGATCACGCGTCCGGCGGCGGCCCGCACAGGGGAAGCGGACCGCCGCCGGACCTTCTTGGCGGTGGTGGCCGACTGCCGCCCCTGGCCCGGGCGGCGGTGGGGAGCCGGCCACCTGGTGGAGGACGCTAAACCTCGCCGTGTCGGCGCGGTAACGGGTTGTGCGGAAGTGCCGCGAGCGGACCACCAGGGACCATTTGTGACCGTGATCCCGTGTCGCCGCCGTCGACTTCACGCAGCGCGATGACCGAAGTGCCGATTCAGGGACACGCGCGAGTGAGGGGCTGCTATGGGCCGCATATATGCAAGATCCGGGTAAGGAGGGTGGCCCGGTGTCAGGAGACACAGACGCCCCTGATTAGGCTCCGGCCTCATGGACGTACTCATCCATCTCTTCGTCGGCCTGCACATCATCGGCATCGCCGCGCTGCTCGGCGGCTTCCTCACCCAGATGAAGGCGATGGGTGAGGGAACAGCGCGGTTCAACCCGGCGATGCTGCACGGGGCGCTGACGATGCTGGTCACCGGCGCGATCCTGGTCGGCCTCAACCAGGCCGACGACCAGAGCGTCAACAACGTCAAGATCGGCGTGAAGCTGGCGCTGCTGGTCGTGATCCTCGGCCTCGTCTATGTGAAGCGGGACGACGAGAAGGTGGACAAGGGCCTGTTCGGCCTGGTGGGCCTGCTGACGACGGCCAACATCTTCATCGCGGTGCTGTGGACGTGACGCCGGCCCCGACGCCGGTGTCTCAGGCCGGTCGCACCACGCTGTGGATCGCCGACTCGCCGTCGTAGTAGATCGACTCCTCGCGGACGTACGCGCCCGGCTTCGGGGCGTGGATCATCATGCCGTTGCCGATGTAGATGCCGACGTGGCTGACGTCGTCGTAGAAGAAGACCAGGTCGCCGGGCTGGGCGGCGGAGACGGAGACCGTGGTGCCGGCGTTGACCTGGTCGTAGGTGACACGGGGGATGTCGACGCCGGCGGCCTTCCAGGCGGCCTGGGTGAGGCCGGAGCAGTCGTAGGAGCCGGGGCCGGTGGCGCCCCAGACGTACGGCTTGCCGATCTGGGCGCGGGAGAAGGCGAGCGCCTTCTCGGCCTTGGTGGCGTAGGAGGCGTCGGTCGCGGGAGTGCTGGGGGTGCTGGTGTCGGCGGAGCTGTTCTGCTCCTGCTGGGCCGCGGCCTCCTGCCGGGCCCTTTCCTCCTCCGCCTGCTGCCGCGCGAGCTCCGCGGCCTTGCGTGCCGCCTCCTGCTGCCTCTCCTTCTCGATCGCCGCGAGCCGCGCCTTCTCCTCGGCGGTCAGCTGCGACAGGAGTGCGCGCGCGTCGGCGAGCTTCTTCTGGACGGTCGCCTTGGCCGTCCTCAGGTCGCCCTGCGACTCGGTGAGCGTCTCGAGGCTCTGGGTGGCCTCCTGGCGCTTCTTCATCGTCGCGGACTGCTCGGTGACGTAGTCGTCGACCGCGCCCTTCTGCCTACTGGTCAGGCGACCCATCAGCTGGGTCTGGTCGAAGTAGTCCTGCGGGGAGTCCGCGAGCAGGAAGGTCGAGGTGTCGGGGGCGGAGGCGCCGGTGCGGTACTGGGCGGCGGCGAAGGAACCCAGCTCCTCCCGCGCCTCGTTGAGCTTCTGGGTGCGCTGGGCGACGTCGTCGAGGAGGGTGTCGACGCGCTTGCGCTGCTGCGCGGTCTTCTCCTTGGCCGCGTTGTACTTGTCGGTCGCCGACCCCGCCTGGCGGTACAGGTCGTCGACCTTCTTCTCGACCTCTTCGAGGCTCGGTTTGTCGTCGGCCGGGGCGGCGTTGGCCGACTGGGACAGCAGGGCCACGGAGGTGAGGGCCGCCGTGGCGAGGGCGGGGGTCCGTATGCCTGCTACGCGCGTACCCGAAGGACGCGACTTGCGGTGCGACGCCAAGGGAGGCGACTCCTTCCATGTTCCGCCTACCGAGTTAGCTGTCGGGTTCGGGCGGGTAATTAGGAAGGGTTGCCCTACGGCCCTGCCCCGGAGGCAGTCGGGCCGATTCACCCCAAGTTCGGTGGGTCCCCGGCTCCGGTCGCGCGGCGGCGCTCCGGACTCGGCGGAGGCCGCGCGGCCCGGCGACGTTCGCCGGTGGAGGTCGTACGGCCTGCCCGGCACGGTAGCCAACGCGTGTGGCCCCTGTGAAGGTTGATGTTCGATATGCCCGATACATTTTCGTGACCTAGGGTCAGGACGTCGCGCACCGTGACCAATCCGGAGTGATCTGCGGAGACTTGTGCTTATTTTGGTCGAAGTGATGCCGTCCGCCCGCTTAGGGACGCTAGCTTCCGGTCAGCCTCGGTCCGGTGTCGTGGCGGGTGGGAGGGATACGCCATGGGGTATGCCGCAAAGATCCTCGGCTGGAAGCCGGGCTTCGGCTCGATCAGCGGCCTCGGCTTCAACGACAAGGGCGACCTGTACGTCAGCCGGCTCTTCGCCGGCCAGGTGACCAAGGTCTCGCACGGCAAACGTACGAGGGTGAAGGTGCCGTACCCGGCGGGCGTGGCCGTCGACCCGTACGACGGCAAGGTCTACGTCTCGGCCTGGTCGATCGCGGACCGTGACGGGACGGTCATGGAGGGCAAGAAGACGCCGGGCGGGCAGCTCTGGAAGATCCTCGGCTGCTGAGCCCGCCCTTCGGAAGCGGAGATGTTCTCAGGGCGGCGGCGGGGTGTCAGTGGGGAGCCCTAGACTCGGAGAGCGATGAGCAGCCTCTTTGACGACAGCTTCCTGGCGGACCTCCAGGCCCCCCGCGGCCACGAGGAAGAGCCCCCGCCGCCGCCCGACGACGATCACGTACCGGATCCGGTTCCGGACGATCTGTTCGGCGGGAAGTTCGACGTGCCGCCGGACCGGGACGCCTACTACCGCGACGGCGCCCCGCGCCCGGCCGTGGACGCGGCCGCGCTCCTGGAGGGGCTGAACGAGAACCAGCGTGCCGCCGTCGTGCACCACGGCACCCCGCTGCTCATCGTGGCCGGCGCCGGCTCCGGCAAGACCCGTGTGCTCACGCACCGCATCGCGTACCTGCTCGGCGAGCGGAACGTCCACCCGGGTCAGATCCTCGCGATCACCTTCACCAACAAGGCCGCGGGCGAGATGAAGGAGCGCGTCGAGCACCTCGTCGGCCCGCGCGCGAACGCGATGTGGGTGATGACCTTCCACAGCGCATGCGTGCGGATCCTGCGGCGCGAGAGCAAGAAGCTCGGCTTCACGTCCTCCTTCTCGATCTACGACGCCGCCGACTCCAAGCGTCTGATGGCGCTGGTCTGCCGCGACCTGGACCTCGATCCCAAGCGCTTCCCGCCGAAGTCCTTCAGCGCCAAGATCAGCAACCTCAAGAACGAGCTGATCGACGAGGAGGACTTCGCCGCCCAGGCCACCGACGGCTTCGAGAAGACCCTCGCCCAGGCCTACGCCCTGTACCAGTCGCGGCTGCGCGAGGCGAACGCCCTCGACTTCGACGACCTGATCATGACGACGGTCAACCTGCTGCGCGCCTTCCCGGACGTCGCCGAGCACTACCGCCGCCGCTTCCGGCACGTCCTCGTCGACGAGTACCAGGACACCAACCACGCCCAGTACGCCCTGGTCAGGGAACTCGTCGGCACCTCCGAGCACCCGGTGGACGTCCCGCCCAGTGAGTACGACGTGCCGCCCGCCGAGCTCTGCGTCGTCGGCGACGCCGACCAGTCGATCTACGCCTTCCGCGGCGCGACCATCCGCAACATCCTCCAGTTCGAGGAGGACTACCCGGACGCGACGACGATCCTGCTGGAGCAGAACTACCGCTCCACCCAGACGATCCTGTCCGCGGCCAACGCGGTCATCGAACGCAACGAGTCACGCCGCCCCAAGAACCTGTGGACCAACGCGGGCGCGGGCGCGCGCATCACCGGCTATGTCGCCGACACCGAGCACGACGAGGCACAGTTCGTCGCCGACGAGATAGACCGTCTCACGGACGCCGGCGAGGCGAAGGCCGGCGACGTCGCCGTCTTCTACCGTACGAACGCCCAGTCCCGTGTCTTCGAAGAGGTCTTCATCCGCGTCGGCCTGCCCTACAAGGTCGTCGGCGGCGTCCGCTTCTACGAGCGCAAGGAGGTCCGGGACGTCCTGGCCTACCTGCGCGTGCTGGCCAACCCGGAGGACTCGGTCCCGCTGCGGCGGATCCTCAACGTTCCCAAGCGGGGCATCGGCGACCGCGCCGAGGCGATGATCGACGCCCTGTCCCAGCGGGAGAAGATCAGCTTCCCGCAGGCGCTCAAGCGCGTCGACGAGGCGTACGGCATGGCCGCGCGGTCGACCAACGCCGTGAAGCGGTTCAACACGCTGATGGAGGACCTGCGCACGATCGTCGAGTCCGGCGCCGGACCGGCCACCGTCCTGGAGGCGGTGCTCGAACGGACCGGCTACCTCGCCGAGTTGCAGGCCTCCACCGACCCACAGGACGAGACCCGGATCGAGAACCTTCAGGAACTCGCCGCCGTGGCCCTGGAGTTCGAGCAGGAGTCGGCCGAGGGCGAGGCGTCCGGCTCGCTCGCCGACTTCCTGGAGCGGGTCGCGCTGGTCGCCGACTCCGACCAGATCCCCGACGAGGGCGAGGACGGCTCCGGCGTCATCACCCTGATGACCCTGCACACCGCCAAGGGCCTGGAGTTCCCGGTCGTCTTCCTGACCGGCATGGAGGACGGCGTCTTCCCGCACATGCGCGCCCTCGGCCAGACCAAGGAGCTGGAGGAGGAGCGGCGCCTGGCGTACGTCGGCATCACGCGCGCGCGGGAACGGCTGTATCTGACGCGGTCGTCGATGCGGAGCGCGTGGGGGCAGCCGTCGTACAACCCGCCGTCCCGCTTCCTGGAGGAGATCCCCCCGCAGCACGTGGACTGGAAGCGGACGGGGGCGACCGCGCCGGTGTCCTCCGGTCCGGCGTCCGGGGTGGCGGCCTCGCTGTCCTCCTCCCGTTCGCGCTCGGCGGCGTCGGGCGCGTCGGGCTTCGCCACGCGCCGGGCTTCGGACAAGCCGGTGGCCTCGCTGGCGGTCGGGGACCGGGTGACGCACGACCAGTTCGGACTGGGCACCGTGACGGCGGTGAAGGGCACGGGGGCGAACGCGGAGGCGACGATCGACTTCGGGGACGAGAAGCCGAAGCGGTTGCTGCTGCGGTACGCGCCGGTGCAGAAGCTGTAGCTCGGCCCCGGTGGGCTCCCGTTGAACGGCGGGGGCTCACAAGGGGGTCGCTTACGGTCGCTTACGTCGGGTCGACGCCGTGGCTGCGCAGCCAGGGAAGCGGGTCGATGGCCGAGCCGCCCGCCGGCCTTACCTCGAAGTGCAGGTGCGGGCCGGTCGAGTTGCCCGAGTTGCCGGAATACGCGATCGGGTCGCCGGCCTTGACGGTCGTACCGGAGGAGACCCGGTAACTGGAGAGGTGGCAGTACCACGTCTCCGTGCCGTCCTTCGCCGTCACGATCATCATGTTGCCGTACGCGCTGTTCCACTCGGTACGGACGGTGCCGTCGGTCGCGGCCATCACCGTCGTGCCGTAGGAGACCGGGAAGTCGATGCCGGTGTGCACGGACATCCAGTTGATGCCGGACTGGCCGTAGTAGGCGCTGAGTCCGTGCTGCGCGACCGGCAGCGCGTACTTGGGGCGCAGCCGCTCCTTGCGGGCCGCCTCCGCCGCCGCCTTCTTCTTCTCGGCGAGCTGCTGGGCCTTGAGATCGATGCGCTCCTGCGTACGGCTGACCCGGTCGCTGAAGTCGTGCGCCTCGGCGGAGAGGCTCTCGAGTTGGGAGTCCAGCTTGTTGTTCGCGGCGGACGGCTGCACGGGGCCCGCGGCCGCCGCGGTCGTCGTCGCTTCCTTGCCGTCGCCGGTCAGGGTGCCGACGGAGGCGGCGGCGATCCCCGCGACGCCCATCACACACGCCGAGGGCACAGCCACCGTCAGCAGCGCGGAGCGCTTGGGCGGCGGACGGCGGCGGGAACGTGCCGCGCCGCGAGTGGCCGCGCGGGACGGGGCCGGGACGCTCTCTTCCTGGTCGTCGAGGAGGGGGGCGGCGGCTGCGGCGGGCATGTCGCCGGGGGCGGCCGACTCGCCGTCGTGCGGGGCGGTTTCCCCGAACGTTTCTTCGTACGCGACCTGCTCGAAGGTCGCCTGCTGGTCGAAGGACCCGGACTCGGCCTGCGGCTCGTACTCCTCGGCGGACGACGTGGCGTGGCCGCCGTCGGAGTTCCACTGCGTGGCGTCGTACGCGCCGGTGTCGAAGGCCTGCGTGCCCCATTCCCACTGCTGCGTCGCGTCGGCCGGCCCGCCGGACTGGTCGGGCTGGAGCCAGGCGTTCGCATCCCACTGGCCGCTGGTGTCATGGCCCGTGGCCTGCGACGGGATCGTGGCGAGCGGCTGTTGGCCGGCAGCCCAGGCGGTGGTGTCGTACGTGCCGGTGTCGTAGGCGGCTTGGTGCTGGGCCGCGTACATGTCGTAGTTCGGGTTCTGGTGGTTGCCCGTGGACCACGTCGTGCTGTCGTACGAGCCGGTGCTCTCGCCCGGGAGGCTGCCGAAGAGGGGGTCGGCCTCGAAGGTCGTGGTGGCGTGGCCACCCGTGTCGAAACCGGTGGCGTCGTAGTTGCCGGACGTGGTGAAGTCGCCGTACTGGGCTTCCTGGGTGCCGTACGACGCATAGTGCGACGAGTCGGCGTCGGAAGCCGGAGCCGGGGAGGTCATGGTCCCCGACGGGTGACGGTCGTTCACCAACTTCTCTTTCGCCTCGACAACAGGGGCTGCCAGAGCAGTGCGGTGACTGTACCCGGCGGTACGCGGGCACGACAATCTTCGTCGGGTTTCCCGCGCGCAGGAAACGGGCAATCAGCCGTGTTTCGGGGGACGGCGGGCGCGGGTTTGGCTCTGTGTTCGAAGAATGTTCGATGGCGAACGGGTGTCTGTCGGCTGGACAGGCCCTAGGCCACCGTCAGTCCGCCGGCATGTGCGGCGGCCTCCGCTTCCGTGTGTGCCGTGTCGAGGACCTGTCGTATCCCGGTCGCGACGGCTGGGTGCACGGGCAGGGCGAGATGTCCGATTCCGGTCACTCGCACGTTCTGCGCCATCAGGTCGGGGTGGTCGATGCAGGCCGTCTCCAGGGGGTCCATCAGATGGTCCAAGTCGCTCCAGAAGCTGACGAAGTGCGTACGGCAGCCCGGTGCGGGCCGGGTGAGCTCCTCGAGCAGCGTCGAACCGGGGCGCATCTGGCGCACTATCGGGTGCGCGTTCGCCAACGGCACCACGCGGGTGCCGGAGTGGGGGGTGCCCAGCGTCACGAGCGTCCGGACGCGGATGTCACCGCCGAGGCACTGGACGTAGTACCGCGCGATCAGGCCGCCCAGGCTGTGCCCGACGATGTCGACCCGCTCACTGCCCGTGCGCTCGCAGATGTCCTCTATGTGCCGGCCGAGCAGCTCCGCCGCGGTGCGGATGTCGCAGGTCAGCGGCGAGTAGTTGAGCGAGGCGATCTGCTGCCCGCCGTGCTGGGCGAGGCTGCGGCGCAGCAGGACGAAGACCGAGCGGTTGTCTATGAAGCCGTGCAGCAGGACGACCGGGGGCTTGGCCTGGGTGGGCAGTTGTGCGGCGCCGTCATCCGGGGAGGGCAGCGGCGGCACGGAAGCCCGGCGCTCCTGCGTCATGCCGGAGGGATAGAGGAGGAGATGTCCCGCGAGGATCGCGATCTCCAGGGCGGTCGCCTTCAGAAGGGCCAGGGAGAGTCCCGCCAGCCTGTCCGGAAGAAGCCGCTGGCAGAACGGAAGAAAGGGCAGCACTGCCCTGGTGACCTTCATGGCCGACCTCCTGTCGGCACGCAGGAGGACGGCTCTGTCCCCCGTGTGCCCTCATGGGAGGCCGCGACCGAGGTCGTCGACGGGGCGTGAGTGGAGCGCGGTGCTGGTGTTGCGCCGATGACGTGACGAGGTTCCCTGTCGGTGTGGCGACGAGGCTCCCCGCTGTCGTGCCCTACCTGTGCTGCGTGCCCTGCGTGCCGTCGCGGATGCGTCGCACCGCCGCGGCGCGTGCCATGCGGCGCGGCGGTGCGACGACCTCGTTGCGGCTCCCGAACGTGTCCCATCGTGTGATTTCCCCCTCGGTATCCACCGCGAAACTGCCGGTTGCGGGATGCTGTCGATAACGTTCGTTCACTTTCCCGGCGGGTGCGGTACTTGTCGGTAGGGATGGATGTATCGGTACGGATGGATGTAGTCGCTTCATGGAGGCAGTGATGGGTGTGGCAGCCGGTCCGATCCGCGTGGTGGTGGCCAAGCCGGGGCTCGACGGCCACGATCGCGGGGCCAAGGTGATCGCGCGGGCGCTGCGCGACGCCGGTATGGAGGTCATCTACACGGGCCTCCACCAGACTCCCGAGCAGATCGTCGACACCGCGATCCAGGAGGACGCCGACGCGATCGGGCTGTCCATCCTCTCGGGGGCGCACAACACGCTGTTCGCGGCCGTGATCGACCTGCTCAAGGAGCGGGACGCGGCGGACATCCTGGTCTTCGGCGGCGGGATCATCCCCGAGGCGGACATCCCTCCGCTGAAGGAGAAGGGCGTCGCGGAGATCTTCACACCGGGGGCGACGACCCAGTCGATCGTGGACTGGGTGCGAGCGAATGTGCGGCAGCCGGCCGGGGCTTAGGGCCCTTGGCCGCTGGCGCCCCGCCTGCCCAGCCGCGGGCAGTCGTGCCGCTGGGGCGGCTCCCGACCCACAGAAGACGGCACCCCGTAGCGCCGGGTTGCGCGACCCACCCCTCAGCCGCGGCCCACGTCAGCCCATCAGCTACGGCGCTCCCAACTCCTCGGCCATCGCCGCCCGCAACCGCAACGTAGTGACCAGCCTCTGAAACGCCTCCGCCCAATACCCCCCGGCCCCCGGACTCGCGTCCTCCGACTCGTCCGGCACCGCCAGCAGCCCGTTGAGACGGCCCGCCTCGGAGGGGTCGAGGCAGCGCTCGGCCAGGCCCATCACTCCGCTGAAACTCCATGGGTAACTCCCCGCATCCCGTGCGATGTTGAGCGCGTCCACCACGGCCCGCCCGAGCGGCGCGGCCCACGGCACCGCGCACACCCCGAGCAACTGGAAGGCCTCGGACAGCCCGTGCGCCGCGATGAACCCGGCCACCCACTCGGCCCGTTCGGCGGCATCCAGCGTGCTGAGAAGCTTGGCCCGCTCGGCCAGGGACACCGCGCCGGGGCCGCCGGCCTCGGGTGACGCGGGCGCTCCGAGGAGGGCTCGTGCCCATTCGGCGTCCCGCTGCCGCACCGCCGCCCGGCACCACGCCGCGTGCAGTTCGCCCTGCCAGTCGTCCGCCACCGGCAGCGCCACGATCTCCCGCGGTGTACGGCCGCCGAGCCGGGCCGGCCAGGTGGGCAGCGGTGCCGCCTCCACCAGTTGGCCGAACCACCACGACCGCTCACCCCGTCCGGTCGGCGGCTTGGATACGACACCGTCGCGCTCCATGCTCGGGTCGCACTCGTGCGGCGCCTCGACCGTGAGGGTCGGTATGTCCTTCGTGTGGTCGACGGCCACGCACGCGCCCGCCCTGACCGCCATCCGCGCCGCTAGCGCCGAATCCGGCAACGCCGACAGCAGCTCCGCCGCCGTCGCCCGCACGTTGCGGCTGCGGTCGGTCAGGGACTGCTCCAGGAACGGCTCGTCCTGCGGGCTCAGGCCGGTCCGCAGTGAGTCGAGGAACATCAGCCGGTCCTCGGCCCGTTCCGTCGTCCACGTCGTGGCGAGCAGCTCTCGGGCGGTGGCGGGTTCTCGGGCGCGCAGCGCGGAGAGGAGGGCGACGCGCTCGGCGAACAGCCCTTCCTGCCAGAGCTGTCGGATCGTGTCGGTGTCCTCGGGGCGGGGGAGCGATGTACCGCCGCCCGGTGTCGCGCGCAGGGCGAACCGCCAGTCCGGGTTCAGCCGGGCGAGCCACACGGCACGCGGTCCCGCGAAGGTCAGCGCCGCCGGCCGCAGGTCCGTGCGTCCCCGGGCCGCGTCCAGGAGCGCGGGCAGTATCTCGGGGGGTGCGGCGAAACCGCGGGCGTTCGCCGTCGCGAGCCACTGCGGCAGCAGTTCCATGAGGTCCGGTGCCGTACCTCTGCGGCCACCGCCGCCCGTGCCCGGGCGGTCGGACAGCAGCATCGCCAGCCTGCGGGCCGCCGCGGCGGGCAGCGGAGGGCGCGGGTCCTCGGCCGCCGGTTCGGGCCGCCGGGCCGCCGGCCCCGGTCGCAGCCCGGCCCGCCGCCGTACCGTCTCCACGGCCGCCGCGTCCAGCAGCGCCGCCGGCGCCTCCCGGCCCGGTGCACAGCCCGGCGGTGTGCGCCGCTCCGTGCCGAGCAGGGCTGCCGTGACGAGTTCCTCCCAGGCGCTCGGCGTGGGCGCGGCTTCAGGAGCGGATGTGCTGTTCATGCGGTCCTCTCCGATTCCATTCCGGTTCCTTCCGCGCGCTGCCTGGAAGTCGTTGAAGGCTCACCTGTTTCGGGTGTCCAGTGGGACGGGACACATACGTGGGTCAGCACAACGCCACCGCCTCGCCCACTCCCTCCGTCCAGGCCGTCAGCGGGGCGAAGCCCAGATGGCCGCACTCGCCGAAGACCTTGACGGGCGCGCCGCCGGAGAGGGCGACCAGCCGCCACAGGCCCGGACGGGAACGCGCGGTGGGGGTGAGAGGCAGCGCCCCGTCACCGTCCGCGTCCGCCAGCTGCCAGGAGTCGCCGTCCGGCGTCGGCACGACCCGGTCCAGCGTCACCGGGACGGAGTCCAGCCAGGGGTCGTCCCGCAGCGCCTCGCCGTAGCGGGCGGCCGCCCGGGCCGTCGTCACCCCCGGCGGTCGTATCGCCGCGGGAGCGGGCGGGGTGAACTGCTCGCCCAGGGCCGCGCGCGGCTGTCCGGCGCCCGGGTACGCCGACACCTCGGCCTCCAACGTCAGGCCCACCGGCAGCGCGAGCTCGGGTGCGCGGCCGGCGGCGCCATAGGACAGGAGCAGCGCTGTACGGTCCGACTCGGCGCCGTACAGCCATATCCGGCGGGTCGTCAGGCGTGCGTCCGCCGTGTCGTACTGGGCGAGGACCAGCCAGCGGTCGCGCACCGGCGGGCCGTCCGCCGAGGTGGGCAGGCCGATCCGGGAACGGACCGTCGCCGTCAGCCCCTCGGGCAGCCCCTCTCGACGCAACCAGCCCTGGTCGAGGAGGTGGAGCAGCGCGCACTCCTCCAGCAGCCGCACCGGCCAGCCGGGCCCGGACGACGGGATCGCCCCCAGCTCCCGGACACGAGCAGCCAGTCCGGGCGCCTGGGCATCGACCATGCGGGCCGCCGTCTCCTCCCACAGCCCGTACCCCGCCTGCTCCGCGCCCGCGAGACCGCCGCGCAGCAGGTCCGCCAGCCGCTGCTCCAGCTCCGTCGCCCCCGCCGTGATCCGCTCGGCGCGGCGCTCCGCCCTGCGCCGGGCCGCCTCGGGATCAGCGGACCCGGACGGGGAACCGGCCGCGTCCGCCGCCCGTTTCTCCGTCGCGCGCTGCCTTCTCCCCTCTATCCACTGCCCGGCCCACTCCGGCGGCCGCCCGGGCGGCACCGCCCCGTCCCCGCTCGCCCAGAGCAGCAGCAGCCCGATCGCGTGCTTGCACGGGAACTTGCGGCTCGGGCAACTGCACCTGTACGCCGGGCCGGACGCGTCCGCGATGTCCACGACCGTCTGGTACGGCTTGCTCCCGCTCCCCCTGCACAGCCCCCACACCGTCCCCTCGCCACAACTGCCCGCCTCGGACCACGGCCCGGCCGCGCCGAGTTTGCTGCCCGCTTTGCGTGATGCGGCGTCAGGCGCCAGTGCCAGCACCTGATCCGCGCTCCAGCGCACCCCCTGCTGAGTCATGCCATCGAAGGTAGGTCCCACCACTGACAATCGGTCCCGCGATCGGACCCGGAGCGTGGTTGCGAATGTGTTTCCGCAGGTCAGATCGCGTTGTCAGTGGCGTGGTGCAACGTGGATGCCAGATCCGAACCGGCCGAGCTGGAGGGGGACTCAGCCATGTCTTTGTCTGTGGAACCGACGTCCGTGGACGTGCGCGAGAAAGAGTCGACCGAGGCGTTGCGGCCGCATGCCGAGGACGCCTTCGCCGGCGAACTCGCCGCGCTCGCCGCGCAGGACGACCGTCCGCGCCCGGCCCGCTGGAAGATGTCGCCGTGGGCGGTCGCGACGTACCTGCTCGGCGGCACGCTGCCCGACGGCACGGTGATCACGCCGAAGTACGTGGGCCCGCGTCGCATCGTCGAGGTCGCCGTCACCACCCTCGCCACCGACCGCGCCCTGCTCCTGCTCGGCGTGCCCGGAACCGCCAAGACCTGGGTGTCCGAGCACCTGGCCGCGGCGGTCAGCGGCGACTCGACACTGCTGGTGCAGGGCACGGCCGGCACGCCGGAGGAGGCGATCCGGTACGGATGGAACTACGCGCAGCTGCTCGCGCACGGCCCCAGCCGTGACGCCCTCGTACCCAGCCCCGTCATGCGGGCGATGGCGGAGGGGATGACGGCCCGGGTCGAGGAGCTGACCCGCATCCCCGCCGATGTGCAGGACACGCTGATCACGATCCTGTCGGAGAAGACGCTGCCGATACCGGAACTGGGCCAGGAGGTGCAGGCGGTCCGCGGCTTCAACCTGATCGCGACGGCCAACGACCGCGACCGCGGGGTCAACGACCTCTCCAGCGCGCTGCGCCGCCGCTTCAACACGGTCGTGCTGCCGCTGCCGGAGAGCGTGGAGGCCGAGGTCGACATCGTCTCGCGCCGCGTCGACCAGATGGGCCGCTCCCTCGACCTGCCGACCGCGCCCGACGGCATCGAGGAGATCCGCCGGGTGGTGACCGTCTTCCGCGAGCTGCGCGACGGCGTCACCTCCGACGGCCGTACGAAGGTGAAGTCGCCCAGCGGCACGCTGTCGACGGCGGAGGCGATCTCCGTCGTGACCAACGGCCTCGCGCTGGCGGCCCACTTCGGCGACGGCGTGCTGCGGGCCGGGGACGTCGCCGCGGGCCTCCTCGGCGCCGTCGTCCGCGATCCGGCGGCCGACCGGGTCATCTGGCAGGAGTACCTGGAGGCGGTGGTCCGTGAGCGCGACGGCTGGAAGGACTTCTACCGCGCCTGCCGGGAGGTGAGCGCGTGAGCGGTACCCGGGACGGGACGACGACTGGTGAGGAGCCGGGGAGCAAGTGGCCCGAGGCCGGGCCGTTGCTGCTCGGTGTGCGGCATCACGGGCCCGGGTCCGCGCGGGCCGTGCGGGAGGCGCTGGACGCGGGGCGGCCGCGGGTCGTGCTCATCGAGGGGCCGCCCGAGGCCGACGTGCTGATCCCGTTGGCCGCCGACGAGGACATGCGGCCGCCGGTCGCACTGCTCGCCCATGCCGTGGACGAGCCCGGCCGCTCGGCGTTCTGGCCGCTGGCCGAGTTCTCCCCGGAGTGGGTGGCGATCCGCTGGGCCCTGGAGCACGACGTCCCGGCCCGCTTCATCGACCTGCCGGCCACGCACACCCTGGCGTGGGGGAGGGACAAGGAGACGGAGCCCACCGACGAGGAGGCCGACGCATCCGAGCCCGGCGTCGACGTCCGCGTCGATCCCCTCGGCGTGCTCGCCGAGACCGCCGGATACGACGATCCGGAGCGCTGGTGGGAGGACGTCGTCGAGCACCGAGGAGGGGGAGAGGGCGACGCTTTCGCGCCGTTCGTCGCGCTCGAAGAGGCCATGGGGGCGCTGCGGGAGACGTACGGCAGCGGGGGACACGACCGGGATCTCGTGCGGGAGGCGTTCATGCGGCTCCAGGTGCGGGCGGCACAGCGCGAGTTCGCGGATGCCGTGGCCGTGGTGTGCGGCGCCTGGCATGTGCCCGCGCTGCGGCAGAGGACCACCGTGGCCGCCGACCGGGCCCTGCTGAAGGGGCTGCCCAAGGTCAAGGCGGACATGACGTGGGTGCCGTGGACGTACCGCAGGCTCTCGCGGCACAGCGGATACGGGGCGGGCATCGACTCGCCGGGTTGGTACGGGCATCTGTTCGGAGCGCCGGACCGCCCGGTGGAGCGGTGGCTGACCAAGGTGGCCGGCCTGCTGAGGGACGAGGACCGGATCGTCTCCTCGGCGCACGTCATCGAGGCGGTACGGCTGGCCGAGACGCTCGCCGTGATGCGCGGCCGCCCGCTGCCCGGCCTGAGCGAGACCACCGACGCCGTGCGGGCGGTGATGTGCGAGGGCTCGGACGTTCCGCTGGCGCTGGTGCACGACCGGCTCGTCGTGGGGGACGTGCTGGGGGAGGTGCCGCGGGCGGCGCCGGCGGTGCCGTTGCAGCGCGACCTGGACCGGATCCAGCGTCGGCTGCGGCTCAAACCGGAGGCGCTGGAGCGCGAGCTGGAGCTCGACCTGCGCAAGGACACCGACGCCGAGCGCAGCAGGCTGCTGCACCGGCTGCGGCTGCTCGGGGTCGGGTGGGGCGAGCCGGCCGCCTCGCGGGGCAGCACGGGGACGTTCCGGGAGACGTGGCGGCTGCGGTGGGAGCCGGAGCTGTCGGTGCGGGTCGCTGAGGCCGGAGTGTGGGGGACGACGGTGCTCGCCGCCGCGACCGCCAAGGCGCAGGCGGACGCCGTCGCCGCGCAGAGCCTCGCCGACGTCACCGGGCTCGCCGAGCGCTGTCTGCTGGCCGAACTGCCGGACGCGCTGCCCACGGTGATGCGGATCCTCGCCGACCGGGCGGCCCTCGACGCGGACGTCGGCCACCTCGCCCAGGCCCTGCCGGCCCTGGTCCGCTCCCTGCGCTACGGCGACGTACGCGGCACGGACACCGCAGCACTGACGGAGGTCGCCGCGGGCCTCGCCGAGCGCATCTTCGTCGGCCTGCCGCCGGCCTGCGCCGCACTCGACGCGGACGCCGCCGAGGAGATGCGGCGCCATGTCGACGCGGTGCACGGGGCGGTGGGGTTGCTGGGCGACGTGGGCGATGGCCCCGCCGATGCCCACGGCGGCCTGCGTGGACGCTGGCACGCGGTGCTGCGGGTGCTGGCCGGGCGGGACAGTGTGCCCGGTGTCGTTCGGGGGCGGGCCGTGCGGTTGCTGCTGGACGACGGGGAGCTGGCGCAGGGGGAGGCGGCGCGGCTCATGGGGCTCGTGCTGTCGCCGGGGACGCCGCCGGGGGACGCGGCCGCGTGGATCGAGGGCTTCGTCGGCGGCGGTTCCGGCGGCGGGCTGCTGCTCGTGCACGACGAGCGGCTGCTCGGGCTGGTCGACGCCTGGCTGACCGGCGTGCCGACCGAGGCGTTCACGGACGTGCTGCCGCTGCTGCGGCGCACCTTCTCGGCATACGAGCCGGGTGTGCGCAGGACTTTGGGCGAACTGGTCCGGCGCGGGCCGGGGCAGCGGGGGAGCGGGGCCACGGCCGCGGCCGGGATACCCGGCTTCGCTCCCGACCTCGACCGCGAGCGCGCGGACGCCGTGCTGCCGGTGGTGCGGCTGCTGTTGGGGCTGAGCGGCGCGGAAAGAGGCACTGCGGAAAAGGACGCCGAGGAAGTGGACGCCGACAACGGCCTTGTGGGGGTGGCGTGATGACGACCGACCGGCTGAGTGAGCCGAGGCAGAGGGACAGGGCAGAAGGGGCGGTGGATGCCGTCCGGGGCCGGTACGGATCACGAGCGGAAGACCGGCCGAGGACGACCGTGCCCGTGATGCCGCTCTGGGAGCGGCTTCGTACGGAGGTGCGCGGATGACGACCGAGTCGGTGACCGATCCGATCGACCCGGCGTCGATCGACCCGGCGCAGGAGCGGCTGCGGCGCTGGCGGCTCGTGCTCGGGGGCGACGCGGCCGACGGCACCGGGTGCGCGCTGTCCGGCCGGGACGCGGCGATGGACGGGGCGTTGGCCGCGCTCTACAACAAGGGGGACAAGGGGCAGGCGGGGCGGGAGCGTTCGGCGGGCCTGGGGGCGTCGGCGCCGTCCGTGGCGCGGTGGCTCGGGGACATCCGGACGTACTTCCCCTCCTCCGTCGTGCAGGTCATGCAGCGTGACGCCATCGACCGGCTCGGGCTGTCCACGCTGCTCCTCGAACCGGAGATGCTCGAGGCGGTCGAGGCCGACGTGCACCTCGTCGGCACGCTGCTCTCCCTCAACAAGGCGATGCCGGAGACGACGAAGGAGACGGCACGGGCCGTTGTGCGCAAGGTCGTGCAGGACCTGGAGAAGCGGCTCGCCACGCGCACCCGGGCCACCCTCACCGGTGCCCTCGACCGCAGCGCCCGCGTCAACCGGCCCCGCCACCACGACATCGACTGGAACCGCACGATCGCGGCCAACCTCAAGCACTACCTGCCGGAGTACGGAACGGTCGTACCGGAGCGGCTCATCGGGTACGGGCGCGCGTCCCAGTCGGTGAAGAAGGAGGTCATCCTCTGCATCGACCAGTCGGGGTCGATGGCGGCATCCGTGGTGTACGCCTCGGTGTTCGGGGCGGTGCTGGCGTCCATGCGGTCGATCAGCACCCGGCTCGTCGTCTTCGACACGGCGGTCGTCGACCTCACCGACCAGCTCGACGACCCGGTCGACGTCCTGTTCGGCACGCAGCTCGGCGGCGGCACGGACATCAACCGGGCGCTGGCGTACTGCCAGTCGCAGATCACCCGCCCCGCGGAGACGGTGGTCGTGCTGATCAGCGACCTCTATGAAGGAGGCATACGGAACGAGATGCTCAAGCGGGTCGCGGCCATGAAGACGTCGGGCGTGCAGTTCGTGACGCTGCTCGCGCTGTCGGACGAGGGGGCGCCGGCGTACGACCGGGAGCACGCGGCCGCGCTCGCCGGGCTGGGCGCGCCGGCCTTCGCCTGTACGCCCGACCTGTTCCCGGAGGTGATGGCGGCGGCGATCGAGAAGCGCCCGCTGCCGATACCGGACAGGTGATTTGTCGACCCGATGATGGGTCGCCGACGGGTGATTGACGGCCATTTGTCGACCTGTGCGGGGTGGCAAAACGGATATGAGTGCTCATCGGCACCGGGGGGCTTGCGCAACCTCGGGAGTCCCATGCAAGGATCAACGCCCGTCAGCGGGCGCAGCGTTTTGCTAGCTCCGCATCGAGTACGGCTGCTTCGCATCGCGTACCGACCACCGCGTACATCGTTCCGCCGCACGGAGGACCCTGCCCGTTTTGCTCCTTCAAGCCGCCCTTTCCGGTGCCGCTCTGCGCGTGACGCGTACGGCGGCCGGGCGGCGTGCGCTGCAAGTGGCGCTGCTGGTGGGTGGGTTGTTCGTGCTCGGGCTCCTGTGCGGGGAGCGGGCGCATGCGGCGGACGGCGTGCCGTCGGCTCCGACGGGGAGCGTCCGGTCGTTGCCGGGCAGTACAACAACCGCCGCACGACCCGCTGCGACCGGCGCGGTGGTGGACACTCCGGCCGAGGCGACTGCCAACGATGCGGCTGCCAAGCCCGCTGCGGTCACCAAGGATGATGTGGTCGCCAAGCCCGCTGCAGTCACCAAGCATGTCGTCCGGTCCGTGGACGACCGTGTCGTGCGGCCGGTCGGTGATCTGGGGCAGAGGGTGGCCGAGGGCCTCGCCGACGTACAGGGGAAGGCGCCGCCGCTGCCCACCCTGCCCGAGCCCACCCTGCCTCAGCCCACCCTGCCCGGCTCACCTTCGCGGCCGGGCCTGCCGACCCTGCCTGGTCCGCCCGAACTGCCCGGACCGCCCCTGCCTCCGGTCCACACACTGCCCGCCCCGGTGACGCCCGCGCCGCAGCCGGGCTCTGCGGTGACGTCGCCGGCGGGTGGACCGGTCTCCGACGGACGTTCCGCCGCGGAAGTGCCCCTGACGTACGGACCGCGGTTCGCCGCCGACGCCGCCGAGAGCGGTGTCGCGCCCGCGGCCGTGCACCGGACCGGGCCGGCCGGGCCCGAGCCCGCGCACCAGGCGCCCACCGGGGATCCGGGCGGCGCGCTGGGCGGCAAGTCGGCGGTCGACCACGGCACGCCACGGCACGGCGACGCGCACGCCGTCACCCTCGACCACCGGGCACCGCTGCGGCTCGTGCCCGGCGCCGCCGCGCGTGGCGACGCGGACGGCACCCGGGACAGACACCGGGACATTCCCGTATTCCCCGGCTAGGGCAGGCCTTCCCCCGCTGAGACCTGCCGCGCGGGGGCGGAACAGGTCTGCCCGCCCGTCCGGACACCCCTCCGATCTCCGGACGGAAGCCCCCGGCGCCTCATCCGATTCCGTGGTCCCACAGGGTCCCCCACGCCCCCGACCGCGTCCGGAACCGGCGCCCGGAATGTCCCCAAGCCTTTCCAAGTCCCGCAGCTGCCGACGAGCCGTCCCCGAGAGGGCCCCGAGGAGCTTCGGAACTCCTGAGGATCTAAGGATCTGACGCAAGCATGAACAAGAACATCCGCCGTTCCATCGTCATAGCCGCCGGGGTCACCGGCGCGTGGGCGCTGGGTTCCACCGTGGCCAGCGCGGACGAGCTGCCCGCGTCCGCCGTCTCGATACCGGACGCGACGACCGACCCGACGACCGACCCGACCGCCGCAACGGTCACTGATACGACGACCGGCGTCACCGACACCCTCGGCTCGGTCACCGACACCGTCACCGGCACGGTCGACGGCCTCGTCTCCGACGTGCGGGGCACCGTCAGCGGCGTCGCCGACGGCTCGGCCGTGGACGGTGCCGCCTCGACGGTCACCGACACCGCCGGCACCACCACCGGCACGGCCAAGAAGACGCCCGCCGACGCCGCCGAGCAGGCCCGCCGGTACGTGGACGCCAAGGTCACCGTCCCGCAGGCGCCCAAGGCCAAGGTGAGGGGCGCCGCGGCCATCCAGGGCGCCAAGGCCGCCCGTGCCGCGCAGGCCGAGGCCACCACCGCGGTCGACAGGACCGCCACCACCGTCGGGGCCACCGTCTCCGACGCCAGTGCCCCCCAGGACGAGATCGATTACCTCTTCGGCCCCCTTTCCGTCTTCGCGCCCGAGGTGGAGCAGGCGCTGGCAGCGGCCCAGACGAAGCTCCAGGGCGTGCAGTCGGCGGCGCGTACGCAGGCGCAGGGCGTCGACGGCGTCGTACGGACGAAGGCGCAGCACACGGTCGCGGGCGCGGGCCGCACCGCGGCGGGCGTGACCGGCGCCGCGCGGACCACGGTCGCCGGCGCCGAGGGCCGTACCGCCGGCCCGGCAGCCACCGCACAGGGCGAGACCACCAAGGTCACGGCCGCCGCGGAGGCCACCGTCTCCTCCGTCCCGAGCCATGTCACCGGCAAGGTCGGCGACACCGGCCAGTACGTCGTCGGCACGGTGGGCGGCGTCAAGCAGCAGGCCACGGGCACGGTCGGCGACCTCCAGCAGCGCGCCGTCGGCACGGTGAGCGGCATCGAGCAGCAGGCCACCGGCACGGTCGCGGGCGTCCCCGGCACCGTCACCCCGGTCGTCCGGCAGACGGCGGACGCGGCCGTACCGCCGGTGGTCGTCGGCGCAGCGCACGGCGTGCTGCCGGTCGCCGGCCAGGCGGTGGCGGGCGTCGCCCCGGTCGCCGAGGGCACCGTCGCCGGGGTCGCGCACGCCGCCGACCACACGGTGTACGGCGTGACGCCTGTCGCTGCCGGTGCCGTGGACGGTGTAACCCCTGTCGCCGCCGACCACACGGTGTACGGCGTGACGCCTGTCGCTACCGGTGCCGTGGACGGTGTAGCCCCCGTCGCCACGGGTGCCGTGGACGGTGTAGCCCCCGTCGCCACAGGCGCCGTGAACGGCGTAGCCCCCGTCGCCACCGGTGCCGTCGCCGGCGTCGCGCAGACCGCCGGCCACACCGTCGACGCCGCGACCGCACTCGCGTACGGAGTCGCCGCTGACGTCCAGCCCGCCGCCGGCGGTGTCGTCCAAGGCGTCCAGCCGGTCGCCGGTGGTGTCCTCCAGGGCGTGCCGCCGGTCGCGGCCACCGCCGTGGACGGTGTTCAGCCGGTCGCCGCCGGCGCCGTCACCGACGTGCGGGCCGTCGCCGGCCACGCCGTCACCGGGGTCCCCCCGGTCGCCGCCGGCGCCGTCACCGACGTGCGGGCCGTCGCCGGCCACGCCGTCACCGGGGTCCCCCCGGTCGCCGCCGGCGCCGTCACCCACGTGCGGGCTGTCGCCGGCCACGCCGTCACCGGGGTCACCCCGGTCGTGAACGGCGTCGTCGCGGACGTCCCCCCGTACGCCACCGGCCTCGTCGGCCAGGTCGCCGACGACAGCACGGGCGCCGTACTGCCGCCCGTCGCGAACACCGCCGTGCACGGCGCGATGCCCGTCGCCGGGCAGGCCGTCGCGGACGCGAGCGGGCTGCCGTACGGCGTCGCGGGTGATGTGCAGCCCTTCGCGGGCGGGATCGCCGCGTCCGTGTCGCCGTTCGCGTACGGCGTGGCCGGTCACACGACCGACCTGGCGTACGGCGTGACGAGCGAGGCGGCGCCGTTCGCGTACGGAGTCACCGGTGCCGTCCAGCCCCTCGTCGACACCGTCACCGAGGCCGTCCAGCCGGTCGTCCAGGGCGTCGGCGGCAGCGCCGCCGCGCTGGCGTACGGCGTCGCGGACGACGTGCGGCCCTTCGCGGGCGGGGTCGCCGGTGAGGCCGCTCCGTTCGCGTACGGCGTCGGCGGCCAGGTCGCGCCCTTCGCCGAGGACGTGACCGGGACCGTCCGGGCCACCGCCGACCCGCTGGCCGGCCACGCCGTCACCGGCGTCGAGGGTGTCGGCGAGTCGATCACCCCGGGCTACGGGCACGGCACGTACAGCATCTGACCGCAGCGCGGCACACCGCCGCGGCGGACAACCGGCTCCGTGAGGTCGCAGGCCGGACGGCCGAAAGCCGTCGACTCGTCCGGCCGAAACCTCACGGATGGGGTCGGGTGGTCCCCATTGGGGTGGGGATCACTCGCCCGCACCCCCTGTACCCCTCGTGCAGGGGCTGTTCAACGGGCCTCACCGGGTCAACCCCAGCCCGGTGAGGCCCCTCACATGCGGCACGCCGTGCCAGGGAGTTCGGCATCGTGTGACAGGTATCACCGCTCAGGTGTGACCCGCGATTTAGAGGCCCCCCGCAAGCAGCGATAACCTGCGAGACGGACATGCCGCGCGCTCGGACACCGTGTGCGCCTCCCTTGTGACAGACAGCGGACGTCACGTTGCCCTCGCGGCACGCCCACGCAGACAACGAACCGCGAGATCACTGATAGGGACGGAAGCGCGTGGACCTGTTCGAGTACCAGGCGAGGGACCTCTTCGCCAAGCACGATGTACCGGTGCTGGCCGGTGAAGTCATCGACACGCCTGAGGCGGCCCGCGCAGCCACTGAGCGCCTCGGTGGCAAGTCCGTCGTCAAGGCCCAGGTGAAGGTCGGCGGCCGTGGCAAGGCCGGTGGCGTGAAGCTCGCCGCCACCCCGGACGAGGCCGTCGCCCGCGCGACGGACATCCTCGGCATGGACATCAAGGGCCACACGGTCCACAAGGTGATGATCGCCGAGACGGCTCCGGAGATCCTGGAGGAGTACTACGTCTCCTTCCTCCTGGACCGTGCCAACCGCACCTTCCTCTCCATCGCGTCCGTCGAGGGCGGCGTGGAGATCGAGGAGGTGGCGGCCACCCGCCCGGAGGCCGTCGCCAAGACGCCGATCGACGCCAACGAGGGTGTGACCCCCGAGAAGGCGCGCGAGATCGTCGAGGCCGCGAAGTTCCCGGCCGAGGTCGCCGACAAGATCGTCAACGTCCTGGTCACGCTGTGGAAGACCTTCGTCGCCGAGGACGCGCTCCTCGTCGAGGTCAACCCGCTGGCCAAGGTCGCCTCCGGCGACGTCATCGCCCTCGACGGCAAGGTCTCCCTCGACGAGAACGCCGAGTTCCGTCAGCCGGAGCACGAGGCCCTCCAGGACAAGGAGTCGGCCAACCCGCTCGAGGCCGCCGCCAAGGAGAAGAACCTCAACTACGTCAAGCTCGACGGCGAGGTCGGCATCATCGGCAACGGCGCGGGTCTCGTCATGAGCACCCTGGACGTCGTCGCGTATGCCGGTGAGGCGCACGGTGGCGTCAAGCCCGCCAACTTCCTCGACATCGGCGGCGGCGCCTCCGCCGCGGTCATGGCGAACGGCCTGGAGATCATCCTCGGCGACCCGGACGTCAAGTCCGTCTTCGTCAACGTCTTCGGCGGCATCACCGCGTGCGACGAGGTCGCCAACGGCATCGTGCAGGCGCTGAAGCTGCTGGCGGACCGCGGTGAGGACGTCACCAAGCCGCTGGTCGTCCGGCTGGACGGCAACAACGCCGAACTGGGTCGTCAGATCCTCTCCGACGCCAACCACCCGCTGGTGCAGCGCGTGGACACCATGGACGGCGCGGCCGACAAGGCCGCCGAGCTCGCGGCCGCGAAGTAAGGGATCAAGGGACTCAGACCACCATGGCTATCTTCCTCAACAAGGACAGCAAGGTCATCGTCCAGGGCATGACCGGTGCCACGGGCATGAAGCACACCAAGCTCATGCTGGCCGACGGCACGAACATCGTCGGTGGCGTGAACCCCCGCAAGGCGGGCACGTCGGTCGACATCGACGGCAACGAGATCCCGGTCTTCGGCACGGTCGCCGAGGCGATCGAGAAGACGGGCGCGAACGTATCCGTCCTCTTCGTACCGCCGGCCTTCGCCAAGGCCGCCGTGGTCGAGGCGATCGACGCCGAGATCCCGCTCGCGGTCGTCATCACCGAGGGCATCGCGGTGCACGACTCGGCGGCGTTCTACGCGTACGCGGTCGAGAAGGGCAACAAGACCCGCATCATCGGTCCGAACTGCCCGGGTCTGATCACCCCCGGTCAGTCGAACGCCGGCATCATCCCGGGCGACATCACCAAGCCGGGCCGTATCGGCCTGGTGTCGAAGTCCGGCACGCTGACGTACCAGATGATGTACGAGCTGCGTGACATCGGCTTCTCGTCGGCCGTCGGCATCGGTGGCGACCCGGTCATCGGGACGACGCACATCGACGCCCTCGCCGCGTTCGAGGCCGACCCCGACACCGACCTGATCGTCATGATCGGCGAAATCGGCGGCGACGCCGAGGAGCGGGCCGCGGCCTTCATCAAGGAGAACGTGACCAAGCCGGTCGTCGGCTACGTCGCGGGCTTCACCGCCCCCGAGGGCAAGACCATGGGCCACGCGGGTGCGATCGTCTCCGGCTCGTCCGGTACGGCCGCCGCGAAGAAGGAGGCCCTCGAGGCCGCCGGCGTGAAGGTCGGCAAGACGCCGACCGAGACCGCCAAGCTGGCGCGCGAGATCCTCGCGGGCTGAGCCCGAGGCATCTGGAGAAGGGCCCGCACTCTCACCGAGGGTGCGGGCCCTTCCGCATGCTCAGTGCGCCTGCGGCACCAATCTCTCCGGCCCGCTCACCGTCTCCTCCCGCAGCTTCGCCCGCAGTTCCAGCTCCGCCTCCGACAACGCCCCCGGCGCCATCCGCGGCGGCACCCCCTGCACCGCCTCGCCCGGCGGCACCGACGGTTCGTAGTGCGTCGGCGCCGTCCGCAGCGTCAGCGCCGTCGTACCGATCAGGGCGACGGTGAAGGCGATGGCGGCCCGCGTCCAGAAGCGCGCCTTCCGTTCGCTGCCCGCCCGCACCGTCAAAGGCTTGGCGGTACGCAGCCGGGCCGTGGAGGCCAGTTCGGCCAGTCGCCGGTGCAACTCGGCAGGGTCCGCCAGATCCGGCAGGCGCGCGGCGACCGCCTGCCGCGCGTGCACCAGACGGTTCGCGGTCGCCGGTGTGCTCGCCTCCGTCTCCGCCGCCGTCTCCGGCAGGTCGAGGCCTACACCGTCGTACAGCAGGAGCGTGCGGCGCTGCGGCGGCGGGAGTTTCAGGAGTACGTCGAGCAGCGCGCGGTCGGAGGCGATGGCGGGCGGCGGTTCGGGGTGCCGGTGGCGAAGGCGGAAGCGGTGCCAGGGGGAGAGGGCGCACTCGTACGCCGTCGCCCGCACCCAGCCCGCCGGGTCGCGGTCGCGGGCCACCTCGGGCCAGCGCTGCCAGGCGAGTTGGAAGGCGCGCTCGACCGACGCGCGGGCGAGTCCGCGCCGCCCGGTGAGGAGGTACGCCTGCCGTACGAGGGCGGGGGCGCAGAACGCGTAAAGGGCGTCGAAGGCCTGAGCGGGCGTCAGGAGGGAGGCGGCTTCGGGAGCGGTCTCTTCCGGACGCTCCGTCGCTTCCTCCGGCGCCGACCTCTTCCGCGGTGTCTTCGCCAGCTCGGCCAGCAGGCGCGTGTACGCCTCGCGTCTGCGGCCACGCGGTGTCGTACGGCCGCTCTCCCAAGCGCGTACCGTCTCGCGCGCGACGCCCAACCGCGCCGCGACCTGAGCCTGCGTCAACGACGCGGCCTCCCGCAGGCGTCGGCGCTCGTTGGGCGGGGGGAGCGGGGTGGCAGGACTCTGGGTCACCGGGCGCCCCTTCGTGCGAAAAGGTACATAAACGTATATTGAGCGACACGTCGGTGCTTCGCTTGTTACGACGGGAAAGCGCGTGTCGTTGGGAGCATGGCGGCCATGATCCAGACGACCGCTCGCCGCCCCCCGTTGCCGCCCCCGCACACCCGGCTGCGCGACCGGTCGCCCGGACTGGGCGCAGGCCTCCTGGGCGGCGCCCTCGCGGCAGGGCTGGGGCTCGGAGGGTTCGCGGCGCTCGTGATGGTGCTGTGGATCAGCTCGCCCTACCCCGACAGCGGGCTCGGTGGCGCGCTGCACGTCTCCGCGTCGCTGTGGCTGCTGGCGCACGGCGTCGAACTGATCCGCACCGACACGCTCTCCGGCGTTCCCGCGCCCGTGGGCGTCACCCCGCTGCTGCTGTTCGTGCTGCCGCTCTGGCTGGTGCACCGGGCGGCCCGGGACGCGATCGACGGGGCCGACACGGAGGACGAGGGGCCGCCACCGGTCCCGGCCCGTACGGCGTGGACTGGCGTCGTCCTCGGCTACCTCGGCGTCGGCGCGGTCGCCGCGCTCTACGCCTCGGGCGGGGCGCTGCGGCCCTCGTGGGTGTGGACGTGTCTGTGCCTGCCGTTGGCGGTGGGGGGTGCGGCCGGGGCGGGGGTGTGGACGGCGTACGGCCATCCGCGTGCGGCGTTGGACCGGGTGCTGGTTCTGGCGCCGGCGGGAGTACGGCGTCTTGTCGTCGGGCCGGACGCGTGGGCCCGCGTCGGCACGGCCGTGCGGGCCGCGGGGGCCGGGGTGGCGGTGCTCGTCGGGGGTGGGGCGGGGCTGGTGGGGGCGTCGCTGGTGTGGCACGGGGTTGCGGCGCGGGCGTCCTTCCTCCAGCTGACGGAGGGGTGGTCGGGGCGGTTCGCCGTGCTGCTGCTGTGTCTCGTGCTGGTGCCGAACGCGGCGGTGTGGGCGGCGGCGTACGCGCTCGGGCCCGGGTTCACCCTCGGGGTCGGCCATGTGGTGACGCCGGTCGCCTCGGACTCTGCGCCACTGCTTCCGCCGTTTCCTCTGCTGGCGGCGGTGCCGGACGGGGGTGCCGGGATGCCTCTGCATTGGGCGGTGGTGGGGGTGGTGCCGGTGGTGGCTGGGGTGACGGTGGGGTGGTTCGTGGGGCGTGGGGCGGTCTGGTCGTGGGGGCGGACCGCTGGGGTCGCCGGGCTGGCGGCCTTGCTGTGTGCGGGGCTGGTTGCCGTGCTCGCCGCGCTGGCGGGTGGGCCGCTCGGTGTGGGGGCGCTGGCGCGGTTCGGGCCGGTGTGGTGGGAGGTGGGGGGTGCGGCGCTGCTGTGGGTGGCGGTGTTGGCGGTTCCGGTGGCTGTGGGGGTGCGGGGGTGGCGTTGCCGGGTGCGTGGGGGGCGCGGGAACCGTGGGGAAGGTGGGGTGGCGATCGGGAAGCCGCGAGGGGAAGTGGCCGGGGAGGGTGCCGGCGTTGGTGTGGGTGGGCGCCGGGGGTGGGTGCGGTGGGCCTCGGGCGGGGGGTGGTTCTCTCGTACGAAGGGGGCGGCGAGGTCGGCCTCGGCGCCGACGGGCTCCGACGTGATGCCGTACGTGCCCTACGACGATGCTTGCGAGGCGTACGACTTCCTGCCGGTCGAGGGCGTGGAGCCGCCGAAGGCTACGTGAGGTGCTCGGCGTTGCGGTTGCCGTGAGGGTGTTTTCGCCCCCTCCGCCCCCTCCGCCCCCTTCCCGTCCCGACCCTGAGGGCTGCCGCCCCCAGACCCCCGCTGCCGGCCCTGAACGGGCCTCGTCCTCAAACGCCGGACGGGCTGCATGCAGCTGACGTAAATGGCAGGGCCCCGTCAGCTGTTCGCCCCCAGCACCCCCCGCAGCTCCTCCGGCAGAAGCTCCGAGCAGGCCTGTTTCGCCTGGTTCGTGAGGGCGTCGTTCGTGCAGGTGTAGTAGTCGCTGTAGACCAGCTTCGCGGTGAAGCCCGCGGCGACCAGGGCGATGGCCAGGGACGCCGTGACCAGGCCGCTCACCGCTGCCGTGGTCTGAGGGCGGGCGTTCTGGACGGGGGCCGGGGTGTCCGGGTCGGGGGTGCGGGGCTTGGCGCGCAGGGCGCTGATGCCCCAGTACAGGGCCAGCGCACCGAGCAGCAGTGCCACGTACGGCCAGCTGAAGAGCGCGAAGAAGAAGGCCCACATGCCGCACAGCAGGGCGAACCGTGCGTGGCGCTGAGCCGGGTCCGTCGGGTCCCAGCGCATGCCCGCGCCAGTGCCGCCGCCCTGGCCGCCCTCGGGGCCGCCGCCCGGCCCGCCGCCTCCGCCCGGGCGCTCGCCGAAGCCCCTGGAGGAGCGGCCGGGCTGGCGGTCGCTCCACTGGCTGCCCCACGGAGAACGGCCGCCGTCACCCTGCCCGTCCTGCGAGCCGTCGGATCCCTCGTCGCCGCCCGTCGGACGGCGCGGCTGCCACGGGCGGTCCGGCGTGCCTTCCGGTGGCGGCGCGAACGGGTTGTCGTCCTCCTTCGCCCCGCCCCGCTCGCCGCCGGGCGCGTCCGGAGGTGAGGTGGGGCGCTCCCGCAGCAGCACGCCGCTGTGCTCCCCTCCCTGCACCGACTGTGGGGGGAGCGTGAGGAGTCGCAGACTGCGGTCCGGCATCAAGAGAGCGTCTTCCCCTTGTGGATATCGACTGGATACGGCTGGCGAATACGAACGTCTGGCGTGAGCTGTTACTGCGTGAACGCACCACACACCGACCGCGTTCCCGAGCCCGCTCCTCGCAGACGCTACCTTCCGGCCACGCCCCCGTCCCGTGGGGGCCGCCCGGTGTGCCGGTATCGTTGCTGACGGTCGGCCGCTTCGTAGACTTCCCCGTATCCCGGGGCGCGAAGCATTCGTATGAATATACATATCGCCGGCCGTGCTGAAACGCTCCCCCGAGAAAGGGTCCCCACCGTGGCCGCCAAGCCCGTGGCCAAGCGCCTCGTTGTGCTGGTCTCCGGATCCGGTACGAATCTGCAGGCCCTGCTCGACGCCATCGCGACCGCCGGGCCCGAGGCCTACGGCGCCGAGATCGTGGCCGTCGGCGCGGACCGAGAGGGCATCGAGGGGCTCGCCCGCGCCGAGCGCGCCGGGATCCCCACCTTCGTCCGCAAGGTGAAGGACTACGGGAGCCGGGAGGAGTGGGACGCGGCCCTCGCCGAGGCCGTCGCCGCCCACGAGCCCGACCTCGTCGTGTCCGCCGGGTTCATGAAGATCGTGGGGAAGGAATTCCTGGAGCGGTTCGGTGGGCGGTTCGTCAACACCCACCCCGCCCTGCTCCCCAGTTTTCCGGGAGCCCACGGCGTCCGCGACGCGCTCGCGTACGGCGCCAAGGTCACCGGCTGCACCGTCCACTTCGTCGACGACGGCGTCGACACCGGGCCGATCATCGCTCAGGGCGTGGTGGAGGTCCGGGACGAGGACGACGAGAGCGCTCTGCACGAGCGCATCAAGGAAGTCGAGCGAAGGCTGCTCGTCGATGTCGTGGGGCGGCTCGCCCGCAACGGCTATCGCATTGAGGGACGAAAGGTAGTTATCCAGTGACCGCCACCGCCGAGAGCAACAAGCGAGCCATCCGTCGCGCGCTCGTCAGCGTCTACGACAAGACCGGGCTCGAGGAGCTCGCGCGCGGACTGCACGAGGCCGGCGTCGAGCTCGTCTCCACCGGGTCCACCGCCTCCCGCATCGCCGCCGCCGGCGTCCCCGTCACCAAGGTCGAGGAGCTCACCGGCTTCCCCGAGTGCCTGGACGGCCGCGTCAAGACCCTGCACCCGAAGGTCCACGCGGGCATCCTGGCCGACCTGCGCCTGGAGGACCACCAGCGGCAGCTGGCCGAGCTGGGCGTCGAGCCGTTCGACCTCGTCGTGGTGAACCTGTACCCCTTCCGCGAGACCGTCGCCTCCGGTGCCTCGCCCGACGAGTGCGTGGAGCAGATCGACATCGGCGGGCCGTCCATGGTCCGGGCCGCCGCCAAGAACCACCCCTCGGTGGCCGTGGTCACCAGCCCGGTCCGGTACGCCGACGTCCTCGCGGCCGTCCGCGACGGCGGCTTCGACCTCGCCACCCGCAAGCGGCTCGCCGCGGAGGCCTTCCAGCACACGGCGTCGTACGACGTGGCGGTGGCGAGCTGGTTCGCGTCTTCGTACGCCCCTGTGGACGACTCCCAGTTCCCCGACTTCCTGGGCGCCACCTGGGAGCGAAGCAGCACCCTCCGCTACGGCGAGAACCCGCACCAGCCGGCCGCCCTCTACGTCGACGGCACCGGCGGCGGACTGGCGGAAGCCGAGCAGCTGCACGGCAAGGAGATGTCGTACAACAACTACACGGACACGGACGCCGCCCGCCGTGCCGCGTACGACCACGCCGAGCCGTGCGTCGCGATCATCAAGCACGCCAACCCCTGCGGCATCGCGATCGGTGCGGACGTCGCCGAGGCGCACCGCAAGGCGCACGCCTGCGACCCGCTGTCGGCCTTCGGCGGCGTGATCGCGGTCAACCGCCCGGTGTCGAAGGAGATGGCCGAGCAGGTCGCCGAGATCTTCACCGAGGTCATCGTCGCGCCCGACTACGAGGAGGGGGCCCTGGAGGCCCTCGCCAAGAAGAAGAACATCCGCGTGCTGCGCGCCCCCGACGGCCCGTCCAACCCGGTCGAGGTCAAGCCCGTCGACGGCGGCGTGCTCCTCCAGGTCACCGACCGCCTCCAGGCCGAGGGCGACGACCCGGCCAACTGGACCCTCGCGACGGGTGAGGCGCTCACCGCCGAGGAACTGTCGGAACTCGCGTTCGCCTGGAAGGCCTGCCGGGCCGTCAAGTCCAACGCCATCCTCCTCGCCAAGGACGGCGCCTCGGTGGGCGTCGGCATGGGTCAGGTCAACCGGGTGGACTCCTGCAAGCTCGCGGTCGAGCGGGCCGGCGCGGAGCGGGCCCGGGGTTCGTACGTTGCCTCGGACGCCTTCTTCCCGTTCCCGGACAACATCGACGTCCTGAGCGAGGCCGGCGTCAAGGCCATCGTCCAGCCCGGCGGCTCCGTCCGTGACGAACTCGTCGTCGAGGCCGCGGAGAAGGCGGGCATCACGATGTACTTCACGGGGACGCGGCACTTCTTCCACTGATGGTGGGGGACACGAACGAGTCAGGGCCCGCCGGTCGGTGACCGGCGGGCCCTCGTCCTGCTTACGTCGAACTGCGCAGCGCCGCCCAGGTGTTGGGGCCCACGTCGCCGTCGACGTCCAGTCCCTTGTCGCTCTGGAACAGTCTGACCGCGGACGCGGTGTCCTCGCCGAACTGTCCGTCCACGCCCGAGCCGCCGACGCTGTAGCCGCGCTTGGTGAGCATGCACTGCACCTGGACGACGCGTTGGCCCTTGTCGCCGTAGGTGGTGAGTTCGGAGCCGGAGTAGTAGGTGCACTGGGAGTTCCAGGGCGGGGTGGCGGGTTTCGTCGCGGTCCTGGTCGGCGTGGGAGTGGGAGCGCCGCCGCCGCTGTCGCTCCCGCTGCCACCGCCGCTGCCGGGGGCGGCGGTGGTGTCGCCGTCGGGGGTGGCTTGCGCTCCGCCCGCACCGCCCGCGGATCCGGACGCGTCAACGTCGGCGTCTTCCGACTCCTTCTCCTTCTCCCTCTCCTTCGCCTCCTCCTTGTCGTTCTTCTTCTCCTTGGTGGCGGAGGGCGAGGCGGAGGAGCTGGGCCGGACCGAGGCCGGTCCGTCGTCGAGGGTGGCGTCGGCAGCGGCCGTCGGCGGGGCGGAGGCGGTTTCGTCGAGGTCCGGCCGGGTGAGGAAGAAGGCGCCCGCGGCCACGGCGACCACGGCGATGCCGGCTGCGAGGGCGAGGTAGGGCGCCTTTCGCTTACGGCGGTCGCCGTGCTCGGCGGACGGATGTGTGGTGGAGGGGTCGTACTGCGCGGGCGTCTTTGGACCGCCGTGCTCCGGCGGCGTCGGCGTCCCGTACGCCCCTGGCGGCGTCGCCGAACCGGAAGCCGAACCGGAAGCCGAACCGGAAGCCGAACCGGACGCCGGGCCGGGCGCGGGGGCCGCCACCTGCCACGTCGGCGGACGGAAGTGGCCGGTGTCTTCGGCGGAGGCGTGTTCCAGCAGCTCACAGCCCTGCTGCCGGGCAAGCAGGCGGGCGGCCAGCGGTTCGTGCCAGGAAGAGGTGCGGCCATGACCGGCCGCCGTGGCCGCGCCGGTCAGCTGCTCCGGAGTGGGCCGCCCGGCGGGGTCCTTGGCCAGGCAGGAGGACAGCAGCGCGGCCAACGCGGGGTCGGCGGCCGTCAGTTCGGCCATGACCTCGTGATTGGGCTCCTCGAAGGCGATCCGGTGCATGACATCCACGCCCGTGCCGTCTCCGAAGGGGGCGTGTCCGGTGGCGGCGTAGATGATCGTGCCCGCGAGGGAGAAGATGTCGGAGACGGTGTCGCAGCGGCCCTCGCGCAGGTACTCCGGGGACATGTAGGCCGGTGTGCCGACCCGGTTGCCGGTCGTGGTGATCGCGCTGCTGTCGGCGGCCTGCGAGATGCCGAAGTCGATGACGTGCGCGCCCTGCGGCGACAGGATGACGTTGGACGGCTTCAGATCCCGGTGTACGACCCCGGCGGCGGCCAGCGCCGACAGCGCCTTCCCCAGCTCCGCCACCAGCCGCCACACCCCGGCCGGCTCCAGCGGGCCGCACTCGCGGACGGCGTCGGCGAGGTTGAGGCCGGGCAGGTACTGGGTGGCCATCCACAGCAGCTCGTCCTCGAACCCGGTGCCGAGCAGGCGCGGCGCGTGCGGAGTGACGACGCGCGCGTGCACGGCGGCCTCCCGCTGGAACCGCCGCCGGAAATCCGGGTCCTCGGCGTATTCGGGCCGGATCACCTTCACGGCGGCGAGTCCCGGGGCGTCGTCGGCGGGGCGTGCGAGGTAGACGCGGCCCATGCCGCCGCTGCCGAGTATCCCGAGGGGTACGTAGGGGCCGATCAGTGCCGGGTCCGTGGACCGCAACGGACTCGCGCCGGCCTGCTTCAACGCGGTGGCCCCGGACTCCGGAGAGTACGGCGGCGTCGGCCGTTGGTCTGACATGGGTCCCCCGATGTGCTGCTCTCTCACAACGCGCGCTTGCGTCCCGCCAGTTGACGAAAGGCTACCGTCCCGGGGCGGCGGCGGTCGGAGCGGTGGGCGCACCGGTCGGCCGTCGCAGCCACACGAATGGCCCGCCGGACAACCGGCGGGCCATGGGTCACTTGTGTGCTTGTGTCGTCAGCCGCGGACCGAGCTGGCCTCGTCGTTCTTGCCGCCCATGCTGCTCGCGTAGCCCCTCACGTCGAGTTCCAGCGTCCAGCCGCCGCCGTCCTCGTCCTCGGCCAGGTCCCCGTCGTCCGCGGCGTACTGGTTGTTCCGCCATGACGATGTCTTGTTGTCGAAGCTGTAATCATCGAGGTTCTGCCAGTCGCCGTCCTGGAAGATGAGACGCTTCCCGCCGCCGTCGTTGTGCTCGTACAGGCACACCCACCCGCGTGCGCACGCCGGTACGGCGGCGGCGCCCACCTCGGCGGTGTTGAGTGCCACCGTGTCGGTGGCCCGCTTGTAGCCGGACGCCTTCTCACCGGCCGCCGCGGTGCTGTAGCAGCGGATGTCGTCCTGCGCGAAGACCGCGCAGGTGTGGGCGCCCTGCCAGCCCTTGGACAGGTCGATGGTCTTGCCCTGGTACGAGGCCAGAGCCCCGTGACCGCCGGACGGCTGGGCCTGTGCGGCTCCTGTCGTGACGACTAGCCCCAGGGTGGCCGTCGCGATCGCTGTGGTCATCCAACGTGCTGTGCGCATGTCGCTCCTTGTGTGGTTCTGGGCGCCCATCCCCCGTGGCGGCGCATGCGTCACTGTGGCGGTCGTGGCAGCGGAGCAGTACCTGCAATGTTTCAGGGTCGTGCCGGGAGTTCGGTCCGGCGGGGACTGCGTCGAGGTCGCCCCTGACCTCCCCGACCTCGTCCCGTCCGCGTCCGCGACTCCAAGAACGCCAAGGGCCCAGGCCTGGTGTTCCCCCACCAGGGCTGGGCCCTCTTCCTCGATTCCCTCCGGGCGTCCTAGCAGTTCTTGCTGACGACGTCCTTCCAGGTGGTGCCCGTCCCCGTGTACCTCTTGCCGTTGAAGTCCACGGGCTTGCGGTTGGCCTCCGTCGGGATGCCGTTCGTCTTGTAGCGCTGCTCGTAGTGCAGGTGCGCCCAGCCGCCGCCGTTGCTGCCGGTGGCACCGATGCGGCCGATCCTGGTCTTTGCGGTGACCCTGTCGCCCTTCTGGACGTACTTGTCGTGCTTGTCCTTGAGGTGGTAGTACGCCGTGTACCAGCCGCTGCCGTGGTCGATGACGATGACGTTGCCGGCGCCCCGGTCCCAGAAGGTGCGGGCAACCTTGCCCTTGTAGCCGGGGTACACCGCCTTGCCGGACGATCCCGTGTTGCCCTTCACCACGATGTCCAGGGCCGGGTTGTGGCCGCTGTCGTAGGTGTCGAGCCGCCAGTGCGTGTTGCAGGCGAACGGCATCTGGAACTTGGGCTTGGCCGCCGCCGCGACGTCGGCCGCCTGGGCCGAGGTCGGTGCCGCCGTGGCCGTACCGGCAGACTCCAGGCCGAACGAGAGCGCGAGCGCGCCGGCCGCGAGTCCCACGGCCGTCTTGCGGCGTCGGGCCAGGTCTGTGGTCTTCATCAATGTCTCCCCGTTGTCCTTCTTCGTTGCGGACACGTCAAGCATCCGGTGGTGGTCGCGGTCGCGGTAGCTCGAAAGTTGTAGGTTCAGCAGTCGTGCACCCATTCGTGGGAGCGGATCACCAGGCCACCGGGATCAGGGAAATTGACCTTCTGGAGTTCCTGGATGCATCCGAACGGCTTCTTCCTGTTGGCCTCGCGGAAGAGCTCGACGTCGTTGTGCGGGTCCCCGGTGTAGCCGTTGTTGAAGGCCGACCTCGGCCTGGTGGTCTTCGCCCAGTCGCAGGTGATGATGCCGCCGATCCAGTCGTCGTCGTACTCGTACCAGGCGCACATCTCGCCCTGTCCGTCCGGCTTCGTGAAGAAGCAGACGTCGCCCTGGTCGCAGCGCGCGTACCCCTGCGGCGCCGGTTCGCGCAGGGCGAGGAGGCCGGCGGCGGCCAGCGACACCGCCGCGACCGTCGCGAGCGAGCCGAGCACGGCCGGATGCGGGCCGCGCCTCGGCTTCAGCCGGGGCAGCCGCGGGGAACGGGCTGCCCCGGCCGCGGCCTCGACCCGGCGGAGCAGGGCCTGCGCGGTGTGCGGGGCCCGGTCGGCGTGGGTGGGGGCGAGGCAGTCGGTGACGATCTGCCGCCAGGCGTCCGGGAGTTCGGGCGAGAGACGGAGCTCGTCGCGGCCCTTGGCGTAGCGCTGGACCGTTTCCCGGCGGGCGACCGGGTTCGTCCCGGGGAACGGCAGGCTGCCGGTCAGCACCAGGTGGGCGATGATGCCGAAGGCCCAGATGTCGGCGGTGGGACGGGTCTGATGGCCGTGGTCGCCGACCTCGGCCCACAGGAGTTCGGGCGGGGTGTAGTCGGAGGTCGTGAACGCGGGGGAGTAGGCGTGGCTGCCGTCCAGCTCGGCGGCCAGGTTGAAGTCCGCGAGCCGGACCGAACCGTCCGCCATCAGCAGCACGTTGGCGGGTTTGAGGTCGCCGTGGACCCAGCCGGCATGGTGGAGGTGGGCCACCCCCTCGCAGATCTGGGCGACCAGGGACGGCCCGCCGGGGACGGCGACGGCACGGTCGGCCGCGGCGTCCCCTCGGCCCCGCAACCGGGTCGGCAGCTGGTCGAGCAGCTGGTCGAGGGAGCCCTCGGCGCGTTCCAGTACGAGGACGGTGGCGCCGTCGATGCCGGGGCGGGCGGGGTCGTCCACGGTCAGGGTCTCGTACATGCGGATGAGGCGGGGACGCTGCAGCCTGCGCAGCAACTGGGTCTCCCGCTCGGCGAGTTCCCGCAGGTGGTGCAGCTGGCGTGGAGTTCGGGTTCCCGTGGGCAGGAACTTCAGCGCGGCCTCGGCCGGCAGGCCCTCGGCGGGCTCGGCGCACCGGGCGGCGTACACGCTGGCGAAGGCCCCGGACGCGATGGGTTCGCGTACCTCCCAGGCACCGACGCGGTAACCGCGCGGGACCTGCACGGTGTGCGGCGACGACTCGATGCTCATCGGATCGCCTCCGCTTTCCCGCTCAGCAGCGCCAGGTCGGCCTCCTGTACCAGGTCGAAGCGCAGGGCCAGGGAGACCAGGCGCTCCTTCTTGCCGTTGAGGCGGGGGCCGCCGCACGGTGCCGTGTCCGGAGCCGGTTTGAGGCGCAGCTTGACCGCCAGGTAGTCGATGTTCCACGCCACCGACGCACGGGAGACCGACGGCCACAGCGGGCGGAGTCGCTCGACGAGCTCTTCGGCCGTGGGCAGGGGGGCGTGCGGCTCGCGCAGGCGTGCGGAGCACAGGGCGACCAGGACCTGGAAGTACCGCTTGCCGCGGTCGAGCGGGAAGGCGGACGCGGTGGGGGCCCCGTCCCTCGGGCCGGTGCCGTCCAGATAGTCGTGGCGCGGAGCCCAGACGTCGAAGCTCAGCAGCTCGCTCCCGGCGGGCAGGACCACGCGCGAGAACTCGAAGGGCACCGGGGCGTCGAGCCGGCCCGGCGGGACCTTGATGTGCTCGCCCGCGCCTTCCGGGTTCTCTACCACGTACGTCTGTGCGCTGCTCAGATTGCTGAGCCTCCAGTAGGCGCCCACGGCCGTGATCTCTCCGGCCTCCCTGGAGACGCCCTCGTGCGGGATGACCAGGTGCGGGCCGTACGGTCGTGGGGTGCGGCCGAAGACCAGGGACTCGCTGGGCTCGAGGTGAATGTGATCGTCCGGGTGCGTGCTGTACATGGGCACGACAATGATGCTGTGCATGACTGCTTCCTCCCCCGACATGAACTCGAGCCAGGCTAGGAAGGGAGGGCGCGGATGCCTCAAGAGCACGCAAAGATGGCGTGTCGTGTACGAATGGTGCGATGTTTTGCGATAAAGGCGAGTCCTGTCACCGGAGTCGTGAGGATGCCGTAGGCATGACCGCAGCGGTACCTCAGACCTCTCAGGGTCACTTCTTCCCGGCCGGCGTGTACTCCTTGAGGTAGTGAGCGACGCGGGCGGCGTAGTCGCGGTACTTCGGGGGAACCCCGCCCGCGTCGTTCACACTCTGGGACGACGTCCGGTAGGCGGCCGCCAGCAGCACCCGGCGGTCGCCGGACAACCCGCTCTGGTCGAGGCGCGGTTCGATGAAGCAGAGGTAGCGGCCCACGGCCGGGATGGACTCGGCGGGGGTGAGGGGAGGCTTGGGGGTCTCCTTCGCGGGGACGCCGTCCGCGCGGATGTACCAGCGCAGGATGCTCGGGCTCCAGCGGGCGATGCCGTACTCGCCCTCCTTGCCCGCCGTGGGGTCGGAGAGGCCGGGGTCGAAATTGCTCTCCGCCTTCAGCAGCGCGGCGATCAGCGCGGGCGTGACCTCCGGCTGGACGCAGTCGTGGGCCGCGTCGACGATCAGGCGGCGGTAGGCCACCGGGACGCCCTTGTCCGTACGGAGTTCGGAGGCGCCGTAGGCGGCGGGCGTGACCTTCGCCGTCCCGGTCGCGGCCCCCTTGGCGTCGCTGCCGCCGGAATCGGCCCAGGTGCTGATGCCGTAGCCGAGGACGGCCACGGCGACGGTGGCGGTCGCCGCGGCCAGGGCCGTCGTACGGCGGGAGCGGCGGCGCGGGAGCAGGGCGCGCGGCAGTCGGGGGGAGCGGGCCGTGCCCGCGGCCGCCTCGACCCGCCGGAGCAGGACGTCGGTGGAGACGCGGTCGGCGTGCGTACGGGCCAGGCAGTCCCGCACGATCTCCCGCCAGGTGTCCGGGAGTTCGGGCGACAGGCGCAGCTCGTCGGTGCCGCGGGCGTAGGCGGCGGCCGCGTCCCGGCGGGCCGTCGGGGTGCCGCCGGGCAGCGGGAAGGAGTCGGTCAGCAGCAGATGTGCCAGGACACCGAAGGCCCAGACGTCGGCCGAGGGGCGGATACGGCGGCCGCGCTCGCCGATCTCCGACCACAGCAGTTCGGGCGGGGTGTAGTCGGGGGTGGAGAAGGCGGGGGTGTAGGCGTGCGTGCCTTCCAGCTCCGCCGCCATGTTGAAGTCGGCGAGCCGGGCCGAACCGTCCTTCATCAGCAGCACGTTGGCCGGTTTCAGATCGCCGTGCACCCAGCCCGCGCGGTGCAGCTGGGCCAGCCCCTCGCAGATCTGCGCGAGGAGGGTAGGGCCGGCGGCCGGGCGGGGCGAGGCGGCGAGCAGGGCGGACAGGGAGCCTTCCGCCTTCTCCAGTACGAGGACCGTGGCGCCGTCGAGGCCGGGGTGCCCGGGGTCGTCGACGGTGAGGGTGTCGTACATCCGGATCAGCCGCGGACGCCTGAGCCTGCGGTGCAGCTCCACTTCCCGCTCGACGAGTTCGCGCAGGTGGGCCAGCTGGCGGGGGGTGCCCGTGCCGGTGGGCAGGAACTTCAGGGCCGCCGTGCGCGGAAACCCCTCCGTGCCGTCCGTGGGCGACTCCTCCGTGCCGTCCGTGCGCCGCCCCACGTACACGCTGCCGAACGCCCCCGTCGCGATCGGCTCGCGCACCTCCCAGGCGCCCACCCGGTATCCCTTGGGGACCGGCACGGCGTAGGGCTCGCTCACCGTGACTCCCGGGTGGCCGGGGCCGTCAGGACGACGAGGTCGTCCTCCCGGACCAGGTCGAAGCGGAGCGCCAGGGACACCAGCGACTCCTTCTTGCCGTTGAGCCGCGGTCCGGTGTCCGCCGTCTCCGGACCGGGCTTGAGACGCAGCTTCACCGCCAGGTAGTCGATGTTCCACTGGACGTTGGTGCGTGAGGCGGCAGGCCAGCCGGGACGCAGCCGCTCGACGACCTGGTCGACGGTGGGCAGCGGGGCGTGCGGCTCGCCGCGCAACCGCGGCTCGCACAGGGCGGCCAGGACCGCGAAGTAGCGCTTGCTGCGGTCGACGGAGAAGGCGGGCGCGGTGGTGTCGCCGGCGAGGCCGCCCTCGGCGCGCAGGTAGTCGTGGCGCGGCGCCCACACGTCGAGCGCCAGCAGGTCGCCGGCGGCGGGCAGGACCACGCGCGAGAACTCGAACGGCACCGGCGCCTCCAGCCGCCCCGGCCCCACCTTGATGTGCTCGCCCGCGCCCTCCGGGTTCTCCACGACGTACGTCTGGTGGCGCAGAGGTTGCTCAGGGTCCAGAAGGCGCCCTGTGCGGTGATCGCGCCGGCTCTGCGGGACACCCCGTCGTGCGGAACGATCAGGTCGTTGTCGTGTGCGGAACGGCCGAAGGTGAGCCGCTCGCCGGGCGCGAGCCGCAGCTGTGGGCGGTTGGGCTCGTCCTCCGTGGTAGGCGGAGGTACCACGATGATGCTGTACACGGTGCGTCTCCCCGTCCCCGCAGGTCTACGAGTCAGAGTGGGCGACGCACCGGTGCCGTGTCACGGCGTGACACGGCACCGGGGAAAGGATGGCGAGAACACATCGTCACCATCCGTCATACTATGTGGTGAATCCGTGGTCACTGTGAGCGGATCACGATGGACGAGCAGACCTTGTCGGCGAACGTCTGACGCTTGGCGTCCCAAGCCGGCCACAGCCAGCCGAGGTAGCACGGCAGGCTGTCCAGGAAGTGCGCCAGCCGGCGGACGAAGGCCATGCCGACGCCGAGCGGCTGTCCGTCGCTCTCCCGCACCAGGCGAATGCCGACCGCCTTCTTGCCGATGGTCTGGCCGGTACGGCCCTCCTGGATCAGCATCCAGATCGCGACGCCGATGACGCCGAGGCCGCCGATCAGCGACAGGAACCCGGTCTGAGCGCTGATGTCGATGGCGACGAGGATGTACGGGATCATGATGACGAGGCCGTCCACCAGGGTGCCGAGGAAACGCTGGCCCCAGTTCGCGTACGGAGGCTGGCCGCCGTAACCCGGCTGCTGCGGATAGCCGTAACCCGCCGGGGCCTGGGGCGCCTGCGGGTAGCCGTAGCCCTGCTGCGGCGGGACGCCCTGCGGGGCCTGCGGGTAGCCGTATCCGGGCGGCTGCTGGCCCTGCTGGGGGTAGCCGTATCCGGGCTGCTGCTGCGGGTCCTGCGGCTGACCGTAGGGGTTGTTGGGCGTGCCGAAACTCATGGCGAGATTCCTCCGTTACGCAAAGGGGGGGACGATGCGGATTGTGCGGAGGAACGTCACGATATGAGCGGTTTGCCCCCCGAACATCAACCGCGATACTGCGCCACCATCGTTCTCCGAGAGGCGAGTTGTTGTCCAGCCGCAGTCCGGATGTGTTGTGCAAGTGCAACATGCCTGATCATGGACGGATCGTGACGGCGTACGAGCGGACGGGCGCGATGCCGCCCCGTGGGGCCCGGATTGGAACCCGGGCCCGGTCATCCGCGAGGATGGGTCCATGACCGCCCAGATTCTCGATGGCAAGGCCACCGCAGCCGCGATCAAGTCCGATCTGACCGCCCGCGTGGCGGCGCTGAAGGAGAAGGGCGTCACGCCCGGCCTCGGCACGATCCTGGTCGGGGACGACCCCGGCAGCCAGAAGTACGTCGCCGGCAAGCACCGCGACTGCGCCCAGGTCGGCATCGCCTCCATCCAGCGTGAACTGCCGGCCACGGCGACGCAGGAGGAGATCGAGGCGGCCGTACGCGAGCTGAACGAGGACCCGGCCTGCACCGGCTACATCGTCCAGCTGCCGCTCCCCAAGGGCATCGACGAGAACCGCATCCTGGAGCTGATGGATCCGGACAAGGACGCCGACGGCCTGCACCCGATGAACCTCGGACGGCTCGTGCTGAACGAGCCCGCCCCGCTGCCCTGCACCCCGAACGGCGTCCTGACCCTCCTGCGCCGCTACGGCGTCGAGATCAAGGGCGCCGAGGTCGTGGTCGTCGGCCGCGGCGTGACCATCGGCCGCCCGATGCCGCTGCTGCTCACGCGCCGCAGCGAGAACGCCACGGTGACCCAGTGCCACACCGGCACCCGTGACCTGTCGGCGCACCTGAAGCGCGCGGACATCATCGTCGCGGCCGCCGGCTCGGCCCACCTGATCCGCGCCGAGGACGTCAAGCCGGGCGCGGCCGTCCTCGACGTCGGCGTCTCGCGCAGCGCCGAGGGCAAGATCGTCGGGGACGTCCACCCGGACGTCGCCGAGGTGGCCGGCTGGATCTCCCCGAACCCCGGCGGCGTCGGCCCCATGACCCGGGCCCAGCTGCTCGTCAACGTGGTCGAGGCGGCGGAGCGCAGTGTCGGCTGAGAGCGACTCCGAGGAGCTGGAGGTACGGGACCCGGTCAGCGCGCCCGACGCCGAGGGCACGCCACGGCGTGTCACGCGCCGCTTCCCGCTGTTCACCCGGGACACCGCGCGCCCCGAGGGCGGCGGCCGGGCGGCACCCGGCGAAGCCCCGGCGCCCGCCCGGCAGTGGCCGGTCCTCGCCGTGCTGTCCATGGCCGGCCTCGGCCTGCTGCTGACCGCCCTCGACCTGTTCCGGTACGGCACGCTGCTGATCGGCGTCGCGCTGCTGACCGGCGGTGCCCTGCGCTGGGTCCTGCCGGACGTCGGCATGCTCGCCGTGCGCTCCCGCTTCACCGACATCGTCACGTACGGCGTACTCGGCCTGGCGATCGCGCTGCTGGCGATGATGGTGCAGCCGGAGCCGTGGCTGGTGATCCCGTTCCTGAAGGACACGCTGCACTTCACGGTCAGCAGTTAGGGCGTACGGAAGCATTACGGCGGCCCGTCCTCTCCCCCGAGTAAGGACGGGCCGCCGCCGGGATCCACACTCCTGTACGGGAACTTCCTGTTCAACGGCTGTCAGTCTGCTGTGGCACGGAAGTGACCGTTCCGCTACGGTGTCCGCGCCCTGCCACAGCCGCGCCCGAACCGGGAACCGATCAGCCCTGTGACGTCGTCACTTGCTCAGGATCAGGCTCAGGAACGGGCGGGGCGGGCGAGGCCGTGGAGGTGGGGATGGGCGGCTGGCAGCCGTTGCCGGACGATCTGCCGCCGGAGGTGCGGCACTTCGTGGAACAGTTGCGGCTCCTGAAGGACCGCACCGGGCTCAGCCTGGTCGCCCTCGGCGCCCGCACCGCGTACAGCAAGTCCTCCTGGCACCGCTATCTCAACGCCACCCAGCCCCCGCCCCGGCAGGCCGTCGTCGCCCTGTGCCGGATCGCCGGCCTCGCCGACACGGACGCCGAACGCTTCGGCGTGCGCTGGGAACTGGCGGTCCAGTCCTGGCCCCGCCCGGCGACGGCGCCCGCGAAGCCCGCCGACGGCCAGGAGTCCCCCGGGGAACAGGAGTACGAGGACGATCCCACGCTGCCCTGGTGGGACACGCCACCCGAACAGAGCGGTCGCGGACCGGGCGGGCGGCTGCTGTGGTCCGCCGTACTGTTGCTCCTCCTCACCCTCCTGCTCGGGCTCGTCGGCGCCGTTGCGTTTGGGTGAGCCGGACACTGCCGTGACGGGCGGTATTTCCGGTGTGTCATACCTGTGTCGATGTATTGACAAGTTCGCGGATTTGACACGAAGTGGTTCGACATCGGGGTTAGCGTGGCCCATCTGCCGGTCGAGGGGTGGACCTCGGTGTGAAGGGCGTGCAACGGTGCATGCTCGCTATCGCCACGCTCCGGTGCGCCCCCACCCCGGGAACTGAGATCCTGAATGGGCGCATCCCTGTGGGTAGCCACAACGGGGACTCGGCAGAGGGCACCACGCAGAGGGCACCACGCATGGGGACAAGCGGGGAAATACCAGCACAACCGGGGGGAAGAGGGGGGTTGCAATGCCTCGTTGGAGGGCCTTGCCGGAGGAACTCGATCCGCAGGTCAGAGAGTTCGCGAGCCAGCTGCGGCGGCTCGTGGACAGAAGCGGCCTGAGCATCGCGTCGGTGGCCGACCGCACGGGTTACAGCAAGACGTCCTGGGAGCGTTACCTCAACGGCCGGCTTCTCGCACCCAAGGGCGCGATCGTCGCCCTGGCCGAGGTCACCGGCACCAATCCCATCCATCTGACGACGATGTGGGAGCTCGCCGAACGCGCCTGGAGCCGCTCGGAGATGCGCCACGACATGACCATGGAGGCCATCCGGATCTCCCAGGCGCGCGCCGCGCTCGGCGAGTTCGGCGCGCCCGCGCCGCCGGCGAGCGCCAAGGGCGGCAGTACGGCCCGCAAGAGCGGCAGCGCCACAGTCACGCCCGGCATCGCCGGACCGGCAGGCGTCGTTCCGACCGTGCCGGCCCAGCCGACGGCCCCGGAGACCCGGGACGCGGCGGGCGACGTACGGGAGGTCCGGCCGCCCGGGGTGAGCTCGGGCAGCCCGAAGGGTGGTTCGTCGAGTGCTTCCCCGGGCGCCAACTCGTGGGGGATGGCGGGCTATCAGGGGCCGTCGCAGGGCAGCGGCCGTGCGGCCGGATCTGCCCGGTCTGCCGGATCCGCCGGGTCGCCCGGGTCCGCCGGTACGGTCGGATCCGCGGCGTCGGCCGACGGTCCGGTCCGGACCCCGGCGCCGTCGAGCCCGTACGGCGAACCCCCGCAGGGTCCCCGTCACGGCGGTGAGCGCTCCCACGGGGCGGGCGGCAAGCGGCGGCTGACGATGTTCCTCGCGGGCGTCGTCGGTGTGCTCGTCGTGATCGGGGCCGCGTTCTTCCTCACGAACGGCGGGGGCGACAAGAACGAGGGCGCCGCCAAGTCGCCCTCACCGACCGTCAGCACCGAGGCCGATCTGCCGCCCGGAGTGAAGTGCAGCGGTGACTCCTGCACCGGCAAGGACGCGGAGAGCATGGGGTGCAGCGGCGATCTGGTGACCACCGCCAAGACCGCGACCGTCGGCACGACCGTCGTCGAGGTCCGCTACAGCGAGACCTGCGGCGCGGCGTGGGGGCGTATCACCCAGGCCGCGGAGGGTGACGAGGTCCGGGTGACGGCCGGCAAGGCCACGCAGAACGGGAGCACCACCGGGGCGGGGGACGCGATCGCCTACACGCCGATGGTGGCCGTGAAGGACGCCGGTGAGGCGAAGGCCTGCGCGACGCTGGCCTCGGGGCAGGAGGGGTGCACGAAGTAACCGGGCGACCGGAGAAAGAATTCGGGGGAGGGCGCATGGCCGCCTCAATCGCGGGCACGCGACCGTTACCCCCACGGGAGTCCGGCAACCGGTACCCCCAAACGGCGGCCGCCTTCGTCCCCCCTCTCCCGGACGGGCGGCCGCCACTTCATGTCCGCCGAGTCGAGCGACCGCGACTTGTGGGGTGGGCCACACGGCCCCGGACGTCCGGGATCCCGGATGCGCGATAGCCTGACCGCTGGATCTCTCTTGACGCCAAGAGATCGATCAAACGTCCGGGGCAGGGACGCCCCACCGCCAGCTGTCATACGGAGAACGCCATGACCCGCACTCCCGTGAACGTCACCGTCACCGGCGCGGCCGGCCAGATCGGTTACGCCCTGCTCTTCCGCATCGCCTCCGGCCAGCTGCTCGGCGCGGATGTGCCGGTCAAGCTGCGCCTCCTGGAGATCACCCCGGCGCTGAAGGCCGCCGAGGGCACGGCCATGGAGCTGGACGACTGCGCCTTCCCGCTCCTGCAGGGCATCGACATCACGGACGACCCGAACGTCGCCTTCGACGGCGCCAACGTCGCCCTCCTCGTGGGCGCCCGCCCGCGCACCAAGGGCATGGAGCGCGGCGACCTGCTGGAGGCCAACGGCGGCATCTTCAAGCCCCAGGGCAAGGCCATCAACGACCACGCCGCGGACGACATCAAGGTCCTCGTCGTCGGCAACCCGGCCAACACCAACGCGCTGATCGCCCAGGCCGCGGCCCCGGACGTACCGGCCGAGCGCTTCACCGCGATGACCCGTCTGGACCACAACCGCGCGCTGACCCAGCTCGCGAAGAAGACGGGCTCGACGGTCGCCGACATCAAGCGCCTGACCATCTGGGGCAACCACTCCGCCACCCAGTACCCCGACATCTTCCACGCCACGGTCGCCGGCAAGAACGCGGCCGAGGTCGTGAACGACGAGAAGTGGCTCGCCGAGGACTTCATCCCGACCGTCGCCAAGCGCGGCGCCGCGATCATCGAGGCCCGTGGCGCCTCCTCCGCGGCCTCCGCCGCCAATGCCGCCATCGACCACATCTACACGTGGGTCAACGGCACGGCGGCCGGCGACTGGGCGTCCATGGGCATCCCGTCGGACGGCTCCTACGGCGTTCCGGAGGGCCTGATCTCCTCCTTCCCGGTCACCACGAAGGACGGCAAGTACGAGATCGTCCAGGGCCTGGACATCAACGAGTTCTCCCGCGCCCGGATCGACGCCTCCGTGAAGGAGCTCGAGGAGGAGCGCGAGGCGGTGCGCGGCCTCGGCCTCATCTGAGTCCCTGAGCCCAGTGAGAGCTCCCCTCGGCGCACCCGGCCGAGGGGAGCTCTTCATGTGCGGGCGGTCAGCCGCTTCTCGAACCAGTGGTGGGCGTAGACGTGATCGACGTACGCCGGGATCTCCGCGTACCCGCACGCCCGGTACATCGCCTGCGCTTCGGTGAGCACCGCGTGCGTGTCGAGGCGTACGACTGTCCAACCGCGCCGCGGCGCCTCCCCCTCCAGCGCGCCGAGCAGCCGTCGGGCGAGCCCCAGGCGGCGGGCGTCCGGGTGCACCCACACGTGCCGGATCTCGCCCACGCCGGGTTCCAGGCGCCGTAGCGCCCCGCAGCCCATCGGGCGGCCCTCCTCGTACGCGACGAAGAAGGCGCCGGCGTCGCCGGAGACCTCCTCCGGCCGTACGAGATCGGACTTGTCGAAGCCCTCCGGGAAGCGGGCGTCGATGTCGGCGGCGTAGGCGTCCAGGCAGGCCCGGGCGTCCGGGGAGGCGCCGTCGACGAGTTCTACGGTGATGCCGGCGAGGCGCAGCAGGCGCTGTGCGGTGGCCAGTGCCCCGGTCAGTTCGGTGCGCTGGCCCGGGGCGAGGCCTTCGAGCAGCCCGGCGGCGAACGCGCCCGCCCGGCGGTTCTGCTCCTTGACCTCGGCGCGTCCGGCGGGGGTCAGCTCCACCCGCCGCAGCCGGTTGTCACCGGGGTGCACGCTCATCCGGACCAGGCCCTGCGCCTCAAGGGCCTTCGCCATCCGGCTGAGATACCCGGCGTCGAGGCCGAGCCGGGTCCTGAGCTCGCGCAGGGACGCCCCGGACGCGCTCTCGTGGATCTCGAACAGCAGCCGGGCCTCGCCGAGCGGGCGGTCCTGGCCGAGGTAGTGGTCGTCGAGGACGCCGACGCGGCGCGTGAAGTAGCGGTTGAACCGGCGGAGGGCCGCCACCTGGTCTGTCGACACTGGCTCCATATTCCTTTGACTGTAGTCAAAGAAATCCGGTGCGTCTACGGTCCGGGCCGATTGTCAGTGGCGGGCCGTAACTTTGTGTGAGGGCGTGAAGACCTCGTACGCATCGGACATGCGCGGACACCACGCGTGACATTCCGGTTCCGCTGGTCCTTCCCGTCGCTCTATGCTGATGGTTTGCCAACAGCCAGCTTCCGACAGCACTGTGACCAAGGGTTTTTCCACGCATCGGGGGAGTCGCGTGAGCACCGCATACGTGCCGCAGCAACCACAGCCGACACCGGCCGGCACACCGCCGACACCGGCCGCGCCACCGCAAGCGCCCACACCGCCGCACGCCAGCGAGGCGACCCGGCTGCTGTGCGCGGGTGCCTATATGGACGCCGGTTACCGCGACAAGGTCATCGAGGAACTGCACCTCAACGAGCAGCGGATCGTGGCGCCCTCGCTCGGCTTCGACGCCGCCCGCGTGCTCGCGCACGCCCTCAGGGCCCGGCGCCAGGAGCTGACGTGGGCCGCGGCGATCCTCGGGCTGTGGGTGGTCGGCACCGCGCTGACCGGTGGCCTGCTGGGCCTCTTTTTGGGCCCCAGCCTGTATCTCGCGGTCGCCGCGCTGATCCGGGGCCGCAGCGAGCAGCCGCCCCTGTACCGCAGGGTGCCCGCCTTCCTGGTCCGCTGGTGGGGCCGCCTGGCGTTCGCGTTCCTGCTGGTCGTCACGGTGATCGCCGCGTTCGGCGGCTCGGACGACAGTTCCTCGTACGGCTCGTCCTACGACTCGTACGGCTCCTCCGGCCTGTACGGCGACAGCTTCTCCGACTCGCCGGGCTTCTCCGACGTGCTGTTCGTCGGCTCCGGCGGCCTCGACGACCTGGTCGAGCCCTGGCAGGCTTGGGCCACGCTCTTCATGTTCGCGCTGATCGCCCTGTGCCTGGCCGGGCAGCGCGGCCAGTTCGCCCGGGTGATGGGCGCCGAACTGTCCCCGCAGCGCTTCCCGGACGCCGCCGCCGATCCCGCAGAGCAGGCCGAGGGGCAGCGGTTCCAGCGGCTGAAGGGCCGCATCCGGCTCGAGCAGCACGCGCCGCTGATCATGTATCACGAGGCGCGGCCGTTCTGCGGGGCGGGCGCGGCCTACGACACCTGGGTTCTCGCCGTCGAACTCAGGCCCGACAGCACGAAGAAGGAGCAGCAGCCGCTCGGCAACCGCGCGGTCCTGGAGAAGATCCGGCCGCTGCTCGAACAGCTGCGGCTGCCCGCCGAGTTCGCCGGCCACACCGTGCGCGACCGGCTGCGCTGGCTGGAGATCGACGAGTGCGTGTTCCTTCCCGCCGAGGGGCTGCGCCGGCGCGAGGACGCGCCGTACACCCCGCAGGCCTTCGAGGAGCACCGGGCGCGTGCGGTGGAGGAGGGCGGCGAGAAGCGCCGGCACTTCCTGCGCATCCGCGTCGGCGGCTGGGAGGAGGAGGTGGTCGTCACGGTCTTCGTGCGCATCCACACCCAGGGCCGCATGCTCATGCTGGAGGTGGCCCCGCACGTACTGACGCCGGTGCGTGAGGACTTCAAGGACGCCGACCGTACGGCCCACCGCTTCCGCCACAACAGCGCGCTCGGCAAGGCGGCCTGGGCGATCGCACGCGTGCCCGGCTCCGCGGCCCGCTCCCTGATCACGCTGGGCAAGGGCCTGACGCACGTCTGGCGGCTGCTCACCGGGGGGTACGCGGGGTCGCTGCCCGAGGGGCCGGCGCTGTCCGTGCGAGAGCTGGGCTCGCTGCCCGTCGGGTCCCTCTTCCAGGAGATGGATGTCGCCCGCTACCTCAAGGGCATCCAGGACCGGGTGGCGAACGGGGTGCGGGCCGCGCTGGCCGACGCCGGCTACCAGACCGGCGAGTTCGTCCAGAAGATTGTGAACATCAGCAACGGCGGCGTGAACATCGGCCGGATCGAGGGCAGCACCTTCGCCGTCGGCAGCCATGCCTCCGCCACCTCCACGAAGGGCGGCTCCGCGCCGCAGAAGGGATCCACCGATGGCAACGGATGAGCCGAACGTCAGCATCGGCGACGTCTCGCACAGCACCTTCGCCATCGGCAGCCACGCGCGCGCCGAGAGCCACCACGGCACGGCCGTACCGCGCGACCCGGCCGCCGAGGAGCTGCTGAAGGCGGTGCGCGAACTGCGCGCCGACCTCACCCGGATGCGGGCGAGCGAGGAGACGGCCGCGCTGGACACCGCGCTCGCCGAAACCGAGGACGAGATCAACCGCACCGGCCAGGCCGCCCAGTCGCGCCTCGACCGGCTGCGGCAGCTGCTCCACGACTCCCAGGCCCTGGTCGGCCTGATCGCGTCGGCCGGGGCCGTGGCCGGACTGCTGGGGATGTGAGAGGGGCGGCATGAGCGGGGGAGCGCGGTACTGGAACGAGGAGACCCAGCGCTGGGAGGACGACGACGGCACACGCCCCGCACCGACTCCGGCGACACCGCCCCCGCCGACCCGCCCGGGCTTCGCGCCGACGTGGCCACCGGGGGTGGGGGCGCCGGGCGCGGGAACGCCGGTCGAGGGGGAAGCGGGGGCGGGGTCGGAGCAGGCGGTGAGCGGCCCGGACGAGGGGTCGACGCAGGCGCCGGGTGACCCCGGCGCGGGGTCGGCGCAGGCGGCAGATGGCCCGGGCACGGGGGCTGCGCAGGTGGCAGATGGCCCGAGCGTGGGGTCGGCGCAGGCGTCGAGTGGCCCCAGTACGGCGCAGGCGTCAGGTGTCCCGGCCTCCGGGTCGGACCCTGCGGATTCGTCGGCCGTACTACCTCAGGCCCCCGCTTCGGGCGAGCCCTCGGCTTCGCCCTCCGAGTCCGGTGGCGGTGGGGCGTGGCCGTGGCCGGCGACACAGGCGTCGGGTGGCCCGAGCGTGGGGTCGGCGCAGGCGTCAGGTGTCCCGGCCTCGGGGTCGGACCCTGCGGATTCGTCGGCCGTACGGCCCCAGGCCGCCGCTTCGGGCGAGCCCTCGGCTCCGCCCTCCGAGTCCGGTGGCGGTGGGGCGTGGCCGTGGCCGGCGACGCAGGCGTCGGGTGGCCCGAGCGTGGGGTCGGCGCAGGCGTCAGGTGTCCCGGCCTCCGGGTCGGACCCTGCGGATTCGTCGGCCGTACTACCTCAGGCCCCCGCTTCGGGCGAGCCCTCGGCTTCGCCCTCCGAGTCCGGTGGCGGTGGGGCGTGGCCGTGGCCCGCGGCGCAGGTGACGGGTGGTCCGGCCTCGTCGGGGCAGGAGGCCGGTGGTAGTGGTGCCTGGCCTCCCGCTCCGTGGCCGAGTGGTTCCTGGCCGCCCGTCGACCAGCCCGCCGCGCCCGCCCCGGCACCGGGGATGAGCCGTAGGCTCGTGTGGTCCGTGCTCGTCGGGGCCGCCGCCGTCGGTGTCGCCGTGAGCCTGGTGCTGACCCTCGTGGTCGGTTCCGGGGACGACAAGGACGAGCCGTCCGTCGCGGCGAGCGCGACGCCGACGTCCGGGGTCTCGCAGCAGAGCGACCCGGAGCCGGCGCCGACCGAGGAGACGGTGTCGCCGTCCGTGACGGGTCCGGAACTCCCCGCGGGTTACGAGGAGTACGAGGACGCCGAGGGCTTCCGGATCGCGATACCCGAGGGCTGGTCGCGCAGCACGGTGGACTCCCAGTTCGGCATCGCCGTGGTCAACTACCGCAGCGCGGACAGCGAACGCCGGCTGCAGGTGTACCAGGTGGCGGAGGAGTCGCCGGACGCCTCCTTCGAGCTGTACCTGTCCGAGGCGACCGCCAAGCCGGACGGCTTCCAGCAGCTCTCCCTGCAGAATCTGGACGACGCCGGGTTCACCGGCTCACGGCTGGAGTACCTCGCCGACAGCATCAGGGGCGAGCCCGACATCGGCACCTGGCACGTCTACGACGAGCGTTTCGTGGCCCTGGACGGCAACATCTACGCCATCGCCGCCTACGGCCCCGACGCGGACGGCCGGGACGACGAGCTGGAGCTGCTCACCACGGCGCTGGACTGGTTCTGCCCGCCGATCGGGTCCTGCGACCCCGCGAGCGTGGACTGACTCACACGTTCCGGCCCCCAATGTGCACCTTTTGTTCCATTTGCCCGTATGTCCAGTGAGACAGCGCACTTTAGGCCACGGATCGCGCATGCAATCCGAAGCCGGGGGCAGGCGCTCACGGTCCCGATGAGTGACACGTGTGTGACACAGGGGCACTGAACAGGAACGGAAGGCAAAACCGATCATGGCGGACAGAGTGGAACTCCAGGCGCGGAAGACCATCCACGCGGGCGGGGAGTGGCGTGAAGCCGTCTCCGGCGCCACACGCGAGATCCTCGACCCCGCGGACGCCCTGCCGTTCGCCGTGGTCGCGGAGGGTGACGAGAAGGACACCGACCTGGCGGTCGCGGCCGCCCGGCATGCCTTCGACGCCGGCGACTGGCCCCGCACGCCCGTCGCCGAGCGCGCCGCCCTGCTGCGCCGCGTCGCCGACCTCCTGGTCCGCGACCGCGAGGAGCTCGGCCTGCTGGAGAGCAGGGACGCCGGCAAGACCGTCGAGGAGGGCCGCGTCGACATCGACTGTGTCGCCGACGCCTTCCGCTACTTCGCCGACCTCGTCGCCGCCGAGGCCCCCGGCCGGGTCGTCGACGCGGGCTCGCCGGACATCCACAGTGTCGTCGTGCACGAGCCCGTCGGCGTCTGCGCGCTGATCACGCCCTGGAACTACCCGCTGCTCCAGGCCAGCTGGAAGATCGCCCCCGCGCTCGCGGCCGGCAACACCTTCGTGGTCAAGCCGAGCGAGATCACCCCGCTGACCACGATCGCCCTGCTCGACCTGCTGGCGGAGGCGGGCCTGCCCGCCGGGGTGGCCAACATCGTCACCGGCCCCGGCCACTCCGTCGGCGCCCGCCTCGCCGAGCACCCCGACGTCGACCTCGTCTCCTTCACCGGCGGCCTGATCAGCGGCACGAAGGTGGCCCAGGCCGCCGCCCCGAGCGTCAAGAAGGTCGCCCTCGAACTCGGCGGCAAGAACCCCAACGTCGTCTTCGCCGACGCCTGCGCCACCGACGAGGCCTTCGACACCGCCGTCGACCAGGCCCTCAACGCGGCCTTCATCCACAGCGGCCAGGTCTGCTCGGCGGGCGGCCGGCTCATCATCGAGGAGTCGGTCAGGGACCGCTTCGTCACCGAACTCGCCCGCCGGGCCGAGAAGATCCGCCTCGGCCGGGGCACGGAGGACGGCGTCGAGTGCGGCCCGCTCGTCTCCGAACAGCAGCGAGCCAAGGTCGAGGCCTACGTCGCCTCCGCACTGGAAGAGGGCGCGGTACTGCGCTCCGGAGGCCAGCGCCCCGAGCCGTCCCCGGAGCGGCCCGCCACCGGCTACTTCTACGAGCCGACCGTCCTCGACCACTGCCACCGCGAGATGAAGGTCGTACGGGAGGAGGTCTTCGGACCGGTCCTCACCGTCGAGACCTTCCGCACCGAGGACGAGGCGGTCGCCCTCGCCAACGACACCGAGTACGGCCTCGCCGGCGCCGTCTGGACCGCCGACGCCGGCCGGGCCCGCAGGGTCGCGGCCCGCCTGCGCCACGGCACCGTCTGGATCAACGACTTCCACCCCTACCTCCCCCAGGCGGAGTGGGGCGGCTTCGGCAAGAGCGGAGTGGGCCGCGAACTCGGGCCCGCCGGACTCGCCGAGTACCGCGAGAGCAAGCACGTCTACCAGAACCTCGCGCCGAAGCCCGTCCGCTGGTTCGCCGGCTGATCCCCGCACCCCCGACCTCCGTCTCGCCGAACTTCGCCGAGTCTCGTCGAGCAAGCCCCCTGGAGTAACCCCCCATGCCCGACCACACCCATGAGTACGACTACGTCGTCATCGGCGGCGGCACCGCAGGCTCCGTCATCGCCTCCCGCCTCACCGAGAACCCCGACGTCACCGTCGCCGTCATCGAGGGCGGCCCCAGCGACGTCGGCCGCGACGACGTCCTGACCCTGCGTCGCTGGATGGGCCTGCTCGGCGGCGAGCTGGACTACGACTACCCGACCACCGAGCAGCCGCGCGGCAACTCCCACATCCGGCACAGCCGCGCCCGCGTCCTCGGCGGATGTTCCTCGCACAACACCCTGATCGCCTTCAAGCCGCTGCCGTCCGACTGGGACGAGTGGGAGGAGGCCGGTGCCCAGGGCTGGGGCGCGGTGCCGATGGAGGCGTACTTCGCGCGCCTGCTCAACAACATCGTCCCGGTCGACGAGAAGGACCGGAACGCCATCGCCCGCGACTTCGTCGACGCGGCGCAGAAGGCGCTCGACGTTCCCCGGGTCGAGGGCTTCAACAAGAAGCCGTTCAACGACGGCACCGGCTTCTTCGACCTCGCCTACCACCCGGAGAACAACAAGCGCTCGTCGGCGTCGGTGGCGTATCTGCACCCGGTGATGGACGAGCGCGCCAACCTGACGATCCTCCTGGAGACCTGGGCGTACCGTCTGGAGCTGAACGGCGAGCGTGCCGAGGGTGTGCGCGTGCGCACCAAGGACGGCGAGGAGTTCGTCGTACGGGCTCGCAACGAGGTCGTCCTGTGCGCGGGCGCCGTCGACTCCCCGCGTCTGCTGCTGCACTCCGGCATCGGCCCGAAGGCCGACCTGGAGGCGCTGGGCATCCCCGTCGCGCTCGATCTGCCGGGCGTCGGCGAGAACCTGCTCGACCACCCCGAGTCGGTGATCGTCTGGGAGACGCACGGCCCCATCCCGGGGAACTCCGCGATGGACTCCGACGCGGGCCTGTTCGTGCGCCGCGACCCCGAACACGCGGGCCCCGACCTGATGTTCCACTTCTACCAGATCCCCTTCACGGACAACCCGGAGCGCCTGGGCTACGAACGCCCGCCCTACGGCGTCTCGATGACCCCGAACATCCCCAAGCCGAAGAGCCGCGGCCGGCTGTACCTGACCAGCGCGGATCCATCCGTGAAGCCGGCCCTCGACTTCCGCTACTTCACCGACGAGGACGACTACGACGGCCGTACCCTCGTCGACGGGATCAAGATCGCCCGTGAGATCGCCAAGGCCGAGCCGCTCGCCGGCTGGCTCAAGCGCGAGGTGGCCCCGGGCCCGCAGATCACGGGCGACGAGGAGCTGAGCGAGTACGCCCGCAAGGTCGCGCACACCGTGTACCACCCGGCGGGCACCTGCCGTATGGGCGCCGCCTCGGACGAACTCGCCGTTGTCGACCCCGAGTTGAGGATCCGCGGTCTGGACGGCATCCGGATCGCCGACGCCTCGGTGTTCCCGGCCATGACCGCAGTGAACCCCATGATCGGGGTGTTGATGGTCGGGGAGAAAGCCGCCGACCTGATCGGAGGTGGTGCGTGATGACTACGACCCGGAAGACGGACCAGAACGAGAACCGGACCACGACCGGGACCGCGCCGGTCTTCTCCGTCGAGGGCCTGTGGAAGGTCTTCGGACCGAAGGCGGACCGCGTCCCCGCCGATGCCGAACTGGCCGCGCTGAAGCCCTCCGAACTGCGCGCCCGCACCGGCTGCACCGCCGCCGTCCGGGACGTCTCCTTCGACGTGCGCAAGGGTGAGGTCTTCGTCGTCATGGGCCTGTCCGGCTCCGGCAAGTCCACCCTGGTGCGCTGTCTGACCCGGTTGATCGAGCCGACCGCGGGCACCATCGCCATCGACGGCGAGGACGTCCGCGCCATGGACAAGTCCCGGCTGCGCGAGCTGCGCCGCCACCGCGCCGCGATGGTCTTCCAGCACTTCGGCCTGCTCCCGCACCGCACGGTCCTCGACAACGTGGCGTACGGCCTGGAGATCCAGGGCGTAGGCAGGTCCGAGCGCCGCGAGCGGGCCGCCCAGGTCGTCAAGAAGGTCGGCCTGGAGGGCATGGAGCAGCGCAGGCCCGGCCAGCTGTCCGGCGGTCAGCAGCAGCGCGTCGGCCTGGCCCGCGCACTCGCCGTCGACCCCAAGGTGCTCCTCTTCGACGAGCCGTTCAGCGCGCTCGACCCGCTGATCCGGCGCGACATGCAGGAGGAGGTCGTCCGGCTGCACCGCGAGGAGGGCCGCACGATGGTCTTCATCACCCACGACCTGAGCGAGGCGCTCAAGCTGGGCGACCGCATCGCCCTCATGCGCGACGGCGCGGTGGTCCAGCTGGGCACGCCGGAGGAGATCGTGGGCTCGCCGGCCGACGACTACGTCCGCGAGTTCGTCCGGGACGTCCCGCGCGAGCAGGTCATGACGGTCCGTACGGCCATGCGCGCCGGGGACTGCGGCACAGCGGACCACCCCGGGGCGCTGGCCGCCGACGCGGTGGTGGCGGAGGCGATCAAGGTCGTCTCCCGCAGCCGCAAGCCCGCGTGTGTCGTGGAGGACGGCCGGTGTCTGGGGGTCGTCGATCACGAACGGCTCCTGGACGTCGTAGCCGGAACGGAGCTCCGCAAGGAGGCGGTCTGATGGCGACGATCACCGCGTCCGCGCCCCTTTCCCTCCCCGGCATCCTGAAGCACCGGGCCGTCCACAAGCTGCTGCTGATCGCCGTCGCCGCGGCGATCCTCGTCCCGCTGGCGAACGCCCGCTGGGCCAGCGGAAGCTGGCCCGGCGCGCTCACCGTCGATGTCTCCGAACCGCTGGCCAAGACCAGCGACTGGATCATCGACAACCGCGACAGCCACCCGCTGTTCCTCTACTTCTTCGGCCACATCAGCAACGCGGTCGTGCTGTCCGTACGGGCCGTCTACTTGGTCCTCCTCGCGGCGGGCTGGGCGGGCGTCACCGCCTTCGCCGGGCTCGTCGCCTGGCGGGTGGCCGGGGTCCGGCTGGCGCTCGGCACGACCGTCGCCTTCCTGGCCTGCGGCCTGCTCGGCATGTGGGTGCCGACCATGCAGACGCTCGCGCTGATGGTCGTCGCCGTCCTCGCGGCGGTCGTCGTCGGCGCCCTGCTCGGGCTCGCCGCCGGGCTGTCCGACCGTATGGACCGGATCCTGCGTCCGGTCCTGGACACCATGCAGGTGCTGCCGGCCTTCGCCTACCTCCTCCCGGTGGCCCTGGTCTTCGGCATGGGCGTGCCCGCGGCCGTCCTCGCCACCGTCGTCTACGCCGCCCCGCCCATGGCCCGCCTCACCTCGCTCGGCCTGCGCGGCGCGGACAAGGAGGTCCTGGAGGCGGTCGAGTCGCTGGGCTCCACGGCCCGCCAACGGCTGCTGACCGCCCGTATCCCGCTGGCCCGCAAGGAACTGCTCCTCGGCGTCAACCAGACGATCATGATGGCGCTCTCCATGGCCGTCATCGCCTCGATCATCGGCGCGGCCGGCCTCGGTGACCGTGTCTACCAGGGCCTCGCCACCGTCGACGTCGGCGCCGCCCTCGCCGCGAGCATCCCGATCGTGCTGCTCGCCGTGATCCTCGACCGCCTCACGGGCGCGGCCGGCGAACGGCTCGGCGCCACCGAGCCCGACAACCGCCGGCTGCGCGGCCGGGCCGGCTGGGGCGTCGCCGCCGCGGTCACCGTGGTCGTCACCGTGGCGGTCCGCCTCCTGCAGGGCACGGACTGGCCGACCGGCTGGGTCGTCGGCATCGCGGAACCGGTCAACACCGCCAAGGACTGGATGGTCGACCACCTCTACACCGGCGTCCCCGTCGTCGGCGGCACCGCCGAATGGGCCGGGCACTTCACCACCTGGGTGCTCGACCCGCTCCGCGACGGCCTGCAGGGGCTGCCGTGGTGGTCGCTGCTGCTGATCGTCGCCGCCCTGTCCTGGGTGATCGGCACCTGGCGCACCGCGCTCACCGCGGTCCTCGCCCTGGCCGCGATCGGTGTCCTGGGCGTGTGGGACAAGTCCCTCGACACGCTGTCGCAGGTGCTCGCCGCGGTCGCGGTCACCGTCGTCCTCGGCTTCGCGATCGGCATCGCCGCCGCGCGCAGCAGGCGCTTCGAACGCCAGTTGCGTCCCGTCCTGGACATCCTCCAGACGATGCCGCAGTTCGTGTACCTGATCCCGGTCGTCGCGCTGTTCGCCGTGGGCCGTGCCCCCGCGGTCGCCGCCGCGGTCGTCTACGCGCTGCCCGCCGTCGTACGCATCACCACGCAGGGTCTGCGCCAGGTCGACCCGAGCGCGATGGAGTCCGCCCGCTCGCTCGGCGCGACCACCCGCCAGCAGCTGTTCCAGGTCCAACTGCCGCTCGCCCGGCCCGCGCTGCTGCTCGCCGTGAACCAGGGCGTCGTCCTGGTCCTCGCCGTCGTCGTGATCGGCGGCCTGGTCGGCGGCGGCGCCCTCGGCTACGACGCCGTGTTCGGCCTCGCGCAGGGCGACCTGGCCACGGGCCTGGTGGCCGGTGCCGCCATGGTCTGCCTCGGCCTGATGCTCGACCGGGTGACGCAGCCGACCGAACGCCGCCCGAAGAAGGGAGCGTGACATGCGATTTCGTACGACTGCCGTAGTGGCCGGCGCGTCCTCGCTCCTGCTGCTGACCGGCTGCGGTGCCGCCGACATGACCAAGCAGGCCTCGCCCTTCGCCAACGCCCAGGGCGCCAAGACGGTGACCCTGTCGGTGCAGTCCTGGGTGGGTGCACAGGCCAACGTGGCCGTCGCCCAGTACCTCCTGGAGCACAAGCTCGGCTACCGCGTGGACACCGTCCAGATCGACGAGGTGCCCGCCTGGGACGCGCTCAGCCAGGGCCGGATCGACGCGCTCATGGAGGACTGGGGCCACCCCGAGGAGGAGCAGCGGTACGTCGACGAAAAGAAGACGATCACCCGCGGCGGCGACCTCGGCGTCACCGGGCACATCGGCTGGTTCGTCCCGACGTACTTCGCCAAGGAGCACCCGGACGTCACGAACTGGAAGAACCTCAACAAGTACGCCTCGCAGCTGCGTACGGCGGAGAGCGGCGACAAGGGCCAGCTGATGGACGGCTCGCCCTCCTACGTCACCAACGACAAGGCGCTGGTGAAGAACCTGGACCTGGACTACCAGGTCGTCTTCGCCGGCTCCGAGGCCGCCCAGATCACGCAGATCAGGCAGTTCGCGAAGCAGAAGAAGCCCTTCCTGACGTACTGGTACCAGCCGCAGTGGCTGTTCAAGAAGGTCCCGATGACCGAGGTGAAGCTGCCCGCCTACAAGGAGGGCTGCGACGCGGACCCGGAGAAGGTGGCCTGCGCCTATCCGCACACCCCGCTGCAGAAGTACCTCAACACGGACTTCGCGAAGAACGGCGGCAAGGCGGCCGCCCTGCTGAAGAAGTTCAAGTGGACGACCGAGGACCAGAACGAGGTCTCCCTGATGATCGCCGACCAGAAGCTGTCTCCGGAGGAGGCGGCGAAGAAGTGGGTGGACAGCCACGAGTCCACGTGGAAGGCGTGGCTGTCCTGAACATCCCTAGGGCCTGAGGCCGGCGGCGATCTCCCGCAGTTCCGCGGTGGCCCGGCGCTGGAGCCCCGGCCCGAACGTGACGCGAGTGGCCCCGAGTTCACCGAGTTCGGTGGGCGAGGGGCCCTCGCCGTCCAGCCGGGCGCCGACGTTGATCGGCCCCTGGATCCCGGCCCGCAGCAGCGGCAGTACGGTCGTCGGGGCGCCGATCGGATAGACGCAGTCGGCGCCCGCGGCGACGTACAACGCGGCCCGCTCGATGGCCTGTTCGGCGGCCTGCTTGGGGTCGGTGAATCCGACCGAGAAGACGTCGACGCGCGCGTTGACGAAGAGGCGGTCGCCGGCGGCGTACCGCACCTCGGCGAGCCAGTCGGCGTGCTGCCGCGGGTCCTTGAGGAGACCCCCGTCGGAGTCCTCAAGGTTGCACCCGACGGCACCCGCCTCCCACAGCCGCTGCACCAGCTCCTTCGGCGCGAGCCCGTACCCGCCCTCGACGTCCGCCGACACCGGCACGTCCACGGCCCGTACGACCCGGGCGACCGCCGCGAACATCTCGTCGGCCGGGGTCGCCCCGTCCTCGTACCCGAGGGAGGCGGCCACCCCCGCGCTGGGCGTCGCGAGCGCCGGGAACCCGGCCTCGACGCACACCCGGGCACTGGCCGCGTCCCAGGGGCCGGGCAGGACGAGGGGGGCGCCGGGGAGGCGTCTGCGGTGCAGGGAGCGGAACGTGTCGACCTTGCTCACGGCTGGTAACCCCCCGGCGGGATCCTGCGGGCGACCATCACCCGGTTCCAGTTGTTGATGGCGGCGATCAGCCCGACGAGATGGGCGAGTCGGGCCTCGTCGAAGTGCTTGGCGGCCCTCTCGTACACCTCGTCGGGCACGAAACCGTCCGTCAGGACGGTCACCGCCTCCGTCAGCGCGAGCGCGGCCCGCTCCCGCTCGTCGTAGACGTCCCCGGCCTCCTCCCAGGCGCTCAGCAGATCGAGCTGCTTCTCGCTCACCCCGTGCTCGCGGGCGATCGTGAGGTGCATGTCGAGGCAGAAGGCGCAGTGGTTGAGCTGCGAGGCCCGGATCACCACGAGCTCGGCGAGCGCGGGGTCGCCGAGCCCCTTCTTCGCGGCGGCGCTGAGCGCGGACATGGCCTGCCCGACGGCCCGGTCGAGGAGCCCGGTCCGCGTCGTCGTCACTTGTACTGCCCCGGCTCGTAGTGCCCCGGCGCCATACGGAAGGTCACCCCGAACCGGTTCCACGCGTTGATCACCGCGATCGCGGAGATCAACTGCGCCAGCTCGGCCTCCTCGAAGTGCTTGGCGGCCTTCTCGTACACCTCCTCGGGCACGAAACCGTCCGTCAGGACGGTCACCGCCTCGGTCAGTTCCAGCGCCGCGAGTTCCTTCTCGGTGTAGAAGTGCCGCGACTCGTCCCAGGCGCTGAGCTGGATGATCCGCTCGACGCTCTCGCCGGCCGCGAGCGCGTCCTTGGTGTGCATGTCGATGCAGAGGGCGCAGTGGTTGATCTGCGAGGCGCGGATCTTCACCAGCTCGTAGAGCTTGTGGTCCAGGCCCTGCTTGGCGGCCGTGTCGAGGCGGATCATCGCCTTGTAGACCTCGGGGGCGAGCTGGGCCCACTGCATCCGGGCCGGCCGTTCGGGTGCGTACTCTCCGGTCGTCGTGTCGTGGTTCGTAGTCATGCCCTCGACCCTAGGAGCGAAGCTACCCAGGGGTATGGTCCACTTCCATGCCAAGATCTTGGGCCACTCTGGGCGTCGACCTCCACCTCGAACCGACCGGTCCGGGCCTGCGGCGGGGTCTGACCGACGCCCTGCGCGAGGCCGTCCGCACCGGCCGGCTGGCCCCCGGCACCCGGCTGCCGTCCTCCCGCGCGCTCGCCGCCGACCTGGGCATCGCCCGCAACACGGTCGCCGAGGCCTACGCCGACCTGGTCGCCGAGGGCTGGCTCACCGCCCGGCAGGGCTCGGGCACGAGCGTGGGGGAACGTCCGGTGTCGCCGCCGGCCGCCGGACCGGCAGTGGGTGGTGGCCGCCAGGCGTCCCAGCCGGTGTACGACCTCGTCCCCGGCACCCCGGACCTGTCCGCCTTTCCCCGCACGGCCTGGCTGAAGGCGGCCCGCCGCGCACTGGCGGTGGCCCCGCACGACGCCCTCGGCTACGGCGACCCGCGCGGCCGCGTGGAACTGCGCACCGCCCTGGCCGGCTACCTGGCGCGGGCCCGCGGTGTCCGCACGCACCCGGACGGCATCGTCATCTGCTCCGGCATCGCGCACGGGCTGAGGATCCTCGGCCAGGTGCTGCGGGACCGGGGGCTGACATCGCTGGCCGTGGAGTCGTACGGGCTCGACGTGCACTGGAGGCTGCTGGAGCGGGCGGGGCTGCGGACGCTGCCCCTGGGGCTCGACGAACTCGGCACCCGCACCGAGGAGTTAAGGGCGGACGAGTCGGCGGGTGTGCGGGCCGTGCTGCTGACGGCCGCGCACCAGTTCCCGATCGGCGGGGCGCTGCACCCTGAGCGGCGGGCCGCGGTGGTGGACTGGGCGCGGCGCGGCGACGGGCTGATCCTCGAGGACGACTACGACGGGGAGTTCCGCTACGACCGCCGGCCCGTGGGCGCCCTCCAGGGCCTCGACCCCGACCGGGTGATCTACCTGGGCACCGCCAGCAAGTCACTGGCCCCGGGGCTGCGTCTGGGCTGGCTGGTCGTGCCGCCGTCGATCGCCGCCGAGGTCGTCACGGCCAAGGGCGGGGTGGACTGGTCGTGCGGGGTGCTGGACCAGCTGACGCTGGCCGAGTTCATCACCTCGGGCGCCTACGACCGCCACGTCCGGGCGGCCCGCCTGCACTACCGGCGCCGCAGGGACGCGCTGGTGGCCGAACTCGCGCGGCGAGCCCCGTCGGTCCGCCCCACCGGCATCGCGGCCGGCCTGCACGTGGTGCTCCGCCTCCCGCCGGGCACCGAGCAGGCGGCGCTGCGAGCGGCGGCCTGGCAGGGGCTGGCGGTGCACGGACTGCACCGCTACCGGCACCCGAAGGCGACCGTCGAGCGGCGTGACGCGCTGGTCGTGGGGTACGGGACGCCGCCGGACCACGCGTGGTCGGGGGCACTGGACGCGTTGTGCGCGGCATTGCCCGAATAGCGATTCACTCGTTTCCCATTCCGTGATTCATTTCGGTGGATAGAGTCACCCCATGAGCAACAACGACTCCATATCCCGCCCGGCCCTGTCCCGCGTGGCCCTCAAGAAAATCACCCCCGATGTGTCCGCGGCGATGGGCTCCCTGCACGCCGCCGCCGTTTCCGCGGCCCGGGACGCCAAGGTCGAACCGGAACTGCTGGAACTGGTCAGGATCCGCGCCTCGCAGATCAACGGCTGCGCGTTCTGCCTCGACATGCACACCAAGGACGCCCGCGCCCAGGGCGAGACCGAGCAGCGCGTCTACGCCCTGAACGCCTGGCGGGAGACCCCCTTCTTCACCGAACGGGAGCGCGCGGCACTGGCGTTGACCGAGGCCGTGACCCTGGTGCACGACGGTCACGTCCCGGACGAGATCTACGCCGAGGCCGCGGAGGTCTTCGACGAGGAGCAGATCGCGGCACTGATCTGGGCGGCCACCGTCATCAACGCGTACAACCGGATCGCCATTGCCACGCGGATGGTGCCGGGGGCTTACCAGCCGGCACAGAAATAGCTCTGCATTCGGGCAGCGGTAATCGCGCCGGGTCGAATTCGATTCGATCCGGCGCTCTCTCTGTCCGCCCGATTCTTATGTCTCCGGCAGTGGCTCCATAACGTCGTCCAGCCATTCCCGCCAGTCCGGGGCGCGCACGGCGGGCGCCGCCTCCAGCGGCCGTCCCGTCCAGCCCGTCACGGGCCGGATTCCGTGCAGCGCGTTGACCAGCCACACCTCACGGCCGTCCAGCTCGGCCACGGTCCGCTCGCGGTGGGCGACGCGGAGGCCGGAGCGCCCGGCCCGCTCCTGGATCAGTCCCACGGTCACTCCGGGCAGCACGGGCAGCCCCGGCGGGGGCAGGCAGAGGGTGTCGTCCTCCCACCACAGCACGCTGGCGGTGGCCGCCTCCAGCACCGCACCCGAGGGCGAGATCAGCACCGCCTCGTCGGCGCCCTCGCCGGACGCCCGCCGGCGGACCCCGGCCAGGGTGTCCAGGTCCGGTCCTTTGCGGCGGGGCACGGTACGCGGATCACGCTGCCCCGCCGCCCAGACCCGTACGCCGGAGCCGAGCGGCGGCGCGTGCCGCAGCAGCAGCCGCAACTCGAGGGATCCGGAGACGAGTTCGACCCGGGGGAACCACTCGCCCGTGCGCGGCAGCGCGGCGGTCATGTCCTGCCAGAACTCCACGAGCCGGCGCGGCGACGGCCCACCGCACTCGCCGCAGGCCCGCAGGAAGCGCTCCCGGTGCCGGGCGAAGCCGCGTACCCGGCCGTCGCGCACCAGCCAGGAGTCCGCGACGAGCAACCGCCCGCCGCCCTCCGGCGTGGGGGACAGGCCACCGGCCGGCGTCCAAGCCGACAGGCCTTCCGCGGCCACCGGTTGTGCCATCACACGTTCCTCCTCAGTACTTGCCCGCCACGGCGGGCGCCCCGCCCCGCGGCCCGTACGGCGCGTGCTCCAGCCACGACCCGCACCACGGCAGCACCGGCGCGAGAGCCGCCGCCGCCCGCTGCTTGACGCGGACGGTCCGGCGCCGTGGCCGCAGGTGGTCCAGGGCGGCTCCGGCGGCCTCGCTGTTGAACAGGGCGGCCGCGCGCCGCACTTCGGCGAAGTCGGCGACCGTCCCCGTGGCAACGGCTTCCGCCGCCGCTGCCGCGTCGGCGATCCCGCTGTTCATGCCCCGCGCCCCGAACGGCGGGAAGAGATGCGCCGCCTCACCGACCAGCAGCACCCGCCGGTGCGGATCGGTGAACGACGCCGCGACCTTCCGCAGGAAGCGGTACGTCGACACCCACAGGATCCGATCCGCGTACCCCTCTCCCACGACCGCGGGCAGCCACCGGCGTACGGCCTCCTCGGTGCCGTACGCCTCCTCCCGGTCGTCGTCACGGCACTGCAGGTCGACCTGGAAGCCCCCGGTGAACGGCACCCGCATCACGCTGCGCCCGCCCACCCCCGGATGCTCGTAGTGGAAGACCCGCTCCAGCGGCAGCTCGGCGCCCTCGATGTCGGCGACGTCGACGACCACGTGGAAGCCCTCACCGCGACTGCCCTCCATGGCGATGCCGAGCTCGCGGCGGACCGTGGAGCGGGCGCCGTCGGCGGCGACGGCGTACCCGCCGCTCCACACGCGCCCGTCCTCGCCGGTCAGCAGGACCCCGGTCTCCGTGGCCTCTACGGCCGTCACCCGTGCCTCCCACACGAACTCCACCCCGGCCCGCTCGCAGGCCGCGCGCAGGAAGCGTTCGGTGTCCACCTGGCGCAGGCTGGTGAAGGGCGGGGTGCCGGACGGCGGCGGGAAGGTGCGGGAGTACACCTCGCGGCCCCGGTACAACGTCCGCTTGGTCTGCCAGGTCCGGCCGTACGACGTGATCTCGGCGGCGAGCCCCGGGTACATCCCGTCGAGCAGGCCGAGGGTCTCCCGGTGCACGAACAGGGCCCGGCTGCCCGGCCGTTCACGGTCCTTCGGGTCGGCTTCCAGCAGGACGACGTCGAGCCCGTGCGCCCGCAGCGCGAGCGCCGCCGACAGGCCCACGGGGCCGGCGCCGACCACCACGACCGGGTTCACGTGCGGGCACTTTCGGTCAGCATGCGGGTGATCTCCACCCGCTTCACCTTCCAGGTGGCGGTCATCGGCAGCTCCTCGAACCGCCACTGCCGCGGCTCCGCCATCGCGGGCAGGCCGGCCGTGGCCTCCCGCCAGCGTTCCGGGTCCAGCGGCCGCTCGCCCCGCACGCACACCACCGGCACCGGCTCGCGGTCCACGCCGGGCACGATGACGACCTCGCGCAGCTCCTCCAGGCGGGACATCAGCGTGTCCTCGACCTCCAGATTGCTGTGCACGGCGTCAATCTGATCAATCTCACGGTCGATCAGATGCAGGGTGCCCAAGCGGCTCTGGTACCCCATGTCCCCCATCTGCCACCACTCACCGTCGAGTTGGCGCTCGTACTGCTCCCGGGCCCCGAGGTAGGTGACGATGCGGCCCCTGGTACGGGCCTCGATCCGGCCGGTTGTCCCGGGCAGGGCACGCCTGCCGTCGGGGTCGGTGACGCGGAGGCGGGTGAAGCCCGGTATCCCGATCCCGACCCGGCGGCCGTCCGCGCGGGCGGCGCTGCGCCGGGTGAACCACTGGAACGCGACCGGGCCCGTCTCGCTCTGCCCGTACAGCTGGATCAGCCAGGGCGTACGACGCCGGGAGGCGCCCAACAGCCGCCGTACGGTGCGCGGATGGATCGCGTCGAACGTGGAGCCGTACGCCCGGACCCGGGACAGTGGCGCGCCGGGCGCGTCGGCCAGCTCCTCCCACAGGACGAAGGTGTTGGGGTGCGTCTCGACGATCCCGGGGCGGTGCCGGGTCAGCAGCGGACCCACGTTCGCCGGGTCCGGGTCGGTGATCAGCACCATCGGGCTGCCGAAGTGCAGCAGGACGCCCAGCAGATGGTAGAAGCGCGAGTGCACGAAGGACATGTGCAGCGCCGCGGTCTCGCCGCGGGTGGGCCAGCCCATCGCCTGCTGCGGTACGAGCCGGTTCCACATGGTGTTCGGGCAGTGCACGGCGAGCTTGGGGACGCCGGTGGTGCCCGAGCTGTGCGTGATCAGGGAGGGCTCGCGAGGGTGCAGTCGTACGGGTGCGGGCGGTTCTGCGCCGGCGAACTTCTCCAGGGGGACGGCGCCGGGGGCGTCGTCGACGGACAGGGTGTGACGTACGAGCCCGGCGACGTCCTTCAGCGGCCCTTCCAGCTTCGCCCGGTCGGTGATCAGCCACGGCTGCTGGAGCCGTTCCAGCAGCTGTGCGACGACAGGGCCGGACAGTCCGGGCGACAGCAGTGCGGGGACGGCGCCGATGCGGGAGATCGCGCAGGTCAGCAGCATGATGTCGACGTTGTCCGTCTTGTGGACGACGACCTGTTCCGAGGGCCGTACCCCGGCCTCCCACAGCCGGCCGGACAGCTCCTCCACGACGTCGGCCAGCACCCGGTAGGTCAGGTCGACCCCGAGGGACGGGTTCACGTCCAGCGGCCGGTCCAGGGTGACGAAGACGGCTCCGTGGCGGTCGGCCGCCCGCCGGAACATCGGGCCGAGGTAGAAGCCGCGGTCGGCGAGCAGAGGTTGTTGCGGCATGGTGCCGTTCCTTTCTGGCATGGTCACCACGCGCCCTGTCGAACCAGGTGGCGGCGGAGCTTTCCGGTCGGGGTGCGGGGCAGGGACGTGACGAAGGCGACGCTTCTGGGGACCTTGAAGGCGGCCAGGTGCTCCCGGGCCAGCCGGATCAGGTCGTCCTCCAGGCCGGACGGCAGGGGCGCGGCCGGAACGACGAAGGCGCGCAGCCGGCTGGCGCCGTGTCCGTCGGTGACGGCCGCGACGGCGACCTCCCGCACCGCCGGGTGGGTCCGCAGCACGGCCTCCACCTCCAGCGGGGAGACGGTGATGCCGCCGACCATCTCCATGTCGTCGACGCGGCCCAGATGCCGGAACGTGCCGTCCGGCTCGCGCCGCGCCCGGTCATGGGTGGCCAGCCAGCCGCCGACCAGGGTGCGGTCCGTCTCCTCGGGCCGGTTCAGATAGCCGGGCGTCACCGTCGGCCCGCGCACCCACATCTCGCCCTCCGCGCCGTCCGGCACCGGCCACCCGTCCCGGTCGCGCAGCTCCACCTCGAAGCCGGGCACGGGACGTCCGACCGTGCCGGGGTGGTTGTGGTCGAAGCTGTTCGCGCAGAAGGCGTGCCCCGCCTCGGTGGAACCGATCTGCTCCAGGACCGGCGCGCCGAGCAGCTCGGTGACCTGTCTGCCGAGTGCCGCCGGCAGGCCCTCGCCGGCCGACACCGCGGCGCGTACCGAGGCGAAGCAGGCCTCGTGCCCGCTGCCCCGGTCGGTCACCAGCGCGGCGTACGCGGACGGCACGGAGTAGAGCAGGGTCACCCGGTGCCGGGCGACGAGTTCGTCCACGGCGGCCGGGGTCGGACGCCGGTCCACCAGCACGGCGGACGAGCCCGACAAGAGCGGGAAGACGAAGGCGTTGCCGAAGCCGTAGGCGAAGTACAGCTTCGACACCGACAGGGTGACGTCGTCCTGGGTGATCCGCAGCACCCGCCGGCCGATGAGGTCGTGGTACGTCCTCGGGTCGCCGTGACCGTGCACGACCCCCTTGGGGCGGCCCGTCGTGCCGGAGGTGTACTGCACGTACAGGGGGGTGTGCGCGTCGACCGGGTGGGCGGCGGTCGGCTCGGCGGCGGGGGCCAGCGCGAGCAGCTGATCGGCGCCGAGGCGCGGCCGGCCGGGGAAGCGGTCCGGCCCGTCCTCCAGGCCCGGTCCGGTCACGCACAGCACGGCGTCGGTGTCCCCGGCCATGAACGTGTGCTCGGCGGCGGGGAGTTCGGGGTTGACCAAAACCGCCACGGCCCCGAGGCGGGCGGCGGCGAGGAAGGCCGTCACCCAGGCGATGCCGTCGGGCAGGGCGAGCAGCACTCGGTCGCCGGGGCGCACTCCGTGGTCGGCGAGCACGGTGGCCGCGCGGGCCGCGAGACCGTGCACCTCGCCGTGGGTCCAGACCCGGTGGCCCTGGTGGAAGGCGGGCCGGTCGGTCCACCCGCGCCGCTCGGCGAGTGCGGTGAGATGCGCCGCGAAGTTGCCGGGGGCGCCGGCGTCGGCCGGGGACGGCTCCGGGGACAGCGTGGGTCGCGGGGTCGTGGACCGTGGGGCGATGGATCCTGGGGTCGTGGACTCGTGGGTCGTGGATTGGTGAGTCGTGGACTGGTGAGTCGTCATCGCGCGGGCTCCCCGGCGGAGGGCCGCTCCTGTCGCGGGCCCACAGGGAGCGCGGCGGCCGTCCGTATCGCGGTCTGCTCCCGCTGTTCCCGTATCCGGTCCGCCGTGTGCTGGTGGAGGGCCCGCATCTGGGCCGCCGTCTTCAGCAGCATCTCGTCGTACTCCGCGGCCGGATCGGAGTCGAGGACGATCGCGCCGCCCGCGCCCAGGTGCATCAGACCGTCGGCGAGTACGGCGGTGCGGATGACGATGCTGAGATCCGCGCCCCCGCCGCACCCCAGGTAGCCGAGGGCGCCGGAGTAGACGCCCCGGGCCTCGGTCTCCAGGGAGTCGATGATCTCCATGGTGCGCAGCTTCGGCGCGCCCGTCATCGAACCGCCGGGGAAGCAGGCGCGGACGCTGTCCACCGCGTCCGTACCCTCGCGCAATCGGCCCTCGACCGTGGAGACGAGCTGGTGCACGGTGGCGTACGTCTCGGTCGCCATGAGCCGGGGGACGCGCACCGTCCCGGTCCGGCAGACCCGGCCCAGGTCGTTGCGGAGCAGGTCGACGATCATCAGGTTCTCGGCGCGTGTCTTGGCGTCCGCCGCCAGCGCGTCCCTGAGCCGGGCGTCCTCCTCGGGCTCCTCGCTGCGGGGCGCCGTGCCCTTGATGGGCCTTGCCTCGGCCACACCGTTCCGGGTGATCCGCAGGAAGCGCTCGGGGGAGGAGCCCGCGACATCGAGGTCGCCGAACCTCAGGAAGGCCGCGTACGGCGCCGGGTTGACACGGCGCAGCACCCGGTAGAACTCGTACGCGTCGGGCGGGGCCGGTAACCGGGCGGAGTTGGTCAGACAGACCTCGTAACTCGTGCCCGCTCGCAACTCCCGCTGACACGCCTCGATGTCCGCGAGATACGTCGCCCGGTCGCGGACCAGCCACGGCTCGGCGGCGTCGGGGTCGGCCTCGCCCGGGAGGGGCTGTCGCGGCTGGTCCGTCTCCGCGGACACGAAGGTGAGCTGGGCCAGCGCGCTCTCGAGCCAGTCGGCGGCCTCCCGCGCGGCCCGCGGGGTGTCCTCCGCCAGGCAGACCGCGTAGGTGAACCCCTCCTGGTGGTCCACCGCGATCAGCCGGTCGGCGAACAGCCAGCACGCGTCCGGGAGTTCGGAACGGTGCCGGTTCGGCGAGCCGCAGTCGGCCTTCGTCTCGTAGCCGAAGTAGCCCACATAGCCGCCGGTGAAGTCGAAGGGCAGCCCGTCGGCGTCCACCCGGCGGTTGGCCAACTGCCGCTTGAGATAGTCGAAGACGCTCGCCCGGACCTTGCGCGGGGGCCGCCCCACCCGCTCGATCTCGCAGCGGCCGGCCTCGACGTCGTACCGGACGAACTCGGCGAGCGGTCCGCTGCCGTCGCCGAAGAACGAGAACCGGGACCGGCCCGGCTCGACCAGCGAGCTGTCCAGCCAGAACGCCCGCTCGGAGGCGGCGTACATCCGGGTGAAAGCGGCCTCCGCGTCGACCGCGGTGGCGATGCGTCGGGTGTGCAGCCGGTAGCCGGGACCGCCGGCGCGCCGGGGGCGGGGGATGGTCGCGGTCGCCGGTGCGGCCGCTGTGGCCGTGCGGCGGGGGACATCCGCGGGCGCGGGCACCGCGGTGTTCTTCGTCCGGAGTTTGCGTGCCCGCTCCGCCGTGAGGTTCCGGAAGTTCACGAGCATGCGGTGGCCGTACTCGGTGAGGACGGACTCCGGGTGGAACTGCACCCCCCACAGGGGCCGGCTGCGGTGCCGCAGTCCCATGAGGACGCCGTCCTCGGCCCACGCGGTGGCCTCCAGGGCCTCGGGCAGCGGCTCGCGCACGGCCAGCGAGTGGTAGCGGACCGCGGTGAAGTCCTGCGGCAGCCCCTGGAACAGGTCCTGTCCGTCGTGCCGGACGGTGCTCAGATGCCCGTGCCGGGGCTCCGGGGCGGGAGCGATCCGGCCGCGTTCCCCGAGGGCGATGCCCTGGTGGCCCAGGCAGACGCCGAGCACGGGGATCGGGGACTCGGCGAGCACGCGGGCACTGATGCCGAAGTCGCGGGACTCGGCCGGACTGCCGGGACCGGGCGAAATCACCACATTGTCGAACCCGACAAGGTCGGGAATTCTGTCCACGGCGGCGTCATTGAGGACCACCACCGGTTCCTCGCCGTTGACCTCGGCGATCAGCTGAAACAGGTTGTACGTGTACGAGTCGTAATTGTCGATGAGCAGGGTCTTCAACCCGCCCACCTCCCTCTTGTCGTTCCCGGGCCTACGCCGTCCGTCGTTTGTGCCGTCCGCGAAGAGCCTGGAGCTGTGGATACAGCCAGTTCCGGAAGAAACGCTGAAGGCGCGGCATGAGAATCCAGGTGACGATGGCCGTCACACATAGACACAACAGCAGCGTACGGAACAGTGCATTGAGGTCGCCGAGATAAGGAAGCACGGTCAGATTGAACAGGAGCACCGGCGGGAACACCGCGCTCATATTCACGAACCACAGTTTCCATTTCTTCGGTGGAGCCGGCGGGGCCGGCGTGGTGGTCTGGGAGGCGAACCACGCCCTGGAGCCCCGCACGCTCCGGCGGTCCGTCTGCCGGGCGAACCCCTCCGCCCGGGCATCCCACTGTGCCCGGACGGCCGAGACCTCCCAGGCCTGGGCCGTGCCTTCGCTGGCGAAGCGATACACCACATGCCATTCCGCCTCTCGGTCGACAAGGACACCACCCCCCAGAAAGCCCGGCTGCTGCGCGCTCGCGCCCAGCATGGCCCACCCCCAGGAGTGGAAGTCGGCCTCGTGGCCCGGCACCACGTGATAGGCCACGGTGACGGTGACGGGATTACTGGTCACGTCGTCGGATACGGAGCGCGCACTCCGGGCGTTCAACGTTCAACGAAGATTTTTTCGGTCCGGATGCGGTGTCGGGTGTGGTAAGTATTACGCAGTTCTTACGGGATCCTCAAAGCGCTTGCCGAGCGGTGCGAACAGTGCTCACAATCGGCGTTCGATCCGCCGGAAAAGCGGCGGAAAAAGCGAAGGAGAATCATGTCCCGCTACGACTGGAACATGACTCATGATGGAATCGACCGGGCACGCGCCGCAATCGAACCGGTACGGAAAGAAGTCACCGCCCATTCCATCTATCAGCGGATCGACAGCCGCACGCGCATGGCCACATTCATGGCGCATCACGTCTTCGCCGTATGGGACTTCATGTCGCTCCTCAAATCCCTCCAGCGGGATCTGACCTGTGTCGACGTGCCCTGGGTGCCGCGCGGCTCGGAGGTGAGCCGGCGGCTGATCAACGACATCGTGCTGGTCGAGGAGAGCGACGAGCTGAACGGCGGCTTCACCAGCCACTTCGAGCTGTACCGCGCCGCCATGACCGAGGCGGACGCCGACACGACCCCGATCGACACCTTCCTCGCGCTCCTCGCGCAGGGCCACGACGTGCCGTCCGCCCTGCGGACCGCCCAAGTCCCCCCGCCCGCAGCCGAGTTCGTTCGCACCACCTTCACCATCATCGCCGACCGCCCCCTGCACTGCCGGGCGGCCGCCTTCGCCTTCTCCCGGGAGGACCTCATCCCGGACATGTTCGACCAGGTGATCAAGAAGGAAGGCACGGACCGCTTCCCGCTCTTCTGCGACTACCTCGCCCGCCACATCGAGGTCGACGGCGAGGAACACACCCCCATGGCCATGCAGATGGTCGCCGACCTCTGCGCCACGGACGACACGCGCTGGGCGGAGGCGGTGGAGACGGCGACTCTCGCGCTGGAGGCCAGGTCGCGGCTGTGGGACGGGATCGCGGGGGCGATGCGCTGACGGGGGCGTGGGCGATGGCCTGAGGGCACGTGAGCCATCGCCCGGGAACGGGGGTGCCCCACAGGTGTGCTCACGCCGATCCCTATGCTGACCACGGCCGACGCACGACTGCGGTCGGCATGCGACGGGGACCACGGGGACACGGGGAGACACACATGGCAGACGCACGCCGGCAACTTCGCTCAGGCACGGTCGCACTCGGCGGCGTAGGCCTGCTCGCCGCGGCCCTGACGGCCTGCTCCTCCGACCCGGACAAGCGCTGCGTCGACCGCGACAGCTACAACCTCGCCAAGGGCTACGAGGTCGTCGCCGACAAGAACTGCAAGTCGGCCACCACCGTCGACGGCGCCTGGTACTACGGCGGCAAGAAGAGGGGCGACTGGGTGAAGAACGGCTCCTTCACCAAGTCCGGCAAGGGATCCGGCAGTTCGAGCGGCGGCAGCGGCACGGGTGGCAGCGGCGTCGACCGCGGTGGCTTCGGCGGCGGCGACGGTGACGGCGGCGGCAGCGGCAAGGGCAGCTCCGGCGGCTGACGAGAACCCCCACAGGACCCTGGATCCCGGACCCCATGGAACGCCACACCATCGAGCCCCGCCCCGGCTGGCAGCAGACCGTCGAGGAACAGGGACTCATCTACCCCCTCACCCGCTATCCCGACGACTCCCTGCGCCCCTACTGGGACGAGAGCGCGTACTACGCCTTCACCCTCCCCGAGGTCGAAGTGCTGGAGGAGGTCGTCGAGGAACTCCACCGCATGTGCCTCACCGCGGCCGGGCACATCGTCGCCGAGAACCGCTTCGCCGACCTCGGCCTCACCGACCCCCGCGTGGCCGAGGCGGTCGCCGAGGCCTGGCGCCGCCGCGCCGAACTCCCCTCCCTCTACGGCCGCTTCGACCTCCGCTACGACGGCACGGGCCCCGCGAAACTCCTGGAGTACAACGCCGACACGCCCACGTCCCTGGTCGAGGCCGCCTCACCCCAGTGGTTCTGGATGGAGGAACACTTCCCCGGCGCCGACCAGTGGAACTCCCTCCACGAGCGCCTGATCGCCGCCTGGAAGAAACAGGCCGTCTTCCTCCCGCCCGGCAACCCCCTGTACTTCGCCCACTCCTCGGCCGACGAACTCGGCGAGGACCTCATGACGGTCGCCTACCTCAAGGAGACCGCGGAGCAGGCGGGCCTGGACACCGACTGGATCTCCATGGAGGAGATCGGCTGGGACCCGCTGTCCGGCCGCTTCGTCGACAACCAACTCCGCTTCATCCGCAGCTGCTTCAAGCTCTACCCCTGGGAGTGGCTCACCACCGACCGCTTCGCCGCCCACGTCCTCGACACCCTGGACAACGGCGGCGGCACGGGTACGACGCTGTGGATCGAGCCCGCCTGGAAGATGCTCCTGAGCAACAAGGCCCTGCTCGCCATCCTCTGGGAACTCCACCCCGGCCACCCCAACCTCCTCCCCGCCTACCTCGACGGCCCCCGCGAACTGGCGGCGACCACCGGTTACGTGGCCAAGCCCCTGCTGGGCCGCGAGGGCGCCGGCGTAACCGTCCACGAGCCCGGAGCGGCCCCTGTCATCCGCGACGAGCCCTGCTGTTACCAGGAGTTGGCCCCGCTCCCTTCCTTCGACGGCAACCACGTCGTCCTCGGCACCTGGGTGGTCGAGGACGAGTCCGCGGGCCTGGGCATCCGCGAGTCCTCCGGCCTGATCACGGACGAGTACGCCCGCTTCCTGCCGCACGTAATCCTCTGAAAGGAGTCAGGGGGCCAGTACGGCACGCAGCTGGGCCAACCCCCAGTCCAGGTCCTCCTCGGAGATGATCAGGGGCGGCGCGATCCGGATCGTCGGCCCGTGCGTGTCCTTCACCAGGACACCCCGGTCCATCAGCTTCTCGGAAACCTCCCGTCCCGTGCCGTACGCCGGAGCGATGTCCACGCCCGCCCACAGCCCGCGCCCGCGCACCGCCGTCACCCGTCCCGACCCCGCCAGCTCCTTCAGCTCCCGGTGCAGATGCTCGCCGAGCCGGGCGGCCCGCGCCTGGTACTCGCCCGACCGCAGCATCGCGATCACCTCCAGCGCCACCGCACAGGCCAGCGGATTCCCGCCGAACGTCGACCCGTGCTCCCCGGGCCGGAACACCCCGAGCACCTCGGCGCTCGACACCACCGCCGACACCGGCACGACCCCGCCCCCCAGCGCCTTCCCCAGCACATACACGTCCGGCACCACCCCCTCGTGCTCGCACGCGAACGTCCGCCCCGTCCGCCCCAGCCCCGACTGGATCTCGTCCGCCACGAACAGCACGTTCCGCTCGCGCGTCAGCTCCCGCACCGTCCGCAGATAACCGGCCGGCGGCACCAGCACCCCCGCCTCGCCCTGGATCGGCTCGAGCAGCACCGCGACCGTGTTCTCGGTCAGCGCCGCGCGCATCGCCGTCACATCCCCGTACGGCACGATCTCGAAGCCCGGCGTGTAGGGCCCGTAGTCCGCCCGCGCCTCGGCGTCCGTGGAGAAACTGATCACCGTCGTGGTCCGCCCGTGGAAGTTGCCCCCCGCGACCACGATCTTCGCCATCTCCGCCGGCACGCCCTTGACCCGGTACCCCCACTTCCGCGCCGTCTTCACCGCCGTCTCCACCGCCTCCACGCCGGTGTTCATCGGCAGCACCATCTCCATGCCGCACAGCTCGGCGAGCTCCTCGCAGAACGCGGCGAACCGGTCGTGATGAAACGCCCGGGAGGTCAACGTCACCCGCTCCAACTGAGCCTTCGCCGCATCGAGGATCCGCCGGTTGCGATGCCCGAAGTTCAGCGCCGAATACCCGGCCAGCAGATCCAGATACCGCCGCCCCTCCACATCCGTCATCCACGCCCCGTCCGCCGTGGCCACGACCACCGGCATTGGACGGTAGTTGTGCGCGCTGTGGGCCTCGGCGGCCGCGACGAGCGTCTCCGTACGGTTCACGGCATCTCCCTGAGCTGACGGTGACTTCCTTCCTATAGTCGCTCGCATGGTGGACTCGGTAACCGGGCCGCCCGGCGTGCCCGGTAGGCTGATCAGCGGGCCGTGACTGGCGCGCTGGGATGGGACCAACCATCGGGGAGCGGCCCCCTGGACCATGTCCAGCACCGAGTGCCGTGCGCCTGGGCCGTGCCGTGAACGCCGAACACACCGTCCGGAGGTCGCCCATGTCAGCCGAACCCCTCTCTCCCGAGTCCACCGCCTTCCGTGCCGCCCTCGACGTGATCCGCGCCGTCGAGCCGCGCGTGGCCGACGCCATCGGCCAGGAGGTCGCCGACCAGCGCGAGATGCTCAAGCTGATCGCCTCCGAGAACTACGCCTCCCCGGCCACCCTGCTGGCGATGGGCAACTGGTTCAGCGACAAGTACGCCGAGGGCACCATCGGCCGCCGCTTCTACGCCGGCTGCCGCAACGTCGACACCGTCGAGTCCCTCGCCGCCGAGCACGCGCGTGAACTCTTCGGCGCCCGCCACGCCTACGTCCAGCCGCACTCCGGCATCGACGCCAACCTCGTCGCCTTCTGGTCCGTCCTCGCCCAGCGCGTCGAGGCCCCCGCCCTGGAGAAGGCCGGCGTCCGCCAGGTCAACGACCTTTCCGAGGCCGACTGGGCCGAGCTCCGCCAGGCCTTCGGCAACCAGCGCATGCTCGGTATGTCCCTGGACGCCGGCGGCCACCTCACCCACGGCTTCCGCCCGAACATCTCCGGCAAGATGTTCGACCAGCGCTCCTACGGCACCGACCCCACCACGGGTCTGATCGACTACGAGGCGCTGCGGGTGTCGGCCCGTGAGTTCAAGCCGCTGATCATCGTGGCCGGCTACTCCGCCTACCCCCGTCTCGTGAACTTCCGTCTCATGCGCGAGATCGCCGACGAGGCCGGGGCGACCTTGATGGTGGACATGGCCCACTTCGCGGGCCTGGTCGCCGGCAAGGTGCTGACCGGCGACTTCGACCCGGTCCCGCACGCCCAGATCGTCACCACCACCACCCACAAGTCGCTGCGCGGCCCGCGCGGCGGCATGGTCCTGTGCGACGACTCCCTCAAGGACCAGGTCGACCGCGGCTGCCCGATGGTCCTCGGCGGCCCGCTCCCGCACGTCATGGCCGCCAAGGCCGTCGCCCTCGCCGAGGCCCGTCAGCCCTCCTTCCAGGACTACGCCCAGCGCATCGTCGACAACTCCCGCGCGCTGGCGGAAGGCCTGATGCGCCGGGGCGCCACCCTCATCACCGGCGGCACCGACAACCACCTCAACCTGATCGACGTCGCCTCCTCCTACGGCCTCACCGGCCGCCAGGCCGAGGCCGCCCTGCTCGACTCGGGCATCGTCACCAACCGCAACGCCATCCCCGCCGACCCCAACGGCGCCTGGTACACCTCCGGCATCCGCGTCGGCACCCCCGCCCTGACCACGCGCGGCCTGGGCGCCGCCGAGATGGACGAGGTCGCCGGCCTCATCGACCGCGTCCTCACCACCACGGAGCCCGGCACCACCAGCAAGGGCGCCCCGTCCAAGGCCCAGCACGTCCTCGACCCGAAGATCGCGGACGAGATCTCCCGCCGAGCCACAGACCTCGTCTCCGGCTTCCCGCTGTACCCGGAGATCGACCTCGGCTGACGCTCCCGGGGGCTTACAGGTCGATCAACTCCTGTCGTGGTTCCTCCCGCGGCGGTCCGGCTCCCGGCCGGGCCGCCGCGCGGCGTATCAGCAGCGTCCCGCCGACACCGGCCCCGAATCCCACGGCGAGGCCCGGCACCGCCCACCAGACGCCATCCGGTCTCCACCGCCCCCGATCCTCACCCGCCCCACTCCCCACCACCCGGTCGCCCGCCGTACCGAGCAGCTCCGTCCGGCTCAGCCGCTCCCATACCGAGCGCGGCGCCCGATGCCAGCGGATGTCGTCGTCCGCCACGTCCGGTGCCCAGTCCATGCGCACCCAAGGCGTGCCGTCCTCCGCCACGAACAACTGGTCCTGCCGCTCCATCGCCACATCACCACCGGGCGCGGAGTTCGTCTGCGGCCAGCCCCCGACACCCGTCAGCCCCCACACCACGGTCATCCGCACCGGCGGATACCCACCCTCCGCCCACGGCTCCGGCACCCGCTCCGTCCCGGTGTAAGTCGGCTGCAACAGCTGCCAGAGGCGAGCGAAGTCCGCCTCGCCGGAGCGCACCGCCGTCGTCCGGCCCGAGCCGCCCGCGACGACCACCGCCACATCCGGAACGTCTCGATCAGGGCCCGGCCCCTGCCTCACCGCGTCGGCCGCCGCAGCGGCCGCCGGCATTCCGAGCAACGCCCCCGCCATCGACACCGGCACGAAGATCGCCAGTCGTGCCCTCGCGCGTCTGCGCCGAGCTGCCATCAGTCCCCCCAGGTCTCCCACGTCGTCCCGCATCCCCTCTTGCGCGCCCTCACACATCCCGCAGCTCTTGCCGAGGCCCCGGCTCCCGCCGCAGGCGGTTCCACGGCTTCCGCAGGGCGTACGGCCGCAGAACCAGCGCCAGCGCCGCTCCCGCTGCCGCGCCGGGCAGAGCCCACCACCACTCCATGTCGTCGTCTGCCGCAGGCGTGCCGGTCTGCACGGTGGCGGTCGTCGTGTCGGGCGGGTCGGTCGCCGTGTCGCCCGTTTCCCAAGGCGCGGGGTAGATCCCGGACACAGCGCCCTCGTTCGAGGCCTTGCCCATCACGCCCACCTTCTTGAGCAGGGCACGGAGCCGGTCGGGCTGCTGGGCACGGTGCCAGTGGCCGTTCACCGTCTCGGTCAGGTTCGCCGCCGTGTGTATCCAGACGTCGTCGGCGTCCGTCAGCGGGAAAACCCGGTCCAGCCGCCAGGGCGACACGTCGTGCACCATCCATGTGACGTTGATCTGCCGGGCGGCGGTCAGTGGGGCCTCGGGCGGCTTGTCGCGCGTGCCCGTGCCCGGCTGGCCGAGCAGCCGCTCCAGCTCTCCGTACTCCTTGTCGGAGTAGTACAGCGAGGCCGTCTCCGTGCTCTGCGGCGACACCAGGAGCACGCTGGTCGGCCCGCCGGCCGACGCGGAGGAAGCCCCCCACACCATCAGCGCGAGTGTCACCGTCAACGCCCCGGCCAACACCGCCAGTTCGCGACATCGGCCGCCCCTGCCGCCCACCTTCTCGCGCATCCGAACCCCCTACCGGACGATCCCCATGCGACCCGCCCGCGAGCCGCCTGTCACTTCTGGTACACCGCCCGACCCGCCGGGGTTCCCACTCCGCCCGCACTACTTCGAGGACGGCCCGTCCGGCTCGTCGAGCGACTTCGCGATCTCCACCGCCCGCGCCTTCGAAGCCACCCCCTCCAGCCGGAGCGTCACGTCCTCGCCGCCCACGTCATGGGTCCACAGCAGCGTCGGCCCGGCCGTCCGCTCCTTGCGCGTGTACTGCTCCCCGTCCGCGCCCACCAGCCAGAAACTCAGCACGTGCGGGCGCGGGAACCACAGGGCGGGGTCCCCCATGCCGTTGTCGGAGGTGTCGTCGCCCAGCTCCAGCCACTCCGGCTGCTCACGCGCGGCCTTCGCGAAGGTGACGTCCAGGCCCGCCGCGAACTCGTCCAGCCGGATCACCCGCCCCCGCTCGTGCCAGCACAGACTCACCAGGAACCGAACCCGGGGCTCATCGGTCACCGTCACCGCGTCCGGCACGCCCAGCGTCCGAGGCACCAGCGGCTCGAACCCGGCCCGCCGCTCGGCCTGCGCCATCGACAGCGACCGCCCGCAGCCGGGCACCTCGGCGCCGCTGGAGGGCGTCGCCGACGGGTCGTACCGCACCTCGACGCCACCGAAGTCGAACCAGTCGAGGACCGAGGCCCGCACCGGGGGCGTGAGCGCGAGCACCGTCAGCAGGCCGCACAGCGTCGCGGTCAGCGAGCGCCACCGGGTCCGCGTCCAGTGCCGGACCGTCCGCAGCCGCTCGGCGGCCCTCGGCGGCTCGGGCACCGGGACCGGCACCCCCTCGGCGAGTATCTGCTCCAGCACTCGCTCCACCATCGACTCGGATCCGGCGGCACCGGGCGGCCGGTCCAGGGACCGTCCCAGGGCCCGCAGCTCCTCCGGCAGGCGGGGCGCCGGGTCACGCCGACGCCTCGCGTCCCCACGTCCGTCGCCGTCACTGTCGTACGACTCATTCACGCTCATCACCCCCTTCCCGAGGCTGAAAATCCGGCAGCAGCCCGCCCAGCTTCCGCAGCGCGCGATTCAACCGGGACTTCACCGTCCCCCGGGGCCAGCCCAGCGCCTGGGCCGTCTCGGACTCGTCCATCTCCAGCAGATAGCGATAGGTGACGACCAGGCGGTGATCCTCGCTCAGCTTCTCCAGGGCGGCCTGCAGGGCCGCGCGGCGCTCCGTCTCCAGCGTGGCCACCGCCGGGTCCGCCGATTCCGGTATCAGCGGCTCCGCCCCCGCGAACGCCGCCTCGCGGCCGGCGAGCGTGCGCTGGCGCGCCGCCGTCCGCACTGTGTTCCTCGTCTCATTGGCCACGATCGACATCAGCCACGGTCTGAACGCCGAGCCCTCCTTGAAGCGGCCCAGCGCGCAGTACGCCTTGACGAAGGCCTGCTGCACCACGTCCTCCGCGTCCGCACCCGCCCCGAGCGCGGCGGCCGCCCTGAGCGCGAGGCCCGTATGGGCCCGCACCAGCTCCGCGTACGCCTCCGGCTCTCCGGCGCGTACGCGTGCGATCACCGCGGCCTCATCGACGATGCGGCCCCCCTCCCGCGTCCTCACACTCTTGTTACACCGGAGAAGACGAATCGGTTCCCACCTGTTTCCGACCAGTTCCGGAGCGCCCCCCGACACCTGAGAGAATGGTGGGCATGGCCTCTGATCGACCTCGCGTGCTCTCCGGAATCCAGCCCACCGCAGGCTCGTTCCACCTCGGCAACTACCTCGGCGCCGTGCGCCAGTGGGTGGCCCTGCAGGAGTCCCACGACGCGTTCTACATGGTCGTCGACCTGCACGCGATCACGCTCCCGCAGGACCCCGCGGACCTGCGCGCCAACACCCGTCTGGCCGCCGCCCAGCTCCTCGCGGCCGGTCTCGACCCGGAGCGCTGCACGCTCTTCGTCCAGAGCCACGTCCCCGAGCACGCCCAGCTCGCCTGGGTCATGAACTGCCTCACCGGCTTCGGCGAGGCGTCCCGCATGACCCAGTTCAAGGACAAGTCCGCCAAGCAGGGCGCGGACCGGGCGTCCGTCGGCCTGTTCACGTACCCGATCCTCCAGGTCGCGGACATCCTGCTCTACCAGGCCAACGAGGTCCCGGTCGGCGAGGACCAGCGCCAGCACATCGAGCTCACCCGCGACCTCGCCGAGCGCTTCAACGGCCGCTTCGGCCAGACCTTCACCGTCCCGAAGCCGTACATCCTCAAGGAGACGGCGAAGATCTACGACCTTCAGGACCCGTCGATCAAGATGAGCAAGTCGGCGTCCACGCCGAAGGGCCTCATCAACCTCCTCGACGAGCCCAAGGCGACGGCCAAGAAGGTCAAGAGCGCGGTCACCGACACCGACACCGTCATCCGCTACGACGCGGAGAACAAGCCGGGCGTCAGCAACCTGCTCACGATCTACTCGACCCTCACCGGCGAGGGCATCGCGGACCTGGAACAGAAGTACGAGGGCAAGGGCTACGGCGCGCTCAAGACGGACCTCGCCGAGATCATGGTCGAGTTCGTGACGCCGTTCCGGGAGCGCACCCGGCAGTACCTGGACGACCCGGAGACGCTGGACTCGATCCTGGCCAAGGGCGCGGAGAAGGCGCGTGCCGTCGCCGCGGAGACGCTCTCCCAGGCGTACGAGAGGGTGGGCTTCCTGCCCGCCAAGCACTGAGCCCGCACCGCGGCACACGGCCGGAAACGCGCCTGGCACACGGTCGGAACACATCCGGCACACGGCAGTACCACCGCACAGCGCTGCACATCACTACGGTTGCGCCTGCCCGGAGCACAGCCGTGGCCGTACAGTCGATAGCCGGACGGCCGCCACGCGCGGCCGCCGGGACGCACGGACAGCACCAGCAGGACGCATCCACAAGACGCGACACCAGGACGACAGGAGACGACGTGGGGACCGTAACGATCGGCGTGTCGATCGCGGTCCCGGAGCCTCACGGCAGCCAGCTCCAGCAGCTGCGCGCGGGCTTCGGCGACGCCGCGGCTCACGGCATCCCCACGCACGTCACGCTGCTGCCGCCGACAGAGGTCGACGCCTCGCTGCTGCCCGCGATCGAGGCCCATCTCGCCGAGGTCGCCGCCGCCGGGCGTCCCTTCCCGATGCGCCTGTCCGGCACGGGTACGTTCCGGCCCCTGTCGCCCGTGGTCTTCGTCCAGGTCGTCGAGGGCGCCGAAGCCTGCGCCTGGCTGCAGAAGCAGGTCCGCGACGCCTCCGGACCCGTGGCACGCGAACTGCAGTTCCCGTACCACCCGCACGTCACGGTGGCCCACGGCATCGACGACGCGGCCATGGACCGTGCCTTCGAGGAACTCGCCGACTACGAGGCCGAGTGGCCGTGCACCGACTTCGCGCTGTACGAACAGGGCGCCGACGGCGTATGGCGCAAAATGCGCGACTTCGCCTTCAGCGGGGCGGTCGTGCCGCCGCAGGCGGCACACGTGGAGCGCGACTCCCTGCCCACCGGCCAGCTGTAACCACGGCTACACCGGCTGTACCTCCGGTTACAGCGGCAGCCGCCGAAACACCCCCCGAGGCACATGCCGCAGCGCCGCCATGACCACCCGCAGCGCACCCGGCACCCACACCGTCTCCGAGCGCCGCCTGAGCCCCAGCTCGATCGCCGTCGCCACCGCCTCCGGCGTCGTCGCGAGCGGTGCCTCCTCCAGCCCCGCCGTCATCTTCGACCGTACGAACCCGGGGCGTACGACCATGACGTGCGCGCCCGTGCCGTGCAGGGCGTCGCCCAGGCCCTGGGCGAAGGCGTCGAGGCCGGCCTTGCTGGAGCCGTAGATGAAGTTGGAGCGGCGGGCCCGTTCGCCGGCGACCGAGGAGAGGACGACCAGGGAGCCGTGGCCCTGGGTCTGCAGCGCGCGTGCGCTGACCAGCCCCGCCGAGACCGCGCCCGTGTAGTTGGTCTGCGCGACGCGTACCGCGGCCGCCGGGTCGCGCTCGTCGTGGGCCTGGTCGCCGAGGATCCCGAAGGCGAGCAGGACCATGTCGACGTCGCCCTCGGCGAAGACCTTGCCGAGCGTGGTCTCGTGGGAGTCGGGGTCGAGCGCGTCGAAGGCGATGGTGCGCACGTCGGCCCCGAGAGCGCGCAGTTCCGAAGCGGCCGTCTCCAGGGCGGGGGACGGGCGTCCGGCCAGCCACACCGTGCGGGTGCGGCGGGCGATCAGGCGGCGGGCGGTGGCCATCGCGATCTCGGACGTGCCGCCGAGGACGAGCAGGGACTGGGGGATGCCGAAGGCGTCCTTCACGACAGGAACTCCTAAAGGTTGAGGCGACGGGCCAGGTCGGACACGAACACCCCGCGCGGGTCCAACTCCGCGCGCAGCGCGCGGAAGTCGTCGAGGCGCGGGTACATCGCGGCCAGCAGGTCGGGGCGCAGGCGGGAGTCCTTGGCGAGGTAGACGCGGCCGCCGGCCGTCGCGACCTCCTCGTCGAGCTCGTCGAGGAAGGCGCCGAGGCCGGGCAGGTTCGCAGGGATGTCCAGGGCCAGCGTCCAGCCGGGCACCGGGAAGGAGAGCCAGCCCGGGTCGGCGTCCCCGAAGCGCTTGAGGACGGCCAGGAAGGACGGGCAGCGGTGCCGCGAGATGCGGCGCACGATCCGGCGTACGGCGTCCTCCTGGCCGTGGCTGACGACGAACTGGTACTGCACGAAGCCGCCGCGGCCGTAGATCCGGTTCCAGTGGGGCACCCCGTCCAGGGGGTGGAAGAACGTGGAGAGCTTCTGGAGCTCGCCGGTACGCGCGCGTGGGGCCTTGCGGTACCAGAGCTCGTTGAACAGGCCCACGGTCGTCCGGCTGAGCAGGCCCTCGGGGAGGGACGCCGGGGCGGCCGGGAAGCGGGAGGTACGGAAGGCCAGCGGGTCCCTACGCGCGCGCGTGCCCTTCGGCAGCGCCTCCAGGGGCGCGTGGTCGCCCCGGGTCAGCACCGCGCGGCCCATCGCCGCGCCGCGCGCCAGCAGGTCGATCCACGCGACCGAGTAGCGGTGGCGGTGGTCCGTGGCCGTCAGGCGCGCCATCAGGTCGTCGAGGTCCCGCGCGCGCTCGGTGTCGACCGACATCAGCGCGGTCTCGACCGGCTGGAGCCGGACGGTCGCGGTGAGGATCACGCCGGTCAGGCCCATGCCGCCGGCGGTCGCGTCGAACAGGGGCGTGTCACGGCCGACGGTGTGGATCTCCCCGTCGGCGGTGAGGAGTTCCAGTGACAGGACGTGGCGGGAGAAGGAGCCCGACACATGGTGGTTCTTGCCGTGGATGTCCGCGCCGATCGCGCCGCCGACGGTGACGTAGCGGGTGCCGGGCGTCACCGGCACGAACCAGCCGAGCGGCAGCAGCACCTGCATCAGCCGGTGCAGGGAGACCCCCGCGTCGCACAGCACGGTCCCGCCGTCGGCGTCGATGGCGTGCACGCGATCAAGACCCGTCATGTCGAGAACGGACCCACCGGCGTTCTGCGCCGCGTCCCCGTAGGCCCGCCCCAGGCCCCTCGGAATGCCTCCGCGGGCCCCGCACTCCCGGACGGCGGCCGCGGCCTCCTGGTACGTCCGTGGACGGATCAGACGGGCGGCGGTGGGAGCGGTGCGGCCCCAGCCGGTGACGGAGACGATGTCGGCAGGCATGTCGGTGACCGTATCGCCGGTAAGGGAGTGATTAGTTTGGAAACATCCGCGACATCCACCTCCTCCCCGAAATGGGTGATTAATGGGATGTCGCTCAATATTGCCGGAGTTCGGGCGGTTTCGCGGTGAACAGTGAGTCCACATGGACGACTTCCCCGACCCCTACGACCTCGATGCCCTCGACGGCATGGACCACCGCATCCTTTCCGCGCTCCGGGCGTACGGCCGCGACCCTCGCGTCGCGAGCGCCGCGCGCGCCCTGTCCTGGGCGGGCGAGCACGGTGCGCTGTGGCTCGCGGCGGGGCTCACGGGAGCCGCCGTGGACGGTGCGAGACGCGGCGCCTGGCTGCGTGGCACGGCGCTCACCGCGAGCGCGCATCTCGTCAGCATGGGCGTGAAAAGGGTGGTGCGCCGTCCGCGCCCGGCGCATGTCGTGCCCCTCGTGCGCACCGCCGGCCGGCACTCCTTCCCGAGCTCGCACGCGACTTCCGCCGCGGCCGCCGCCGTCGCCTACGGGGCGCTCGGCGCGCGCGTGATCCCGCCGCTCGCCGCCGCGATGTGCCTCTCGCGCCTGATCGTCGGCGTCCACTACCCCTCGGACGTGGCGGCGGGCGCGGCCCTGGGGGCGCTCACGGCGCGCATCGGGGCGCGCTGGATGAGCGGAGGCGTCCATGACTGAGACAGCGCCCCTCACCAGCACCGCCCACACCCGGGAGGCGGCGCTCCACGAGCAACGCACGCCCCCGCGGCACACCCCACCACCCCGAAGAGGCACCCTCCGCGCGCTCCGTACCCTCTTGGCAGGCCTCCTCAGGACCGCCCGCCCCAAACAGTGGGTCAAGAACATCCTGGTCGTCGCCGCCCCGGCCGCCGCCGGCCAGCTCTTCACCCGGCACGCGCTCACCCAACTCGCGCTGGTCTTCGTCCTATTCACCGCCTGCGCCGCCGCCGTCTACCTGATCAACGACGCCCGCGACGCCGACGCGGATCGCGCCCACCCCACCAAGCGCCACCGCCCCGTCGCCGCCGGACAGGTCCCCGTCCCCGTCGCGTACGCCGTCGGAGCCGCCCTCGGCCTCCTCGCGCCCACCGCCGCGGCCTGGCTGGTCTCCCCGGCCGTCTCCGCGCTGCTGACGGCGTACCTGGGCATGCAACTGGCGTACTGCGTCAGCCTCAAGCACGTCCTGGTCGTCGACCTCGTCATCGTCACGACCGGGTTCCTGATGCGGGCGATGATCGGCGGACTCGCCCTCGGCATCCCCCTCTCGCGCTGGTTCCTGATCACGACCGGGTTCGGCGCGCTGTTCATGGTGTCGGCCAAGCGCTACTCCGAAGCGGTCCAGATGGCCGGAAAAGCGGGCGCCACGCGCGCGTTGCTCACCGAGTACACCCCCGGCTACCTGCGCTTCGTATGGCAGCTCGCGGCCGGTGTCGCCGTCCTCGCCTACTGCCTGTGGGCCCTTGAGGAGGGCGGCGTGCCGCACACCAGCGTGCTGCCCTGGCGGCAGCTGTCCATGGTCGCCTTCATCCTCGCGATCCTCAGGTACGCCGTCTTCGCCGACCGCGGCACGGCCGGCGAACCCGAGGACGTCGTCCTGCGCGACCGCGCGCTCGCCCTGATCGGCCTGGCGTGGCTCGCGATGTACGGCCTGGCGGTGGCCAATTGGTGAGCACGCGCGCGTGGGCGAGCCGACGCGCACCGCACCGCACGCGCGCGTGGGCAACCGAGACCCGCCGTGAACTCCTCGGCTTCGCCACCGCAGGCCTCCTCGCCTACGCCACCGACCTCGCCCTCTTCACCTACCTGCGCGGCCCCGCCGCCCTCGACCCCCTCACCGCCAAGTCGCTCTCCTTCGTCGCGGGCTGCTCGGTGGCCTACGCCGGCAACGCGCTCGGCACCTACCGGCACACCCACCCCAAGGGCCTGCGCCCCTACGCCGTCTTCTTCGCGGTGAACATCGCGGGGGCCGCCGTACAACTCCTGTGTCTCGCCATCAGCCACTACGGCCTCGGCCTCACCTCCCAGCGCGCGGACACCGTCTCCGGAGCCGGAATCGGCATGGCATTGGCGACTGTCCTGCGGTTTTGGGGCACTCGGACATTCGTCTTCCGCACGGAGGGCAGAGTCGGATCATGGACTGGCTGAAAAAGCTCCCCGTCGTCGGGCCCCTGGTCGCCCGGCTGCTGGCCACGCACGCGTGGCGGTCGTTCGAGCGCCTGGACCGGGTGAAGTGGACACGACTGGCCGCCGCGATGACGTTCACCAGCTTCGTGGCGCTCTTCCCGCTGCTCACCGTGGCCGCCGCCATCGCGGCCGCCACGCTGAGCACGGAGCAGCAGCACACGCTGGAGGACAAGATCACCGAGCAGGTGCCCGGCATCTCCGACCAGCTGAACATCGAGGGCCTGGTGCAGAACGCCGGCACCGTCGGCCTCATCGCGGGCGCCGTCCTGCTGTTCACCGGCATCGGCTGGGCCGGCTCCATGCGCGAGTGCCTGCGCGCGGTGTGGGAGCTGCCCGAAGAGGAGGAGAACCCGGTCCTGCGCAAGGCCAAGGACACCGGGATCCTGCTCGGGCTCGGCGGCGCCGTGCTCGTCACGCTCGCCGCGTCCGCCGTCGCCTCCGCGATGGTCGGCTGGATCACCCGTCAGATCGGCCTCGACGAGGGCGGCTGGGGCGGCGTCCTGTTGCAGATCGCCGCGTTCCTCGTCGCCGTGCTCGCCGACTTCCTGCTCCTGCTGTACGTCCTGACGCTGCTGCCGGGCGTCGAGCCCGCCCGCCGTCGCCTGGTCGTGGCCGCGCTGACCGGCGCGATCGGCTTCGAGCTGCTGAAGCTGCTGCTCAGCGGCTATCTGCAGGGGGTCGCCGCGAAGAGCATGTACGGCGCGTTCGGCGTGCCCGTGGCCCTGCTGCTGTGGATCAACTTCACCGCGAAACTGGTGCTGTTCTGCGCCGCGTGGACGGCGACGCAGAGCAAGGAGGACGAACTCACGGACGAGGACGACGACGTACCAGATCCGGCAGCGGCCAGCGACGGTTGACCAGGAACGCGCCGCCCGCGAGCAGCACCAGCAGCCCGCCGGTGATCCCCAGCGCGATCCCCATGCCGCCGGAGCGGCCGTCGGCCGTGGCGCTCGCCACCGGCTTCGACGCGCCGCCGGACGAGGCCCGGCTCCCGCCGGATTCCGCGCCCCCGGCCTCCCCGGAGGGGTTCGCCCCCGGCTGGGCGCTCGGCTGCGCGGCGCTCTTCGGCGGCACCAGCTCGCCCACCGGCGCCACCTTGCCGGCCGCCTTGAAGCCCCAGTCGAAGAGCCGGGCGGTCTCCTTGTAGACCTCGTTGTGCTCGTCCTTCTCCGGGTTCATGACCGTGACGAGCAGCACCTTGCCGTTCCGCTCGGCGACACCGGTGAAGGTGGCGCCGGCGTTGGTGGTGTTGCCGTTCTTGACGCCCGCGATGCCCTGGTAGACGGGCATGCCGGAGTCGCCGGTCAGCAGCCGGTTGGTGTTCTGGATCTCGAAGGACTCGCGGGTGGTCTTGCCCTTCTTGTTCTTCGCCGTCCTGCCCGGGAACTTCGCCCGGACCGTCGAGCAGTACTCCCGGAAGTCCTTCTTCTGCAGCCCGGAACGGGCGATCAGCGTCAGGTCGTACGCGGAGGAGACCTGGCCGGGGGCGTCGTAGCCGTCGGGGCTGACCGCGTGCGTGTCGAGGGCCTGGAGCTCCTCGGCGTGCGCGTTCATCTCCTCGACGGTGTTGTCGACGCCGTCGTTCATCTGCGACAGCACGTGCACGGCGTCGTTGCCGGAGCGCAGGAAGACGCCGAGCCACAGGTCGTGGACGGTGTAGGTCTCGCCCTCCTTTATCCCGACCATGCTGGAGCCGGAGCCGATGCCCGCCAGATCGGTGGGGACGACCTTGTGCTTCTCGGTCTTGGCGAACTTCGGCAGCACGGTGTCCGCGAACAGCATCTTCAGGGTGCTCGCCGGGGGCAGCCGCCAGTGCGCGTTGTGCGCGGCCAGCACGTCGCCGGACTCGGCGTCGGCGACGATCCACGAGCGCGCGGTCAGGTCCTTGGGCAGCACCGGGACCCCGCTCGCCAGGTTGACCTGTGTCCCGGCCTGGCCGAGGCGTGCGCCGCCCACGGCCGACATGTTCGCCGGGGGAGTGGCCGACGGGCTCTTCGAGGGACTCGGTGAGGGCTTGGGAGCCGCGTAGGAGACGGGCGCGGTCAGCGCGAGGGACGACAGGACGGCGGCGGAGGTGACCAGCAGGGTTCGCCTGGCGGTCTTCTTGGGTGCGGACACGGTCAGGAACGTACCTTCCACAGGGCGTGAAGTCCCGCCCGGCTCCTCACCCCGGCCACGGATCCGGACACGCTCCGGTGATACTGAACGTATGAAGCTCAGCCGCCCCGTCTCCTGGTTCCTGCTCGCTTTCGGGGTGTGGAGCTGGGTCATCTGGATCACTTTCGTCAAGAACCTCGTCAAGGACGGCAGCGGGCTCGCGTTCGACGACGCGGGTGACCCGACGGCGTACTTCTGGGTGCACCTGCTGCTCGCCGTCGTTTCCTTCGTATTGGGGACGGCTGTCGGGGCCATCGGGTTGCGCGGTCTGCGCGCACTGCGCCGCACGTCATAGCAACTGCGCCGGACGGCACAAGAACTCGAGAACACGAAAGAGGGGGTACGACCGCATGGTGGTCGTCTTCGCGCTCGTCGCACTGGCCGTGCTGAGCGCACTGGTGGCGGGCAACTGGTACGTGTGGCGAAGACTGTTCCGCGACACGACCCGGGGCCCGGGTCTCGTGCGTCGTGCGGGCGCGGTGCTGGTGGCGGGCGGCTGGGTGATGGCGATCACGGCGCTCGTCTCGGGGCGCGCCGGCGCGCCCTTCTGGCTCCAGCAGGTGCTGGCCTGGCCGGGCTTCCTGTGGCTGGCCATGTCGATCTACCTGCTGCTGGCGCTGGCGGCGGGTGAGGTCGTACGACCGCTGCTGCGGCGGTACCTGGAACGACGGGCGCGGGCCGGGACGGCCGTACAGCAGCCGGAGCCGGTCCCGGCGGGAGCCGTCGCAGCCGGGGCGGCCACGCCCACCGTCGAGCAGGGCCCCGAACCCGCCCCGGAGCCGGAAGCGGCATCGGAGCCCGGTCCGGCCGCGGAATCCGGACTGGCCGCGCAGCCGCCGTCGGAGCCGGATCCCGCATCCGCCACCCCACCGCCCCCGGCCCTCCCCTCCCGCCGCCTCTTCGTCTCCCGGGTCGTCGGCGGTACCGCGGCCGCCGTTGCCCTCGGGACCGTCGGCTACGGCACGTACGGCGTGCTGAACGGCCCGACGGTCAAACGGGTCACCGTCCCGCTGGCCAAGCTCCCGCGCGCGGCGCACGGTTACCGGATCGCGGTGGTCAGCGACATCCACCTGGGCCCGGTCCTCGGCCGTGGCTTCGCCCAGAAGGTCGTCGACACGATCAACTCCACCCAGCCCGACCTCATCGCGGTGGTCGGCGACCTGGTCGACGGCAGCGTGAAGGACCTGGGTCCGGCGGCAGCCCCGCTGGCGCGGCTGACGGCCCGCCACGGCACGTACTTCGTCACCGGAAACCACGAGTACTTCTCCGGCGCCGAACAGTGGGTCGAGGAGGTACGGCGGCTGGGCATGCGCCCCCTGGAGAACGCCCGCGTCGAAATGGCGCACTTCGACCTCGCCGGCGTCAACGACGTGACGGGCGAGGACGAGGGACAGGGCCCCGACTACACCAAGGCACTCGGCGACCGGGACCGGGCACGCGCGTGCGTGCTCCTCGCCCACCAGCCGGTGCAGATCCACGACGCCGTCGACCACGGTGTCGACCTCCAGCTCTCCGGCCACACCCACGGCGGCCAGCTGTGGCCCGGCCACTTCATCGCGGGGGCCGAGAACCCGACCCTGGCGGGCCTGGAGCGCTACGGCGACACGCAGCTGTACGTCACCCGCGGCGCGGGCGCCTGGGGCCCGCCGACCCGGGTCGGCGCGGAGTCGGACATCACGGTGATCGAACTGGCGTCGAGGCAGGCGTGAGCGCGGAACCCGACCCTGCGAGAGCACTGTGAAACCCGGTCGAAACCCGCTTGCGTAAGGTCTTTCCCAAGTCGAACAAAACTCCCTTCCCCCCGGCGAAACACCTGTGTTTAGGTGATCCGCGCCACTAGGGCGTGGCATATGCGCTATGGCTCAAAAGGAGCCTGGGGAGGGCAAACCGATGCGGTCGGTCCGCACGCGGATTCTCGCGACACTGCTCGTGCTGGCGGCCGTGGGCGTCGGAGCCTGGCAGCTGTTGCCGTCGGGGAACGACAACGGCAAGACGATCACCGTCGGTACGACGGACGCGGTCACGTCGCTCGACCCGGCCGGTGCCTACGACGCCGGCTCCTGGGCGCTGTTCAGCAACGTCTTCCAGTCACTGCTGACCTTCGAGTCGGGCAGCGCCACCCCCGTGCCCGACGCGGCCGAGAGCTGTGCCTTCGCCGGCAGCGACCTGGAAACCTACCGCTGCGAACTGCGCAAGGGCCTCGCCTTCCCGAGCGGGCGCGAGATGACCGCCGAGGACGTGAAGTACTCCTTCGACCGCGTCAAGAAGATCAACTCCGAGGTCGGCCCCGCGTCCCTGCTGACCACCCTCCGCTCGGTCGACGCCAGCGGCCTGACCGTCACCTTCCACCTCTCCTCGCCCGACGCCACCTTCCCCTTCAAGGTGGCCACCGGCGCCGGATCGATCGTGGACCGCACCAAGTACCCGGCGAACGGCCTGCGCACCGACACCGGCGTCGACGGCACCGGACCGTACGAACTGACCGCGTACACCAAGGACAAGAAGGCCTCCCTCGTCCCCAACGCGCACTACAAGGGCGCCGTCAACGACACCGGACAGCCCGTCGAGCTGCGCTACTACGCCGACGCGAACCAGCTCGACAGCGCCTGGAAGGCGAGGCGGGTCGACGTCGCCACCCGCCAGCTGCCGCCCGAGGTCCTCGCCGGACTGAACGCCAGCGACCCGAACCAGCGCGTGTCCGAGGCCGACAGCTCCGAGACCCGCAACCTGTACCTCAACACCCGCGCCGGCTCGCCGCTGCACGACACCCGGGTCCGGCAGGCCATGGCCTGGCTGTTCGACCGCGACCGGCTGGCCGCCACCGTCTACGACGGCACGGTCGATCCCCTGTACTCGCTGATCCCGACCGGCATCACCGGCCACACCACGTCGTTCTTCGACCTCTACCCCAAGCAGGACGCCAAGAAGGCCCGGGAGTTGCTCACCAAGGCCGGCGTGACCCTGCCGGTCCGCTTCACCTACGGCTACGCCAAGGGCCGTGGCGCCGCCGCCCCGGAGGCCGCGGAACTCAAGCGGCAACTGGAGGCGGACGGCCTGTTCAAGGTCACCGTCAAGGCCTACGAATGGACCGACTTCCAGAAGCGGTGGGCGTCCGGAAAGCTGGACGCGTACGCGGTCGGCTGGGTGGCCGACTACCCGGACCCGGACACCTTCGGCGCGCCGCTCGTCGGCACCGACAGCACCATGAACACCGGCTACAGCAGCAAGACCGTCGATCAGCTGAGCCGGGCCAGCCAGCAGTACCCCGAGCGCGGCGAGGCCGCCGACGACTTCCGCGAGTTGCAGCAGGCCGTCGCCGTCGATGTGCCGGTCATCCCGTTGTGGCAGGCCAAGGAGTACGTGGTCAGCAGCGAGGCCGTCGGCGGCGGCCAGTACCTGTCGGACGGCACCGGAGTCTTCCGGCTCTGGCGCCTCACCTGGATCTGACACCGGACGTTCGTTACGACCGTACGGCCGCCCGCCCCGGCAGCGTGACCGTCACCGCCAGCCCCTCGCCCGGCGCCGTCCGCACCGTCACCTCGCCGCCGTGCGCCCGCACCACCCCCTGCACGATCGCCATGCCGAGCCCGCTGCCCGCACCCCCGCCGGCCCGGAAGAACCGGTCGAAGAGCCGGGCCGCGTCCTCCGGGCCGAGGCCCGGCCCCTTGTCCGCGACACACAGCCGTACGACACCGTCCGCGCGCTCCAGGCCGAGCCGCACCGGAGCGTCGGCCGGTGTGTGCGTGCGCACGTTGCCCATCAGGTTGCCGAGGACCTGCCGCAGCCCGGACTCGTCGGCGTGCACCAGCAGGGAGCCGTCGGCGTCCACGGTGATGGGCCGGTCGGGCTGCTGCACCCGCAGGTCCTCGGCCGCGTCCCGCACCAGGCGGCTGATGTCGACGTTGCGGAACCGCAGTTCGGGCTGCTGGTCGAGGCGGGCCAGGGTGAGCAGCTCGTCGACGAGCCGACCCATACGGTCCGTCTCCGCCAGCACCCGCCCCCAGGCCCGCTTGCGCTCGTCCGGATCGGACAGCATCCCCTTGTCGTAGAGCTGGAGATAGCCGCGTATCGCGGACAGCGGCGTGCGCAGCTCGTGCGAGGCGTCGGCGACGAAGCGGCGCAGCTGGGTCGCGCTGCGCTCGCGCGTGCGGTACGCCGACTCCACCTGGTGGAGCATGGAGTTCAGGGCGAGGCGCAGTTGCTCGACCTCCAGGGTGGCCTCCCGGCTGGAGGGGACGCGCCGCGTCAGATCGCCCTCGGCGATCGCCGACGAGGTCTCCACCATGTCCTCCAGGGGCCGCATCCGGCGCCGGACGCTGAACATCGTCAGGCAGGCCAGCAGCGCGAGCAGCAGGGTGCCTATGGCGAGGTCGAACTTGACGGCCTTGGCGACGCCCGTGTGAAGACCCTCGGACGAGGTGGCGAGCAGGATCTGTGTGCCGTCGGCGAGCCGGGTGCCGGTCACCCGGTAGTCGGCGCCCCGCACGGTGACGTCGTGCGGCTCGGGATCCTCGATGAGAGTGCGGGGGTCGTCGACGGCGTCCGCCAGGCCGCGCTGGGAGTCGGTCGGCTGGAAGCCGAGGATGCCGACGGGCCGGCCCCCGCCGTCGACCGCGGCGAAGATCGTGTCGGGCCGCGGCTGTTCCTCCGCAGCCTCCGGCGCCAGCCGGTCGCGCACGAAGCCCAGCACGCTCAGCGAGTCGATCTGCCGCAGGGTCAGCTGCGAACCGCTCAGCGAGTCACGGGTCTTGGTGAGCTCCGTGTCGATCTGGTCCAGCAGGTAGTACCGCATGCCCATCACGCTCACGACGGTCGCCGCGACGATGCCGAGGGCGAGCAGCACCACGTTCGCCAGCGTGAGCTTGCCGCGCAGCGAGTGGATGCCGCGCTCGGAGCCCAGTGTCCAGGGCAGCCAGGGAACCCTCATGCCAGCCCGTATCCCACACCCCGACGGGTGGTGATCACCGGCGGTCCCAGCGTGTCGAGCTTGCGCCGCAGATAGCTGATGTAGGTCTCGACGACGGTCGACTCGGGCGGGGTGTGCTCGTACTGCCAGACATGGCGCAGGAGTTGCTCCTTGGACACGATCCGGCCGCCGTTGCGCACCAGGAAGCGCAGCAGGGCGTACTCGGTGGGGGTGAGCTCGACGGAGCGGCCCGCGCGGTGCACCGAGTACGTGGTGTCGTCCAGTTCCAGATCGCCGTAGCGCAGTGGTGGGCGCTGTGGGAGGACGTCGGCCGGGCGGGTGCGGCGCAGCACCGCCGTGATCCGCGCGACGACCTCGTCTATGTTGAACGGCTTGGTGATGTAGTCGTCGCCGAAGCCCAGGGCGCCGACGATCTCGGCGGGCGAGTCGCGCGCGGTGAGGAAGACGAGCGCCAGGTCGGGGCGCCTCGCGCGCAGTTCCCGTCCGAGCGCCCGGCCGTCCCCGTCCGGGAGCATGACGTCGAGCAGCGCCGCGTCGGGCCGCGTGCGCTCGGCCAGCGCGAGCGCCTCGCGGACGGTGCCCGCCGTCATCACCTCGAACCGGTGGTAGCGCAGGGCTATGGCGAGCACGTCCGCGATGCTCTCCTCGTCCTCCACGACCAGCACGGTGCCTGGAGCCGTCGTCATGGTCCCCAGTATCGGCACGACCACTGACAGTGGGGCCGGTTCGCGCTTTGGAGTTCCTTGAGAGTCATGCGCGTCGCATGTCCACCCGCGCGTGCCGCCCCAATTCTGTTGCCCAGGACCTGGGGGACCGACCGACCCGACGATGAAGGGGTTTGAGCGTGGCGACATTGGCGCGGTGGTGCTATCGGCACCGGCTGGTGGTCCTGTTGCTGTGGGTGGGGGCGCTGTTCGGCCTGGGCGCGGCGAGTTCGACCGCGGGCACGAACTACGCGGACGTCTTCTCCCTGCCCGACACGGACTCCAAGAGCGCGTACGACCAGATGAAGAAGGCTTTCCCGGAGCGTGCCGGCGACACCGACACGGTGGTGTGGAAGGTCGAGGAGGGATCGGTGCGGGACGCCTCCGTACGGTCCCGGATCGAGCCCGCGCTGCGGGAGATCGGCGGGATGAAGGGGGTCGGCGAGGTCGCGAGCCCGTACGGCGCCCGGGGCGGGGCCCAGATCAGTGAGGACGGGCGGATCGCGTACGCCCAGGTCACCTTCGCCGAGCAGGCGGATGCCGTACCCAAGGACCTGGTCCAGGACGTCGTCGACACCGCGCAGGACGCCGCAGGCGACGGCCTTCAGGTCGAGCTCGGCGGCCAGGCCATCACCCGCGTCGAGGAGCCGCCCACCGGCACCGCCGAGCTGGTCGGCATCCTCGCGGCGGCCGTCGTGCTGTTCCTGGCCTTCGGCTCGCTGTTCGCGATGCTGCTGCCGATCCTGGTGGCGCTGTTCGGCGTGGGCACCGGCATGTTCTCCACGCAGTTGCTCAGCCATGTCACGAACGTGCCCGAACTCGCCTCCCTGCTTTCGACATTGATCGGCCTCGGCGTGGGCATCGACTACGCCCTGTTCATCGTCACCCGCCACCGCCGCGGCATCCTGCGCGGCATGGACCCGGAGGAGTCCGCGGTCACCGCCCTCAACACCTCGGGCCGGGCCGTGCTGTTCGCGGGCGGCACGGTGTGCATCGCGCTCGCCGGGATGCTGGTGACGAACCTGCGCTTCCTGGACGGTGTGGTCATCGGCACCTCCCTCACGGTCGTGCTGAGCGTGCTCGCCGCCGTCACCCTGCTGCCCGCGCTCCTCGGCCTGCTCGGCCACCGCGTGCTCAGCCGCCGCCAGCGCCGTCGGCTGGCCGCTCAGGGCCCGGAGCCGGAGCGCGCGAGCGGCCTCGCCGCTCGCTGGTCGGCCTCGGTCGAACGCCGTCCGCGCTCGGTCGCCGCCCTGGCCGTCGTCCTGATGGCCGTCCTGGCGCTCCCGCTGCTGTCCCTGCGCCTCGGCACCGTCGACCAGGGCAACAACGAGGAGTCGACGACGACCAGGAAGGCGTACGACCTGCTCGCCGAGGGCTTCGGCCCCGGCTTCAACGGCCCGCTCCAGGTGGTGGTGAACGGAGACGGCGCGGACGGCCTGGTCACCTCGATACGGCAGACGGAGGGCGTGGCGCAGGCCGCCGCGGCACCCCCGGCGAACGGCGTCACGGTGATCCAGGTGGTCCCGACCACCTCACCGCAGGCCGAGGAGACGGACCGGCTGATCGACGCCCTGCGCGACGACGTCATCCCGGACGCGGGCGTGGAGGCGCACGTGGGTGGCGTGACCGCGGTCTCGAAGGACTTCGCGTCCGTGACGGCCGACCGTCTGCCGCTCTTCATCGCGACGATCATCGGCCTCGGCTTCGTCCTGCTGCTGATCGCCTTCCGCTCGGTCGTCGTACCGCTGACGGCCGCCGTGATGAACCTGATCGCCGCCGCGGCCTCCTTCGGCGTCCTCGTCGCGATCTTCCAGTGGGGCTGGGGCCTGAACCTGCTCGGCCTCGGCCAGGAGGGCCCGATCGCCGCCTTCCTGCCGATCATCATGCTGTCCCTGCTCTTCGGCCTCTCCATGGACTACCAGGTGTTCCTGGTCAGCCGGATGCACGAGGAGTGGGTGCACACGAAGGACAACGCCCGAGCGGTGCGGGTGGGGCTGTCGGAGACCAGCCGCGTCATCAACTCCGCGGCCCTGATCATGGTCTGCGTCTTCCTCGCCTTCGTCCTGAGCGGCGACTACGGCGCGGCCATGGCGGGCGTGGGGCTCGCCGCCGCGGTCGCGTTGGACGCGTTCATCCTGCGTACGGCACTGGTGCCGGCCGCGATGCACCTGCTCGGCAACTCCAACTGGTGGCTGCCGGCCTGGCTGGAGAAGCGGCTGCCGCATCTGGCGGTGGAGCCGAAGGAGGAGGCGGTGGCGGCGGAACCGCCTGCTCCGCAGGGCCCCGCCTCCGCCATCCACGGCTTCGTCCGTACGGCCGACGGCGAACCGGTGGAGGGCGCGGCCGTGGCCCTGCTGTCGAAGGGCGGACGCCGACTGGACCGGGTCGTGTCGCTGGCCGACGGCTCGTACATCGTCTCGGTCCCCGCGCCGGGAACGTACCTGCTGGCGACGACGGCGACGCCGTACGCCTCCCGCGCCCGCCAGGTGCTGGTCGGGGACGGGCCGTTGGTCTACGACGTCGAGCTCGCGGATGTCGCCGAGGACGAGGTGGACGCGGTGAACTGAGCCGTCGGTCGGACAACCTTGCGTCGGTCCGCCCCTCGGGTGACCGGCGCAGGGTTCCGGCCTCAAGGAGTCGAAGTGCGCGCCGCCGGATCCGGCATCGCCTTCGTCATCCCCGGCAGAAAGTCCGTGAACAGCTCGTGCACCTCCCGCACGAGCGGCCGCAGCACCCGGAACCGCGCCAGCGACACGCCCCGCGCGGTCAGCCGGGCGCCCCGCTCGGCGAGCCGGTAGGTGCGCTCACGCCCCTCGGTCCGATCGAAGATCCAGTACAGCACGAGCCCCATCTGGGCGAGCCACATCAACTCGGGCAGGATGTCCCGCAGTTCCTCCGGCACCTTGGTCCTCGTCGCGCCGGCCAGCACCTCCCGGTGGACGCTGATGGCCTCCACGCGCGCGTGCTCCGACTCGGAGGAGAAGGGGCTGAGCGGGCTGTCGGGATCGGCGGCGTTCTTGAAGAACTGCACCGCGAACTCGTGGTACGGCGCCGCGATGTCCAGCCACACTTTCAGGACGCCCGCCAGCCGCGCCTCCAGGTCGCTCTCCCGGGCCAGCACGTCCCGGACCGCCACCTGGTGCTCGGCGGCGATCCGGTCGTAGAAGCCCTGGATCAGGTGCTCCTTGCCCGCGAAGTAGTAGTACGCGTTGCCGACGGAGACCCCGGCCTCCTTGGCGATGGCCCGCATGGTCGTCTTGTCGTAGCCCCGCTCCTGGAACAGCCGCATCGCCGTCTCCAGGATCAGGGCGCGGGTCTGCTCGGACTTGCTGGGGGTGGCGCCGTCGTCGGGGTCGTCGTCGGGGTCGTCGTCGTTCGTGGGCACGGAGTTCGCAGGCACGGAAAAGAGCCTAACGAGTGGCGCGGGGAGCGCTGTCGCAGGTGGTCCAGGGCCAGGAGCTGCCGGTATCCCTCTTCGGGCACGGAATGATCGAACTCGCCCTTACGATCGCCCGAGCTCCGGCCGCTTGGAGTAGTCCGTGAACCCGATGACGTTGCCCCAGGGGTCGGCGACCTCGACCGTCCAGCCGGTGGCCACGGAGAAGGGCTCGTCCAGCGGGACGATGCCGGCGGCGGCCAACTCCCCGGCGGCGCGGCGCGCGTCCGGCACCTCCAGCCATACGCGCGGAGAGGGCCAGGGGGGCGGCCGATGCCCGAACTCCTCCTCCTGCCTCAGCAGAATGCCGGGCGTCTCACCCCCCACCTTGAGCAACGCGATCCCGCCCTCGTCGAACCGGAACCCCACCGCGAACCCGGCGCGCTCGTAGAACCCGACGGCCTCGGCGAGGTTCCCGACGGGCAGGAGGACGTTGTCGAAACCGAGCAGTTCGTACGACTCGTCATCTGACATGCGATCAGATTAGGTGCGGGGGCGCCGCGCGCCGGGCGGACCGACCCGCGAGGTCACTCATTGGGCCGAGGCGTCGGCCGCCACGTCTCGCCCGACCTGGCCCTCATCCCTGGCCGAACCGGGTCCCTCACGACATTCCGCGCCGGCTCGGCCCGCTGGGCCACACGTCCGACAGTCCTCGGCCGAGGGCCCTTCCACTCACCCGATCGCGATGCGCTTCGCCCAGTAGCTCGCCTTGGCAACGATCTCCGTACCGGACCCCGACAAGGCGGTCTTGCTCCCCGCGTAGAAGCGCACGGATCCGTCGGACCGCACGGTCCAAATGTCGGGGACGGAGTCGCCATTGGCGTCGGGCGTGCCCATCAGCAACGGGATGCTGTCGCTGTGCCAGCCGGAAGCCCCGTACTCGGTGTCCAGCCCGCCCGCGGAGTTCGCGGCGGACGCCAGGGAGTTCAGAACGGTTCCGCCGCCGCTCGCGGCGATACCCTTGCGCAGCAGCAGTCGCCCGGACACGTCGGAACGGAAGACGATGTCGGCGGCTCCGTCACCACTGACGTCCTGGACGGTCACCAGATCGCGCTCGGTCCAGGCCGAGGAGGACAGGCTGATCGCTTGGTCGACGGTCGCCCCGTGGTAGCCGGTGAAGGCCCACAACGCGTCGCCGACCGTGGCGAGGAAATCGGTACGGCCGTCGCCCGTGATGTCGCCCGCGGCCACGATCTGGGTGAGGGCGGAGGGGCTGGGCGCACCTGTCGGCAGCAGGATCTCCTGACGGCGGTCGATGTTGACAGCCCCGTAGCCGTCGCCGGGATACACCCAGAGCCTGCCCTCGACCCGGACGACCAGGTCCTGGAGGCCGTCGCCGCCGTAGATGTCGCCGTTGTGGGTGATCAGGGCGCCCTTGAAGTGTCCACTCGGCGCGGCGACGTAGGGAGGCAGGTCGTCCCCGTTGGGATCCTTGTCGGGGTTGGCCCGGTAGGCGCCCGCCATCGAGTAGTCCAGGTCGCCCGTGCCCTTGGCCAGATCGGTGGTGGCCTGGGAGGGGTACAGGCCGAGGTTGCCGAACTCGGTGACCACCATCATGTCGGGCAACTGGTCGCCGGTGAAGTCGCCCGCTTTGTCGGCCTGGTCGCGCGGGGTGACGTAGAAGAAGTACTTGGTCGGCTCGGATACGTTGCCGGCGCTGTCCACGGCCCGGACGTAGAGCACGTTGGGCCCGGCGGTCGGCGGCTTGGCGTTGGAAATCGTGGCGCTGACGCTGGTGGCCGTGCCGTTGGTGCGGCCGACGCTGCCGGTGTAGGTGGGTGAGTTGAAGCCGTACTCGTAGCGCACGACGTCGGTGTTCAGGGCGCGCACGGTGAAGGTACCGGGAGTGCCGAACTTCTTGGTGGACCAGTTGGCGTCCTCGGCACCGCTGCCGAAGCCGTTCTCGCTGCCGTCCGCGTTGGGGAAGTCGGTGGAGCTGACCTTGGGCGGGCGGGGCGCGGTGGTGTCGAGGACGAACCGGCAGGGTGTCCTCGGGTACCAGCCGGAGGTCGTGCCGGCGTCGTCGATCGCCCGTACCCGCCAGGAGTACGTGGCGCCGCTCTTGAGCGTGCTGGTGGGGAACTTTCCGGTGGTCCGCAGCGCAGTGTCGGTGTCACCGCCGGCGGACACCTTGCCGATGGACTTCAGCAGGTCGCCGGTGGTGTCCCACTGGCCGGTCTGCCACAGGTCGAAGTCGAAGTAGTCGAGGTTCTTGTCCTTGTCGGCGGCCTTGGCGGTGAAGGTCAGATCACCGGAGCCCATGCGGACGTACGGCTTCGTGGTGGTGCACTTGCCGTCCGGGCCCAGGTCGAGGGAGTTGGAGACGATCGACGGCTTGCGGTTGTAGACGAGTTCGAGCGCGGGCGCGTGGTCGCCGTTGGCCTGGAACTTCTTCCACGCGTACTGGGCGTTCTCGTCCCGCGCCCGCAGACCGAAGGTGATCATGTCCTCGCCCTTGTCGGCGGCTTTCTGGGCGCCCTTTCGCACGTCGAAGGTCTCGTAAGCGTCGCGGCAGCCGGACTTGTAGCCGTGGGCGAAGCTCTTGGTGGCCAGTTTGTTGCCGTCGTGCAGCTTGGGCGCGTTCTTCCAGTTGGTGTGCCCGTTGATCTCGCTGGTGAGGTGGACGCTCATCGAGCGGGCCTGGCAGGACCAGGAGTAGGTCTCCAGCACGTGCAGCTTGGCACTGGTGATCTTCGTGCCCTTCAGGTCCTTGTCGAAGAGGATGTTGAAGTATGACCGCGAGGTGCCCCAGGTGTCCGACTCGAAGCCGACGCGGGCCTCGTGCGTGCCGCCCTTGTTGAATCCCTTGCCGTTGTAGAACGTGGCGTTGGGGTGCCGGTTGTAGGCGGTGGTCCAATTCTGGGTGTGCTTCTTGACCGAGGGGTCGATGAAGACCGGGTAGGTGGTGGCCGGGTCGTTGAGGAAGTCCTGGTCGGGGGTGAGCATCCACTTCCCTGTGGCCAGGTCGGCCTCGACGAGTTCACCGCGCGAGTCTGGGGAGGGGCCGTCGAGCGAGGGCAGGCTCAGCGTGGCGGCCGAGCCGGTCTGCGCGGGGGCCGGAGTCGGCTCGGCCGGTGCGGTCGGCAACGGGGACTCCGCCGGTGTCGGTGCGGCGCCGTCGGTCGCCGACGGCAACACCTCGATGTCGGTGTCGCTCTGCTCGTCCGACTCGACGGTGTCTTCCGTGGGGCTCGCAATGTCGCTGGGCGCGGGGTCGGCGGAGTCCGGGGGGTTCGGGCTCTCGGGCGCGGTCGGCTGGGCGGTGGCGCCCACGGTGCCGTCGGTCACGGCCGGCTGCCCGCTGCTGTCCCACATCAGCGGGGTGGGCGACATCGCGACCTCCGCGTCGTCGGCGTTCTCGGCGCTGACGATTCCCGACACGGGGTCGAGGCGGAAGGTGAGGCGGGTGGAGTGGAGGCCGTACACCAGCTGCTGAACGTGCGGATCAGCGGCCGCCTGACGGTTTTTCAGGACGACGAGCTGCCCGAATCCGTCGTCGTCGGCGGTGAGCACGAGGTCACCGCCCGGGAAGATCTCCGGGTACAGCGCGCGGCTGCCGTCGATGATCGGGGCCGGGACGGGCCCCGGCCAGGTGAGCTGTATCGGGTACTCGCCGGCGGCGCCAACGTACAGCGTGACCAGGGGAGTCTCGGTGCCGTCCGCGGCAGCCCGCTTCAGCAGGGACACACGCCGTACGACCGAGCGGGAGGCACGCTGTCCGTCGCGCCCGCCGGAACCGGCCGAGAACACCATCCGGGTGTTGGTGGCCGCCGGCTCCCAGCCGGCCTCGGTCCGGTGCAGACTCGGGTCGATCTTCTTCCACTCACCGCCCACCTTGGCGCGGACCGGCGAGGAGTACAGCCGCTTCGTCATGAGGCCGTCGGGACGGGCCCAGGTGCTGGAGCGCGCGGTGCGTGCGGCCGTCACCTCGACGCTCTTCCCGGTGCGTGCTGCCCGGGTCAGGGCGGTGGCTTCGGTGACGGTCTTCGTACGCCGGTCGTGGCGGCTGTCGCTGTCGCCGTGAGTGGTGTCGCCGCTCAGCCGGAGCCCGGCGTAGACGATGCCGGTGGTGGCGACCACGGTGGCGAGCAGCGCCGCGCCGGCCCGACGTCCGGGCGTGCGGCGCCAGTTGCGCGTCATCGGAGGTGTTCCCCTTCCACCTGGTTGCCCCTCGGCACCGGCGCAGGGCAGGGCGCGGCCGGGCCAGCCGATGATGACCTATGGGGGAACTGTCGTCACCCTGTGGAGATGTTGCGATTCACTCCGGGTGCAGGGGCCGCCTGAAGGACGAGGTGCGTCGAGCGACCGAGGCGGAGGCGCAAACGGGGGCAAACGTCATCAGCTGAAGGGGAATTGGTGACTGTTTATTGCACCGTCAAGCTCTATTCAGCTTTCGGATGCATTCGTAGCGTAGTGATCCATTGCGTGCCGCGATGATCATCACATCGCCCCACCCCCTCTGGTGCTTCTTCACAGTGTGATCACAGAATCTGCGCTGTCTGCTAAGTCGTCACGCGTGGTCCGTCATCGGTCCCGCTCCAAGTGGTCCGGGGGACCCTGTCGTGTTCGATCGACTTTCGCATACCCGCAGGCGTCGCCTGGCGCGCACGGCCGTGCCGGTCACGGCTGCCGCGCTGTTGGTCGGACTGCTCCCTGCGCAGGCGCTGGCCGTGCCCCCGAACCCCGCGAAGGAGGAGATCGGGCGCGAATCGCTGACGCTTGAGGAACTTGAGCAGGAGGCGCTGGTTCCCGGCAAGGAATCCAGTAGGCACCTGGAGACGCTGCGGGCCGATGTCCCTCAGGACCTGCTCGCGGCACCGACCAACACGACGACCACGCCCGTCGGGACGGGCTCCGTCGTCTTCGGCACGACCACGACACCGGCTTCCGCCCGAACGGCCTTCGCGAGCGCGGAACAGACAGCGCTGAGCCCCGCCGGCACCCTGCCCGTCAGCCTCGGCCAGGCCCCCGACCAGCCGGCGCCGACGGGCACCTGGCAGGTCACCATCCCGGAGCGCACCTCCACGACCGGCCAGGGCGTGGACGGCGCCGTACTGGTCGTGGAGGCTCCCACCACCGGCTCGGTCCCCGTCTCCGTCAAGCTCGACTACTCCAGGTTCAAGAGCCTCTACGGCGCCGACTGGGCCTCCCGCCTGCGTTTCGTGCAGTTCCCCGACTGCTACCTGACGACGCCGGACGACGAGGCCTGTCAGACGTACGAGGAACTGGAGACGACGAACGACACGGCGTCGAAGTCCCTCACCGCCACGGTCGACCCGGCGGCCGACGGCACGGTGACACCGGCCTCGACGACGCCCTCACCGTCCCCCGGCTCCGGTGTCGTCCAAGCGTCTTACCGGAAGCCCGCCTCGGCGATTCCCGCCGCGGTCGTGGGCAGCAGTACGGCGGTCGTCGGCGCCGTCGACTCCGGCAACGGTGGAGGTGGCACCTTCAAGGCCACGCCCCTGGCCTCGGACGGAAAGTGGGAGGCGGGAGGATCGTCGGGCGCGTTCGCCTGGTCCTATCCGCTGACCGTGCCGAGTTCGCCCGCCGGCCCGGCGCCCAAGATCTCCTTCGACTACAACTCCCAGACAGTCGACGGCCGTACGGCGGTGTCCTCACCCCAGGCCTCCTGGATCGGCGAAGGCTGGTCCTACGACCCCGGCTCCATCGAGCGCCGCTACCGCTCCTGCCAGGACGACCGCAAGCCACTCAAGGCCGGCACCCCCAACAACACGGCCAAGAAGGACAAGACGTCCGACCTGTGCTGGGTGTCGTACAACGCGGTGATGTCGCTGGGCGGCAAGACCACCGAACTCGTCCGGGACGCCGCGTCAGGCAGCGACCCGGAGAAGGACACCGAGATCTACCGCCCCCAGCAGGACGACGGCACACGCGTCGAACACCGCGTCGGCGGCACGAACGACGACAACAACGGCGAATACTGGGTCGTCACCACCACCGACGGCACCCAGTACTACTACGGCCAGAACACCGTCGGCGGCGGCCACGCCATCACCAAGTCCGTCTCCACCGTCCCCGTCTTCGGCAATCACCCGGGCGAGCCCTGCCACGCCACCGCCTTCGCCGACTCCCGCTGCGGCGCGGGCAAACGGCAGGCCTGGCGCTGGGGCCTGGACAAGGTCGTCGACGTCCACGGCAACACGATGATCGTCAACTGGACGCAGGAGACGAACCACTACGCAGTCCGCAAGAAGTTCACGTCGCCCGAACAGTACGACCGTTACGCCTACCCGTCCTCCATCGAGTACGGCATGCGCCCGGACAGCATGACCAAGCCGTCGGCGACCGTGGACTTCGGCGTCAAACAACGCTGCCTGAGGTCGGAGACGGCGTGCGCCGCGACCAACTTCGCCAAGACCGACGACCCGGGTGCCTACCGCCCCTGGTGGGACACCCCCGGCAACCTCAACTGCAAGTCCACCTCCAAACTCTGCCCGCCGTTCCCGTCGTTCTGGACGCAGATACGCCTGGACACGGTGACGACGAAGGCGGCCCGCGCGGGCCAGACCGGCCTCGGTCCGGTCGACAAGTACACCCTGCGCCAGTCCTTCCCGGAGGACTGGTACGACACCTCGCCCGGCCTCTGGCTCAACTCGATCACCCGAACCGGCTACGCCCCCGGCGACACCACCGGCACCCTCCAGTCCAAGGACGGCATCAGCTTCGCGCACTACACGGTCGGCGCCACCTCGCCTCTCCGCACCCGGCTGAAGGACCGCCAGCTGCCCAACCTGGTGCTGAAGGGCAAGACCGACCAGCGCCCCGGCTTCACCCGCCCCCGCATCGGCACGGTCTCCACCGAGTACGGCGGCGACATCGAGGTCGAGTACACCGGCGGCTGCGCCGCCGAGCCTGCGGAGGACAAGGGCAAGAGCAACGGCACCTGCTACCCGGTGCGCTGGTCGCCGGACGGCGACGAGAAGACCCCCGCGAAGTCGTGGTTCAACAAGTACGTCGTGGCTTACGTCACAGAGGTTGACAAGGTCACGTCGCACGGCCGGCCCGTCGTCAGCAAGTACACGTACTCGGGCCCGGCTTGGGCGAAGTCCGACGACGAGTTCACCCGCCCCGCACTGCGCACCTACAGCGACTGGCGTGGCTACCGCCAGGTCAAGGTCACCAAGGGCAGCAGGTCGACCTCCGAGGTGGGCGTCCCGCAGACCCAGTCGCAGTCCGTGACACGCTACTTCCAGGGCACCGGCGGCGAGGTCAAGGACTCCACCGGCACGTACACACTGCTGTCGGACGACGCGCCGCAGTACGCCGGCATGACCGCCGAGACCATCACCTACGTCGACTCCGACGGCAAGATCCTCAAGCGCGTCCTGAACCACCCCTGGTCCAAGCAGACCGCCTCCCGCGCCCGGGAGAACGAGGACGCGACGACCGCGGACCCGCTGCTCGCCCACCGCACGGGCGTCAAACGATCGGACGAAATCCAGACGATCGGCACAAGCTGGCGTGCCGTCCGTACCCTCACCACGCCCGACGACACCTACGGCCTCCCCATCCAGGTGGAGACGGCGGTCGTCCGACCGAGCGGCACCTCCGAGGTGCTCTCCGACCAGACCTGCACCAAGACGGCATATCTGCACAACACCACGGCCTGGCTGATCGGCCTGCCCAAGGAGCAGCGCACCACGGGCACGTCCTGCGCCGGCTACGACACCGCCGACCCGGCGACGAAGCTCAAGTCGGCCGTGAGGAACACCTACGACGGGCTGGCCTACGGCGCGACGCCGACCAAGGGCCAGATCACCTCGATGGCCGAGATCGACGGCGCCGGCGCCTCGTACTCCGTCGTCACCAACACGACATACGACGACCTCGGCCGCGTCCGCACGGTCACCAAGCCCGGCGCGGGCACCACTGAGACGCAGTACACCCCCGCGACGGGCGGCCCGGTCACCCAGACCAAGACGTTCAACGCCAAGGACCATGCCGTCACCGCGGCCTACGACCCCGGACGCGGCCTGCCGCTCACGGTCACCGATGCCAACAGCCGAGTGACGCGCACCGAATACGACGCCCTCGGCCGGCTGGTGAAGGGCTGGTCCCCGTCACGCTCCTCGGGCGGAAAATCACCGAACGTCGTCATCGACTACGCCCCGGCCATCGCCTCCCAGAGCGAGAACCGCCCGGCCGCGGTAACCGTCAGCACACTCAAGGACGACGGCTCCTACGCCCGCGAGATCACCCTCTACGACGGCCTGATGCGCGAGGTCCAGAAGCAGACCGAGGCCCACGGCCCCGGCCGGATCATCGTGGACACCGACTACAACGACCACGGCCTGGTCGTCGAGAAGACCGGTGGCTACCTCGCGAAGGGCGAGCCGAGCACGGAACTGTTCGCACCCAGGTCCGAGTCGCTGATCCCCATGTCGACCCAGTACCGCTACGACGGTCTGGAGCGCGAGCACCGCGCGTCGGTCTACCACGGCGGCGCGTACAAGTACGAGACGTTCCGCTGGTACGACGAGGTCAGCACCAAGGTGAACCCGCCGGGCTCGACGGCCCCGATCACGAGGACGTACTTCGACGCTCTCGGCCGGGTCACGTCCGTCAGGCACTTCGCCCAGGACTCCTCCACCACGACCGCCGTGCGCACGACCGCGTACGAGTACGACGCCCGGGGCAACCGCCACAAGGTCACCGACCCGGCGGGCAACGTCTGGTCCTACACCTATGACGCCCGGGGCCGAGTGACGTCCGCCACCGACCCCGACACCGGCACCACGGACACGTGGTACGACGCGGCCGACCGCCCCAACCGCGTCAAGAACGCACGCGGTCAGGAGACCTTCACCGAGTACGACATCCTCGGCCGGGCCAGATACGTCCGGCATGGCTCGGCAACCGCTACCCCCGTCAAGGAGTTCAAGTACGACGAGGCCCCCGGCGGCATCGGCCAGCCCTCGGAGTCCATCCGCCACACGGACACCGGTGACTACGTCAACCGCGTCACCGGCTACGACGCCGCTTCCCGCGCCACAGGCAGCGAGACGGTCATCCCGGCCAACGCGATGACGACGGGCCTCTCCGGCACGTACTCCTACACGTACACCTACACACCCACGGGCAAGCCAGAGTCGGTCACCCTGCCGGCCAAGGGCGGCCTGGCCAAGGAGAAGGTCGTCACCCGCTACAACGGCGACGGCCTCGCGGAGTCGACCTCGGGCCAGAGCTGGTACACAGCCGACGCCACCTACTCGCCGTACGGCGAGGTCCTGCGCACGGTCTCCGGCTCTCAGCCAGCCCGCGTGTGGACGACGAACTTCGTCGACCCCCACACGGGCCGCCTCCAGCGCACGGTCACCGACCGGGAGACGGCGGGCCCACACCGCATCACGGACAGCTACTACTCCTACGACGCGTCGGGCACGATCACCTCCAACGCCCGTGAGCTGGCGGACGCGGCCGGTACGGCGTGGGACACCCAGTGCTTCACGTACGACGTGATGGGCGAACTGGTGAACGCCTGGACGTCGCAGCTCGAACCGGACGGCAACGGCACTGGCTGCAAGGCGGCGAACGGCAGGACGTGGGGCCCGCGCACTTCGTACGCGTTCTCGTCGGGCCCGGTGGCGGACGCCCCGGACGCGGAGGCGGACGCGTCGGCCCCCGACAACTCCCTGGCCTCGACCCTCGCCGCAGCGGCCCCGGACGCCGCCACGGTGTCGACGGGCGCGACGGCCTACCGCCAGTCATACACCTTCGACTGGATCGGCAACCGGGCGAAGATGACCGAGTACGACCCGGCGGACGCGACCAAGAACGTCACCTACTCGTACGGCTACGGCAAGACGGTCACCGGCAACGGCACGACCCCGTCATACAAGACCCAGCCGCACACGATGACGTGGATCACCTCCAGCCCAACGGGCCGGGACAGTGCCTACACCTACGACGCGACGGGCAACACCCAGGTCCGCGATCTCCACAACACCACCCAGAACCTGGTCTGGTCGCCGGAAAACAAACTCGACTCGATCACCGACGACGGTAACAAGACGACGTACGTCTACGACGCCGACGGCAACCGCCTGCTGGAGAACTCGACGACGGGCTCGACGCTGTACCTGGGCGAGACGGAGCTGACGACAAACACAGCGGGCACGATCACCCGCGCCTCACGCTCGTACGCCCAGGCCGGCGCCCCCACGGTGGTCCGCACCACAACCAACGGCGCGACGACGGGCCACAAGCTCAACGCGATGATCGCCGACCATCTGGGCACGGCGAACACGACGGTCGAGCTGTCCGGCACCCAGCCGGTGACGCGCCGGGCCTTCAAACCGTATGGCGAGCTGCGTGGGCCGAAGCCGGCCAACTGGCCGAACAAGCGCAGCTATTTGGGCGTGGGGATTGACGACGCGGCCACGGGGCTCACGCACATCGGAGCACGCGAGTACGACCAGAACTCAGGCCGTTTCCTCTCGGCGGACCCGATCATCGACATCGCGGATCCGCTGCAGATGAACGGGTATGCCTACAGCAATAACAGTCCCATCAGCAAGAGCGACCCCACCGGGCTATGCCCGAAGGACATTTGCGACGGCTATGGCCAGAACACTGACAGCGGCGGAACCCCGCAGCAGGACGAGCAGGACGAGAAGGCCACCTCGGACTGGATAGCGAGCCAGACTCCGGTCACGAACGACACCCAGAGTCTCCAGAACATTTTCTCGGAGAGCAGCCCGAACGGACACGCGCCGGATGGCAATTACTGGTCCAACCCCATCTATGAGAACAGCGGCCAGAGCAATGCGTGCTTCGGTCGGCTGGCCTGCGCCAAGGCCTACAGGTTCCTGCTGCGCAGCGACGACGTGGCAGAGGCCAAGCGTATAGCCGCCACTTACTGCATCGAGAATTTCAGCGTGTGTGAGGCAGACGCCCGGGCGTATGACCGAGGCAAACTGATCGAAAGCTTCGCAGCTGCATTGATCAGCGGCGGCAGGGGAGTGAAGGGGTTCAAGGGAGCCGCTGGCTGCAAGTGCTTCCTGGCCGGTACGGACGTCCTAATGGCCGACGGCACCACGAAGGACATCGAAGACATCAAGGTTGGGGACGAGGTCCAGGCCACAGACCCCGAGAACGGAGAGAGCGGTCCCCGTAAGGTGACCCGGCTCATCCGTACTGAGAGCGATAAGTACTTCAATGAGCTGTCCATTGCCACCGAGGACGGCGCCGAAGAGCTAACGGCCACGCACGAGCACCCCTTCTGGTCTCCATCCGAGCGCGACTGGGTCACGGCCGGTGACCTCAAGCCGGGCATGACCCTGCTGACTGATGACGGCGACACCGTCATTGTCACGGGCAACCGCGCGTTCACCAAGCACGCGCGGACGTACAACCTCACAGTTGAAGACCTGCACACGTACTATGTGCTGGCGGGGGAGACCCCGGTCCTGGTCCACAATTCGAATTGCGGGCCAGGAGCGCTGCCGGGAACGCGGTTCGACGTCTCTGAGGAGCCGGGCATCTACACCATTCACCTAAATGACGGGACGAAGTACGTAGGGAGCTCTACCGCAAGCATCAGAGAGCGAGTGAATAAGTCGATGCGGTCCAAACATGCGGTCCGCAGAGCTGGATACACGGCGGACGACGTCGTGAACGTCACTTACTTCACTTTGCCCGGCGGTACGAGTAAAACAACGATTCGCCGTATAGAGCAGACGATGATGGAAGGGGTAAAGGAGAGCGGTGGGACCCTCTTGAATAGAAGAGACCCAGAGATCGAAGTTCCAACCGGCGGATACCTGCCGTAAGTCTCTACTGGAGTTTGTGATGGGAACCTGGGGATCGGGTCCGTTCGACAGTGACACCGCTGAGGACTTCCTCGATGAGCTGGAAGAACAATCCGCACCGCAGCGACTGGCGGTTGTCGAGCGTACGTTCCGTGCCGCCATCGAGGCGGGCGGTAGTGCAAACTCCTCTGTGCTGCCTGAGGAGGTAACGGCTGCTGCTGCTGTGGTTGCGGCAAATGTTCCAGCGGGACGTTCTTTGACCTGGAACGAGGACTATCCGAGCATTACGGAATGGCTGGCGCAGCCGATTGCTCCCGCCCTCGCCTCGTCCGCGATTCAGGCGCTGGAAGTGACGTTGCCCGCAGACGGCTGGTTCTGGAGGAGCTGGGTCGACGCTGGCGAGAAGGAAGAGGCTCAGGCTGCGATCGACAGCTTGAGGTCTGTATTGCGCCCCGTAAGTGAAGGGGTGACGTGATCAAGCAGGTGCACAAGGCCGCAGTGGTTCTCGCGGGAATCCTTGCCTTGTCTGGACGTGGCCACGCAGAGTCAGGGGACGCGAGGTCGGTGTCGGAGAGCCCAGAGGAATATCCGGGCATCGCGAGCGAAACTGTGAATTCAAATGGCAGGAATCCGCCGGCGAACAGCATTTCGCCAAATCCGTGGACCGAGACGGATCTGAATAGAGTGGCGCTCTCTGACCGCGACGGATACGACGTGATGGGTTGGATGCCGCAGAGCACCTATCCTTCTGATAGGACAGCAGTTCCTGCTGATTGCAGTCCGATTGTCCAGACGTTGGGCCAGAGCAGCAGTGCCTACCCTGCCAATGCCCGTGTCCATCGGATGTTCAGTCCGGAAGGTGCGGGCTCTGGTGCAGTTATGACTCTTGCATCGCACAGGGTCGACGATGCAAAGCGGGCGGTGCGAGCATTCCGTGTGGCAGCTGAGAAATGCACGGCATTCAAAGACGTTGAACAGTCCTTCGACTACGGCGATGGAGAAGTGCAGCCTGACCCTGAATACGGAGATGAATCCGTCGCCTTGCGGCTTGTTCAGATATTTGCGTATCCGGATGGCGAGTCGCTCAGGGTTCCCCATGCAGTGGTGGTGGTCCGAAAAGGCACGACGGTCGCGATGTTTCATGAGTCCAACACGTCAAAAGGGCCGGACGGGAAGAAGTCGGCCACGATTCCAGATGATCTCATCAGGGCGCAATTGAGCAAGATTGCAAAGTTCGGCACCGCTGAGTGAATTGGGTAGATGGTACTCGTGTTTGCGAGGTAATTATCTATCGCGGCATTCAGGCCCTTGCGGTTCGATGTCGAGCATCCCGTCTGATGTGGATTTATTGAGCTGGGCTACGTCCGTATTGCTATTGCCGTGCCGAGTCTGAGGGCTGCTATCAGGGCGCGGAGTTGGTCTGGGCCGGTGGTGAGGATCGTCTCCGGTTCGTCGCTCTCGCGGAGGAGAACCGTTCCGGTGGGGGTAGCGGCGAGGTAGACGCAGGAGGATGCTTCTTCGCTGTACGTGGACTTCTGCCAGTTGAGTTCGGTCACGGCTCGGCTTTCAGGTGTCTTGGGCGATGTGGTGGATGAGGTCGCGAGACTGGGTGGGTTCAAGGGTGGCCTCCTCCATACGGTCCAGGATGAGTCGATACTTGGCCAACTGTGCGACGGAGTCGATGAGTTCGCTGCCGTGTGCCGCGTCGAGCTGTGCCGTGTCGAGAGCGGGTACGGGGCCGTAGACGTAGTCCAGCCCGTGGCCGACGGTGGGGAACGCCGTTCCGTCGAAGGGGATCACCCGGAGAGCGATGTGCGGCTGCTCGCTCATCTTGACGAGGTGGTCCAACTGGGCGCGGGCCACCTCCCGGCCACCGAACCGCATGCGAAGGGCGGCTTCGTGGATGATCGCTGCGTGGACCGCACCGGAGTCAGCCGCCGTCCGCCCGCTCACCGCCCAGGCCGTGAGCGCTATCGAACCGTCGGGTTACACCCCAGGTCCGGCTGCGGTCACGGCCTGCGCCGCGTTGCCGCTCGTTGAGGTGAGGGGGCTGTCACCGGGCGATCACCGCGACGACGGGCCGGCCGTCAGGCCCCGCACCCGCCCACCCGCCGCGTACTCACCGCAATGTCGTCCAGCCGGACGTCGTACGACGACGGAGTCGGGTCCGCCTGGTACAGCTGCCAGCCCAGCTTCAGCTTGTCGAAGGTCGGGAAGACGAAGTCGTCCGTGGTGCCGCCGTGGTTCTTCGTGGAGACCGTCAAGTCGGACTGCTCCACACCGTTCAGGTACACCGTGACCCGGTTGTCCGTGGCGTCCAGGTGGAATTCGGCGCACTGCCACTTCCCGGCGACCGCGGGTGCGGATGTCTTCCAGGCCGTCCAGTCGCCCGTCGGGCCGAGGTCGGAGCCGACGCCGAAGAAGTTGCCCCGGTCGGTGGGGGCGTACTGGCCGCCCAGCGGGCGGACCAGGGTCGGGGAGTCCGAGCCCGATGCCTCCGCGATCGTCCAGTGGGCCCAGTCGGGGGCCGTGGGGAAGTCGGCGACGCGTAGGCGCATGCGGGCCCAGTAGCTGTTGCCCGGCGGGGCGAGGTCGGGGAAGACGAGGAACGCGCGGCCGTTGCCCTCGGTGCGGATGCGGAGTTCGCGGCCGTGGCCGGTGGTGCTCGGGGCGACAGTCAGGGTGCCGTTGGATGCGTCGGTCGTCCAGCCGCGGCCGGCCGTGACCGGGCCGAGGGGGAGGCGGTCGAAGGTCTCCCGGGCGAGGGTTCCGTGGGGGGTGGGGGCCGCCGAGGCCGCGGGCGGAATTGCGAATAGCGCGGACGCCGTGGCGAGCAGTGCGGCGGCTTTCCTCAGGAGTGCCATGAGCGCAGTCTCGCAACAGGAGTTTCTCCTGCAACAGCAGTTGCGCTGCAAAGTGGCCGAATGCCTTCGTCTCTGGCTTGATCAGGTCAGGGGTTCTTCTTCGTCTGCCCCGCTGCGAGGATCTCGGCGACGTCCAGAGTGACCTTCGCCCCGAGTGAGTCGGGGAGGGCGACCACTTCGCCGGGGGCGTGGACGCGGTGGGTGGCGTACTCGTCCTCCGCGGGATCGGTGAGGACGTGGAGGCGCTGGTGCTTGCGGTCGACGATCACGTAGACCGGGACCTCGGCGTTGGCGTACGCGGTGACCTTGGTCTGCAGGTCCGTCTTCCAATTGCTGGAGGTCACCTCCAGGACCAGGCGGAAGACGACGGGGTCGTAGCAGTTGCGCTCGACGTGGTGGTCGTCGATGTCGGCGTCGACGACGCAGAGGTCGGGCGTCGCGAAGTCGTCAGGGGTGTCGGGAAGCCAGATGCTGACGTTCTGAAGGACCTCGGTCTCCCCGCCGTGGAGCCCTGCCGCGGCGAAGGGAAGGACAAGATTGGTCAAAGCGCGGGCGTGAGGAGCGCCCGGGGATGGGGTCACGAGGATCTGGCCTCCGATGATCTCGACGCGATACCCCGGATGGCGCTCCATGATCTCTTCGGCCAGGGCCGTCAGAGAGACGTCGTCGTGCGGCTGCTGCTCGACGGCTTCTGCGGACATCGGTGCCTCCTGTGGGCTGGTGCCGAGAGCATCATCGTAGGCCGGGCGGGCCGCACGAGTCCCGTTCCCACCGCTTCACCCGATCGTGGCCCCGCACGCCCGAGGGCCCCGCTTCCACCGGGAAACGGGGCCCTCACGGACGTACGAAAACGAGAAACGTACGAAAACCAGAAACGCACGAGACCGACGAACGACCTCAGTAGCGACGCGTGATCAACGCCCGCTTGACCTCCTGGATCGCCTTCGTGACCTCGATCCCTCGCGGGCACGCGTCCGTGCAGTTGAAGGTCGTGCGGCAGCGCCACACGCCGTCGCGGTCGTTCAGGATCTCCAGGCGCTGCTCGCCCGCCTCGTCACGGCTGTCGAAGATGAAGCGGTGGGCGTTCACGATCGCCGCCGGGCCGAAGTACTGGCCGTCGTTCCAGAAGACCGGGCAGGACGACGTGCACGCGGCGCACAGGATGCACTTCGTCGTGTCGTCGAAGCGTTCCCGGTCCTCGGCGGACTGCAGGCGCTCGCGCGTCGGCTCGTTCGTGTCCTTCGTGATCAGGAACGGCATGACGTCCCTGTACGCCTGGAAGAACGGCTCCATGTCCACGACCAGGTCCTTGAGGACCGTCAGGCCCTTTATGGCCTCGACCGTGATCGGCTTCTCCGGGTTGATGTCCTTGATCAGCGTCTTGCAGGCCAGACGGTTCTTGCCGTTGATCCGCATGGCGTCGGAGCCGCAGATGCCGTGGGCGCAGGAGCGGCGGAAGGTCAGCGTGCCGTCCTGCTCCCACTTGATCTTGTGCAGGGCGTCGAGGACGCGCTCCTTCGGGTCGATCTCCAGCTGGAAGTCTTCCCAGGTCGCCTCCGCCGAGACCTCGGAGTTGAAGCGGCGGATGCGGAAGGTGGCCGTGATGTACGGGGAGTCGGCGAAACCGGGCTCGGGGCTGCCTGCCGCGTCCGCCTTGTCCAGGGTCGGGGTTGCCATCAGTACTTACGCTCCATCGGCTGGTAGCGGGTCTGGACGACCGGCTTGTAGTCGAGACGGATGGACTCGGTGCCGTCGTCGCCCACCTCGCGGTACGCCATGGTGTGGCGCATGAAGTTGACGTCGTCGCGGTTCGGGTAGTCCTCGCGGTAGTGGCCGCCGCGGGACTCCTTGCGGGCCAGGGCCGACACCGCCATGACCTCGGCGAGGTCGAGCAGGTTGCCCAGCTCGATGGCCTCCAGGAGGTCGGTGTTGAACCGCTTGCCCTTGTCCTGGATCGAGACGTTCAGGTAGCGCTCGCGGAGTTCCGCGATCTTCTCCACCGCTGTTTTGATCGTCTGCTCGGTGCGGAACACCATGACGTTCGCGTCCATGGTCTCCTGCAGCTCGCGCCTCAGCACCGAGACCCGCTCGGTGCCGGTGGCGTCGCGGAGCCGCTCCACCTGGTCGAGCACCAGCCGCGCGGGGTCCTCGGGCAGCTCGACGAAGTCGGCCCTCTGCGAGTACTCGGCGGCCGCGATACCGGCCCGCTTGCCGAACACGTTGATGTCCAGCAGCGAGTTGGTGCCGAGGCGGTTCGCGCCGTGGACCGAGACGCAGGCGACCTCGCCGGCCGCGAACAGGCCCGGGACGACCGTCGTGTTGTCGGCGAGGACCTCGCCCTCGACGTTCGTCGGGATGCCGCCCATCGCGTAGTGCGCGGTGGGCTGGATCGGGATCGGGTCCGTGTACGGCTCGATGCCCAGGTAGGTGCGGGCGAACTCCGTGATGTCGGGCAGCTTGGCGTCCAGCTGCTCCGGCGGGAGGTGGGTGAGGTCCAGGTAGACGTGGTCGCCCTCGGGGCCGCAGCCGCGGCCTTCCCGGATCTCCGTGTAGATCGAGCGGGACACGACGTCACGCGACGCCAGGTCCTTCATCACCGGCGCGTACTTCTCCATGAAGCGCTCGCCGTCCTTGTTGCGGAGGATGCCGCCCTCACCGCGGGCGCCCTCCGTCAGCAGGATGCCCATGCGCCAGATGCCGGTCGGGTGGAACTGGAAGAACTCCATGTCCTCCAGCGGCAGGCCCCGGCGGTAGACCGCCGCCTGGCCGTCGCCCGTCAGCGTGTGCGCGTTCGACGTCACCTTGAAGAACTTGCCGCAGCCGCCGGACGCGTAGATCACGGCCTTCGCCTGGAAGACGTGGATCTCGCCGGTCGCCAGCTCGTACGCGACGACGCCGGACGACTTCTTGACGCCGTCGACCTCGGTGATCAGCTGGTCGAGGACGTAGAACTCGTTGAAGAACTCCACGCCCTCCTTCACGCAGTTCTGGTACAGCGTCTGGAGGATCATGTGGCCGGTGCGGTCGGCCGCGTAGCAGGAGCGGCGGACCGGGGCCTCGCCGTGGTTGCGGCTGTGACCGCCGAAGCGGCGCTGGTCGATCGTGCCGTTCGGCGTGCGGTTGAACGGCAGGCCCATCTTCTCCAGGTCGAGGACCGAGTCGATGGCCTCCTTCGCCAGGATCTCGGCGGCGTCCTGGTCGACCAGGTAGTCACCGCCCTTGACCGTGTCGAAGGTGTGCCACTCCCAGTTGTCCTCCTCCACGTTGGCCAGCGCGGCGGCCATGCCGCCCTGCGCGGCGCCCGTGTGGGAGCGGGTGGGGTAGAGCTTGGTGAGCACCGCGGTGCGGCTGCGCTTCGTGGACTCGATGGCCGCGCGCATGCCCGCGCCGCCGGCGCCGACGATGACGGTGTCGTACTTGTGGATCTTCATGATTCTCGCAGCCCCGTGCCTAGCGGATGTTCGGGTCGAAGGTGAAGATCACCAGCGTGCCCAGCAGGATGGTGAACACCGTGGCGGTGTAGAGCAGGCCCTTGAGCCACAGCCGGGTGTTCGGGCGCTCCGCGTAGTCGTTGATGATCGTGCGCAGGCCGTTGGCGCCGTGCAGCATCGCGAGCCAGAGCATCAGCAGGTCCCAGACCTGCCAGAAGGGCGACGCCCAGCGGCCGGCCACGAACGCGAAGCCGATCTTGGAGACGCCGCCGTCGAGCACCAGCTGGATCAGCAGGTGGCCGATGACCAGGACGACCAGCACGATGCCGGACAGCCGCATGAACAGCCACGCGGCCATCTCGAAGTTGCCCCGCGTGGTCTTCGGGGTCTTCTTGGTGCGCTTGCGCGGGGCCTCGATAACCGGGGCCGGGTTGTCGACGCCGTAGACGGAGGGGCCCTCGACGGGGCCGATTCCGGACGCGGTGGTTTCGGTGGTGGACATGGGCGTCAGCTCCCGAACAGTTCACGAGCGGCGTGGCCGAGGACGGGGTAGATCGCCCCGAGCATCAGCACGACCCACAGGCCCATGACGGACCAGAACATCTGCTTCTGGTAGCGCGGGCCCTTCGACCAGAAGTCGACGGCGATGACGCGCAGACCGTTGAGCGCGTGGAAGAGGATGGCGGCGACGAGGCCGTACTCCAGTAGCGCGACGATCGGCGTCTTGTACGTGGCTACGACCTTGTCGTAGTCCTCGGGGGAGACACGGACAAGTGCGGTGTCCAGTACATGGACGAACAGGAAGAAGAAGATGAGGACGCCGGTGACTCGGTGAGCCACCCAGGACCACATTCCTTCCCGGCCGCGGTACAGCGTTCCAGCCGGCACGGAAGAACCCTCCGGGAGCGGGGATTGGGGCCGCGCCGGCTTTCTGTGTCGGTCGGGCCCGGCCGGGTACGGTCCACCGGCCCCCAGCATCGTAGCGATGCGCCGCCGCTGGGCTTAGCCGGGGGTTGGGGGTGTGATCAAAGTGGCATGCGGATGGGTGCAGTCGGGTGGCTACCGGGGTGGGATGTGCGGTGATTTGCCGGGTGCGGCACTGTTTGGGCTGGTCGCGCAGTTCCCCGCGCCCCTGAAGTGACTCACCAGCCGCCCTCTTGCAAGGCGCCGGAGTTCATCTGCCGTCACCGTCCGTTCTTCCTCCGGATCGTTTGTCAATCGTGACCGGATGCCCTCCAGGACCCGGTCGAGGGCCTCGTTCGGGGACAGGTCGTCCAAGCAGATGACGAACCTGTGTCCGAATCGGGTCTCGTATGCCGCGTGTGCCGCGCTCAGTGCCATGCGGGCGGCGGAGTACGCGCCCTTCGGCAGTACCGGCAGTGACTCTTCCGCCAGCGCCTCCGTCAGATCGCCCGGCGTCAGGTCGTACGCCGCCTCGTCCGATGCCGCCAGGAGGGCGTCCAGGGTGGGGTAGGGGCGGTGGTCGGCGATGCGGTGGGCCCAGTGGGGGCTGTGGAGGCAGGTGAGGAGGATGTGTACGGCGTCGGCCGCGGGAGCGGTGTTGAAGTGCTCCAGTGGGGAACGCGTGCCGGGCGTCGTGCCCCGGGTCTGCTCGGATATGGCGACTTGGCCAGGAAGGTGTGTGGGCGTCACGTGCGTTTCGGCAGGGGGAGCTGTGAGAGATGTAACGTCACGTTATCGAGAGTGGATGTGACGTGTCCGACGGTTGCCCGAATTTCATCCGAACGGGAGTGTTTCGGAACGCGTGGTGGACGCACGCACGTGTCCGGAGGGCCTAGGTTGGCGCCGTGAGTCAGCACAGGCGGAGTCAGTACGGCCGGGCGTCGGCGAAGAGGGCGTTGCAGCAGACGTGGGTGCTGATCGTCGCGGTGGTCGTGACGGTGGGGGCCGGAGTGGGTCTCGGCCTGTGGGCCGGCGGCGGCAGTGATGAGAGCGGGCCCGCCGGGTCGGCGCAGGGGCAGCCTTCCGGCGGTACGTCCGCGGGCTCGCCGCAGGCCGGCGAGAAGACCCCGAGTCCGTCGCCCACGCGCTCGTACCCGCTGTCCAAGAGCCCGCGCACGATCCCCGCCGTGCGCGCGCACACCCCGGCGCGCGGTCCCGGCTGGAGCCCGGAGAAGGGGCTGCGGGTCGTGGTGAGCGACCGGGACCTGGCCGACGAGGGGCGGCTGCTCGCCGGTGAGCTGGGGCTGTCGTACGCGGGTGAGAGGGACGACGTGCGCGCCGGGGACGTACGGCTGGCGCTGAGTGGTGACGAGGGGGCCGACCCGGAGTCGTACACGATGACCGTGCGTGGTGGGCGGGTGACCATCAGCGGGCCCGCGGACGCGGGTGTGTTCTACGGCACCCGCACGCTCAAGCAGGAGGTGCGCGGCGGCGGTACGGCGCCGGAGGGCGTCGTGCGTGACGAGCCGGCCAAGCCGGTGCGCGGGTTCATGCTGGACATCGCGCGCAAGCACTTCACGGCGGACTGGATCGAGGACCGGGTCCGGGAGCTGGGGGACCTCAAGTTCAACCAGATCGGGCTGCACTTCTCCGACGACCAGGGGTTCCGGATCGAGTCCGACTCCCACCCGGAGGTCGTGTCGAGGGATCACCTGACCAAGGCGCAGGTGAAGGAGATCGTCGGCCTCGCGGCCGGCCGGCACATCACCGTCGTGCCCGAGATCGACTCGCCCGGGCATCTGGGGGCGGTCATCGACGCGCACCCCGATCTGCAGTTGCGCAACGCGCAGGGCGTCGCGGCGCGCGGCGCGGTCGACATCTCCAAGCCGGAGGCCGGCGAGATCGTCGACGACCTGCTGAACGAGTACGCGGACCTCTTCCCGGGCGGCCAGTGGCACCTCGGCGGCGACGAGTACCGGGCGCTGATGGTGTCCGACCCCGAGGCGTCCTACCCCCAGCTGGCCAGTGCCGCGCGGGAGGCCTACGGCTCCGGCGGGACCGTCGCCGACCTCACCACCGGCTGGCTCAACGACCGCGCCGACACGGTCCGCGCCCACGACAAGATCCCGCGGGCCTGGAACGACGGCTTCTTCCGGGGTACGTCCGTGCAGCCCGACAAGGACATCCAGGTCGCGTACTGGACGGGCAAGGAGATCGGCGCGCGGCTGCCGACCGAGTATCTGAGCGCGGGCCGAAAGCTGATCAACTACAACGACGAGTTCCTGTACTACGTCCTCGGCCAGCCGCTGACCTTCGTCTATCCGACCGGACAGCGGATCTACGAGCAGTGGACCCCGCTCGTCGTGCGCGGCACGCGGGCGGTGCCCACGAAGTACGACGGCCAGATCCTCGGCGGCTCCTTCGCGGTGTGGTGCGACCTTCCGAACTCCCAGACGCAGGCGCAGGTCGCGGCCGGGATCCGGATGCCGCTGCGGGCGACGGTGCAGAAGCTGTGGGATCCCGGGAAGCCGGAGCTGTCCTGGACGGAGTTCAGGGCGCTCGCCGACCGTTTGGACTGAACCCGGGGGCGCTCCAGGGGCGGATTGTCCCGTACGGCTGCGAACGGGCGTACGACTGTGGTGTATTCGGGCCGAGTCGTAGCGAACAGCCGGGGGGAACCGGAGATGGGTTACTGGGGGTACTTCGTCGTGGGCCGTGGTGAGCGGCCGCTCGCGGAGTCGAAGGCGTTGTCCGGCGTCGAGGGGATGACCCTGCGGGCGTCGGCGCCCGGTGGATGGCAGGTGTGGGAGTACCCGAGCGGTGACGGCGACGTCGGGAACATGAACGCCCTCGCCCTGGAGACCGGGGCGCCCGCGCTCTTCGGGTATGTCATGGACAGCGCCTCGGTGGTCGTGGAGGCGGCGGCGCCGGAGAGCGGGGCGTGGACGACCTGCCTGGGGCGGGCCGCGATGGCCGGGTACCTCGGGGCCGACAAGGAGGGGCTGACCCTGGAGGACTACTTCCTCCAGCCCTCGGACGCCGCCGAGCGGGGCGTCTACTGGGCCGCCGAGGCCGGGCACACGGTGGAGGAGCGGCCGCTGCTCGACGTACTCGGCGCCGACACCGACCCCACGACCGACCAGATGGCCGAAAACCTCTTCTTCCAGCTGCTCGACCGGCTCGGTGTGGTGCCCCTGTGACACTCCGGCGCCGTCGCACGCAGTAAGGGGAAGTGCGGGTTCCGTAAGGGCGGACCGCCCGGCGAGGGAGGCGTTGAATGAGCCTGGTGGAGCTGATCGCTCAGGCCGACGAGCGCGGACTGGCCGCCAGCGGGTTGGCTTGTTTGGATCGGTGTCTGCCCTTGCTGGGCGGCGACGACGAGGTCCTGCGGCCCCTGTGGGCGGACCTCGCCGACGGCGGTGACTGGGGCGAGCGTCTGGAGCAGGTGCGGAGCAAGCTCGGTGACGCGGGGGCCTGCGACCTCGGGCCGGAGGCCTCTGTCACGGACGAGGCCGCGCTGCTGGCCCGCCGGATGCTCGACGCCGCCCCCGCGACGCGGTCCCATGCCGCCGTGCGGGTGTGGGCCGACGCCTGCTCCGTCGCCGCGCTGCGGATCCACCGGCTCCTCGAGGGCGCCGCCACCGACGAGGCCGGGGAGTCCTTGGCCGACGCCCGCCGCGAGGGCCGTACGGAGGGGATGTCGCCCCTCGTCGCCGCCGAACTGCGCCGCCAGATCACCGTCCTGGAACTCCTCGCCGGTCACGGCGCGGCCGGCATCCGCCCGGCACTGGAGGTGTCGACGGAGGGGCGGCGGATCCTGCGCGCGGTGGTGTCGCGGCGCACGCGGCGACGGGGCTGAGCGTCGGAGAACCCACCCGGCACCTCACCGCACCAGCCACTTCACCACCGTGTCCCCGTACCGCGCGGTCTGCGTGTAGAACGCGGTCAGGTCGCGGTGCGCGGCCGCGAAGAAGGCTCGGGCCTCCGGCTCCAGGTCCGGCCCGCCGTATCTCGGAAGCAGTTCGGCACGGGCGGCCTCCCACTGCGCCTCGAAGTCCGCCGACGTGAGGAAGGCGGCGACCTGGGCCGTCTCGGCCGCCGTGAGCAGCAGGAACGGTGGTGTGTCGGGCTCGGCAGGGTGGACCGGGCGGCCGCCCAGGACCACGTCGGTGCCGGTGTAGAGGTGTTCGTGGTCGAGGTAGCCCTTGTCCAGCACCTCCTCGCGGTGCCGGCCGATCCGTTCGCGCACGGTGTCCCAGTCGTCCTCGAACAGCCGTCGCAGCCAGGTCGCCTCGGCGCGCAGGGTCGAGGGCGGGACCGCGCGGAGATGGAAGTACATGCTCATCGCAGAGAGGAGCGCGCGGGAGGGGCGAAACATCACTCCCGCGTAAACCTCGCTCCTGAGAGAGTCCTGTGACTGCCCTGCGGTGGAGGTGGGGCGGTCCTGCACCGGTTGTGGGTACCCGCCGGATCCGCGTGACGGATCACCGCGCCGCGACGCTCTTCCGGGTGTGACGACACATCAGGAAACCAGGCCCTCAGCTGCGACGAAGCCGGTGCGGTGGGCGGCGGACGCGGTGGCGACCCTCCGCGAGGGTGCGCGGCTGCGCCTCGACTACTCGGCGCAGAGCCTGTGGCGCGTCGACCGGATGATCGACGGGATACGGCGGGAGCAGACGCCGTACCCCGCCGTCGAGACGGTGTTGCGCGGTCTCGGGGCGTACGCGGGGGAGGTGATCGTCCGTCAGACCGGTGCCGAATGGTGGGCGGGCGGCGGCGACCACTGGGTCCGCACCCGCGACGGGCGGCTGTGGGACCCGATCGACGAGGCCCGCCGGTGTTTCGCCGGGGACGGGTCGCTGCGGTTGCTGTGCCGGGACGCGACGAGCGGGTCGTTCCCCTAGGGCGTGTGCCGGGCGTCGCGGGGCAGGCGGGACGTCCGACACACGCCCCAGGGCGTACGGACGTACGGGGTCGGCGCTGGAGGTCTGGAGTTCCCGCCGTGTCGTCCGCGGAGGGGGCGCGGACGACACGGCGGGGGCCGTGAGGGCGTTACGGCGTCAGGGCCTGGCCGAGGTGGGCGCCCGTCGGGGTGCCCAGGGTGCCCCGGGTGTAGTACGCGTAGCCGCCGGCGTTGATCCCGGAGCTGCCGCTGTCCAACTGGAGGATGACGCCGTTGTAGGTGTCCTCGCCCTCCACGCCGATGGCGAGGTCGGCGCGGCCCCAGCCGGAGAGGTCCCGCAGGACCACGGCGGAGCCGAGCTTGTCGTTGGACTCGGTCACGCCGCCGATGCCGCTGGTGTCCTGGGTGAACGCCTTGGCGCCGGAACCGGTCAGGCCGGACGAGGTGCCCTTGAGCAGCATGACCATGCCCGCGTTGGTGCGGCTGACGCCACCGCGGGTGATGTCCTCGCCCGGCAGGCCGGTCAGGACGTCGACGTAACCGTCGTCGTTGTGGTCACCGGCGGAGACGGAGGCGCCCATGATGTCGCCGGACTCGCTCGCGCCCGGGACGCCGCTGGTGTCCTGGTGGACGGTGCGCATGCCGGTGGTGGTGAATCCGGTGGACGTGCCCGGGACCACGGTGACCTGGCCGCCCTTGTTCGCGCCGGACTCGGCCGTGGAGGGCTGGCCGATGACGATGTCGTCGTAGCCGTTGCCGTTGACGTCCCCGGCGGCGAGGGAGCGGCCGCCCCTGACGGACAGGACACTGACCTTGACCAGGCCGGAGGAGGTGCCCTTGAACCAGGTGACGCGGCCGGTGCCGGACTGGTCGCGGTAGTTGAGGGCCACGTCCGCGTAGCCGTCGCGGTTGAAGTCGCCGGTGGCGGCGTCGACGTAGGCGACCGAGCCGCTCGCGCCGGTGAGCTTGCCGTACTTCGTGGCGCCGCCGGTCAGGCGGGCGTTCCAGCTGCCGCTGTTGCCGGTGCCCGCGGTGAAGACGTCGGCCTTGCCGTCGGCGTTGAAGTCGCCGACCGTGACGGTGGAGCCGAACTTGGCGCCGGTCTGGGTCACACCACTGGTGGTGTACATGTACCCGGAGCTCAGGCCGGGACCGTACAGGACCGTGACCGCGCCCCGGTCCTTCGCGGTGGAGAGGTCCTCGCCGGGAGAGCCCACGGCGAGGTCGGCGTAGCCGTCGCCGTTGACGTCGCCCCAGGCGGTGGCGGCACCGAAACTGTCGCCGGACTCGGAGCCGCCGGGCACGCCCGGGCTGGACTGGCTGAGCCTGATCCGGGCGGTGCCCACGGGACCGTCGGTGCCGCCGGGCACGACGACGACGTTGCCGACGCCGCCCGAGGCCCGGGGCACATCGGCGACCAGATCGTTGACGCCGTCCCTGTTGAAGTCGGCGGTCGGGATCGCGGAGTTCTTGCCGGCGCTCGCGGCGTAGCGGCGGATCTCGCCGAGCTTGGAGTAGAGGTTGGCGCCGGGGCACGCGGTGGCGTAGGCGTCGCGGTGGCCGGAGATCACGTTGAGGGTGGCCTGCTGGCCGTTGTCGAACACTCCGGTGTCGCCCTTGGCGGTCAGCGTGACGGTGCCCTTCGGGTCGCCGCCGTACTGGCCCAGCTTCCAGGCCGCGACGCGGGCCACGGACTCCAGAGCCGCCCGGGTCGGCCGGCCCGCCGGGATGCCCTTGGCCGCGTTGCCCTCGAAGTCACCGAGCACGGTGATCCCGGTGGAGTAGCTGTTGAAGCCGTAGGTGTGCGCGCCCTGCACGGGCAGGTCGATGCCGCCCGCGCGGCCCTCGAAGATCTGCCCGCACTTGTCGACGACGAAGTTGTAGCCGATGTCGTTCCAGCCGTTGCCGTCCACGTGGTACGCGAAGAGCCCGCGGACGATGGACGCGGACTGGGCGCAGCTGTAGCTGTTGGAGCCGGCCGTGTGGTGCACGATGACGGTCTCGACCTTGTCGATGTACGTCGGCGGGTCGTCGACCCTGGACTCGTCCGCCCCCCACTGCGCCCGGCTGATGACGGGCGGCCGGGTGACGGTGGACGCAGGAGCGGTCGGCACGGTCTGGCTCGGCGACGGCGAGGCGGAGGCCGATTCCGTCGGGGCCGCGGAGTCGGAGGGCGACGCGGTGTCCGTCGGCGTCGTGGCGGGGGCCGAGGTGCTGGGTGAGTCGGTCGGGGTGTCCGTGGGGGTGACCGCGTCCGTGGGCGTGGCGGAGTCGGTGGGTGTGGCGGCGGGGTCGGTCTCGGCGGCGAAAGCGGCCGGCTCGAACTCGCTGCCGACGGACTTGGTCTCGGCGGCCGTCACCACCCCCGGGTCGACGAGGTTGACCTCAAGTCCCTTGGGCAGTCCGGCACTCGACGTGCCGTCCTCGCCCACGACCTGCACCTCGACGCCGTCGGACGGGCCCACCCACAGCGGATCGGAGGCGCCGCGCATGCCCGGCTCCATCTTGTCCGGTCGATCGGCGTCGAGCTCCAGGTCCTGCCAGGCGCTCCACTCACCCGTCTCCAGGCTGCGGGTACGCACCTGCGCGGTGCCGTCGATCCGCTTCGCGGCCCCGGTCCAGGAGACACCCAACAGCGAGAACTGCTCGGTACTGGTGCGCGCCAGCTCCCGCTCCCGGCTGCCGGTGCCCTTCAGCGCGAGGTCGTAGACCTTCACGGGCCGCTTGGCCCGGCCGGTCGCGCCGGGCTCCTCGGACGGGTCGGCCAGGGCGTACGTCGCCACGCCCCCACCCCCCAGGAGCACCGCACCGAGCGTCAGCCAGGCTCTGCGCTTCAGGTTCAGCGGTCTGTACGCGTGCGACGTACGACGCGTACGTCGAGTACGACGGCTCAAGACGAATCCACCCCAAAGAAGGCCGTACAAGGCCAGAGAACGAAGAAAGACACGTGAGGCACATCCGTCACACGGACGCCCTGCTTCAGCCAGCGTTTTGCATTGGCTAAACGTCACTGCTCGGCAAGTGTAGTGAGGTAGATCACTTCGGACTGGTCAGCCGATGGCGATCCGGGGGTGGGCGGACGGCGTGATCCAGCCCATGATCCGGTCCATGGTGGCCCGAGGCACCGACACGCAGCCCGCCGTCGCGCCGCTGCCGTTGACGTGCAGGAAGATACCGGCGCCGCGGCCGGGTGTGGCGGGCCGGCGGTTGAAGTTGATGACGAGTGCCTTGGCGTACTGGACGGGATAGTTGATGAGGTGCTCGCTGCCGCGCTCGCCGGACTCGGTGAGCGGGAAGTCCGCGCCTTCCTCACCGTGCATGGAGTTGTAGAACTTCGACTCGGGGTCCTGCACCCACCAGTCGTCGTCGGTGACCACGTGGTACGGCATCGCGGTGCCGCCGGCCTGGTGACCGAAGCCCTCGGTGATGGTGTACGTGCCGGTGGGGGTGGTGTAGGTGCTCTGCCGCCGGGTCGCCCCATCGGTCACGCCATTGGAACCGACCCGGCCGGCGCTCGTGCTGAACTGCGCCTTCCAGCCTGCGGACCCCTTGGCCCAGGCGGTGACGGTGGCGTAGGAGCCGCTGGCCTTGACGGTGATCAGCTGGGTGGCGTCGCCCGCTTCGACCGGTACGGGGAAGTCGGGTGCGGTGGGCGCGGGGGCCGCCGCATCGCCGGACCCCGTCCCCGAACCGCTGGTCTCCTTCGCGGCGCCGGCCGGCGCGGAGGCGGACGCCGAGGCCGAGACGGACGCGCGGTCGGAGGCGTCGTCGGAGGCGGAGGGGCCGGCGGACGTGGGCGCGGAGGCGGAGGGGCTCGGTGACGGGGAGCCGGAGGCGTCGGCAGGGCTCTCGTCCGGTGTCTGCGGTACCTCGACCGAGTCGGCGGCTGCCGCCTGTGAGTCGTCTTGCCCACCGCAGGCGGACGTCATCGCCAGCACGCTGACGACGACGGCGGTGGTGAGCAGAACCTGACGGGGGAAGACCTGCACGCTGAGCTCCTTGCGGGGGATGGGGCGTACCGGGGCTCGTCCGACCGGGCGGCGGACGCGCCGGGTGCGACGGCATGGTGACGAGACCGGGCGGGCGTGTGCCGCACGGTCTGTGAGAGGTCATGGACTACCGGCTCGGGGTTGTAATGACGCGGCCGAACCGGTGTCAAGCGCGGTGACAAAGGGGTTGGGCAGGGGGCGAACCACCCCATTGAGGCCCTCAGGTGCGGGGCAGGGCGCCCGAGCAGGTGGCGCGGCCGAACGCACCGGTGGCGGTGGAGCCCTGGACGTACTCACCGCGGATGGTCAGGGTGCACCGGGCCTGGCCGCCCTTCCCGCCGAGGACGATGCTGACGATCGGCTCCTCGCCGAGCGGCACGTCGACGGTCTTGCGCCAGGGCAGCGTGGCCGCTTTGACGACGACGGCCTCGCCGGTTTCGCTGCGGGCCTGGTAGGTGATGTCGGCCGTGCCCTGGCCGGTCACTTCGTACGTCACCGCGGCGGTGGGGGTGCGGCGTTCCGGCTTCCCGCCGTCCTCGCCGGTGTCGAGCGCGCCGTAGAGGGCGAGGCCACCGCAGGCGGCCAGAACGGCGCCGGCGGCGAGCAGGGCGGTGCGGTCGCCGGTCGGCTTCCTCGGTTTCTCGATATCTGATTCCACCGCCTCATGCGATTCCACCGCTTCTGATTCCTGGGATCTGGTGCTCATGGTCGAATTCCTTTCGAAATTCGGAATGCTCGGGTGCTGGGGCTGCAACCGGGCGGTTATACACGATGCCGTCGGCCGGTGGCCAGTGAGCGGAAATATCGGACACCCGGCGGCCTTTTTGGTGTCAGTTGTCCTCGATGTCTGGACGCTTGACACTGCTTCGCTGAAATGAATAGAAATCCGGCGCCGCTGCCTGTGGTCTTTCCTGTTATGCGGGTGGGCCAGGTTTTCTGCGGCGTGTTTAGTCCGTGACGTACGAGGAAAGGTTTGGCGTGAGACCCAGACTGGGCAGGCTCCTGGCGTGCCTGGTGGTAGCTGCGGTGACCAGTACCGCGCTGCCCCAGGTCGCGTATGCGGCACCCGCTGATGATGGTGACGGCAAGGGAATTGTCGACACCGTCAAAAGCTGGTTCGCGGATGACAGCGATGAACGCGATAAACCACCGTCCCACGACGAGTTGGCTATCGCCGACCGGGAGAATCCCTCCTGGCCCAAGAGTGACCCGAAGGCGAAGCGCGTCAGGGAACTTACGGGTAAACGTACGGCAAACGCGCGGTTCTGGCAGTTGTCGGACGGTCGAATAGAGGCGGAACTCTCGGCGGTGCCGACGTCGTTCCGGTCCGGTTCGGGCAAAAAGGCGACCTGGAAGTCGATCGACACGACGGTTCGCCCGTCCAAGGCGAAGGGCTTCGAATTCGCCAGCACGGCGAACGAGGGCCGGAGCTGGTTCGGTGCGGATGCCGACCGGCTGGTGCGGTTCCAGTCACCGGACGGCCGTGCGGTCACCCTCGGCATCGAGGGCGCGGCCGGCGCGCTGAAGCCGGCGGCGAAGGGCTCCACGGTCACCTACCGGGACGCGCTGGGCGGCGCGGACCTGGAGTACCAGGTGGGCCCCGGCCGGGTGAAGGAGAACATCGTCCTCGCCGAACGCCCGGACGGCCCGCTGAAGTTCACCTTCACTCTGGACACCGACGGGCTGGTGCCGAAGGCCCGCAAGGACGGCTCCATCGCGCTGTACGGCGAGCTGCCCCACACGCCGGTGATGGTGATCCCGGCGCCGTACATGACGGATGCGAGGAAGGCGGAGAAGTCCGTCTTCGGCAAGACCTACAGCACCAAGGTCACGCAGAAGCTGACCCGGGACGGGGACTCCTGGAAGCTGACGGTCACGCCGGACGCGAAGTGGCTGGCGTCCAAGGAGCGGCGGTACCCGGTGGTGATCGACCCGACGATCACCATCGCGCCGTCGCCTTCCGACTCTCAGGATGTCATGGTCCTGTCGGACCAGCCGACGACCAACTTCAACACCACCTGGAAGCTGTCGGCGGGCCGCACGTCGAGCACGGCGAACGCCCGCTCGCTGATCAAGTTCCCGCTGGACGAGGTCCCGTCGGGCACGAAGATCGACTCCGCCCGCCTGGAGATGTACTTCGACCAGGCGCACACCACGGGTGGCACGAACACGCAGATCGGCGTGTACCGGGCCACCGGCGCCTGGGACGAGCTGTCGGCGACCTGGGACAGGACCAGCTCGCTGGTGGGTGAGCAGTCCGCCACGACGGTCCAGGTCGACGACGAGGACGCGGGCACGGCCGCGGTCGGGACCTGGCCGACCTCGGGCGCGACGGCCAACGCGGTCGGGGACACCTTCCGCTACAACCTCGACTCGATCACGGGTGACAGCTTCACCTGGCCGTTCAGGGTGCCGGAGACGGCCACCTACCGGGTCGACGCGCACTATGTGCAGGGCGCCAACCGGGCCACCAACGCCCCCTACACGGTGACCGCCGCGGGCGGCGCCACCAGCACCTACAACGTCAACCAGACCTCCGGCTCCGGCGGGGTGTGGACGCCTCTGGGCGGGGACGCCAACGAGCTGAGCTTCAACAAGGGCGGCGCCTACAAGGTCGAACTCAAGGACACCGGGGTGGCCACCAGCCAGGCGCTGATCGCGGACGCGGTCCGGCTGGTCGACCCGGCGAAGATCACCAAGTCGGCCGGGCAGTACAACCGGTGGCACAGCTTCCCGGTCGCCGACACGGTGCAGAAGTGGGTCAACGGCACGGCCGTCAACCACGGCTTCGTGCTGAAGTCCACCGACGAGGCGAACAACCCCCTCGGCGGCCCGCGCTACGAGGCCGGTGACGGCGACTACGGCGGCGAGACCTCCACGATCCCGCGGCTGACGGTGACGTACGGCAAGGTCGGCACCGAGCTGAACTCGCCCACAGTGATCCACTCCACGGGCCCGGAGCTGAGCTGGAAGCCGTACAGCAACACCACGGGCGATGCGGACCTGAACCTCGTCGAGTACCAGCTGCACCGATCCACGAAGCAGGCGTTCACACCGTCCGCGGCGACGCTGGTGGCGCCGCTCGACAAGTCGGCGACCGCCTACACGGACACCACGGCGACCCCGACCCCGGACTCGTACTCGGGGGAGATCGGGCGGTCGTACTACTACCAGATCGCGGTGAAGACGCAGGACGGCCAGCTGCTGGGCTCGCCGACCCGGATCGTCGGCGTGCCGAAGGCGGGCCGCACGATGCGGCTGATCCAGGGCACGTCCGGGGTGACGGACACGACCCTGTCGTCCGCGCAGCCGACCACCAACCAGGACACCATCCAGTCCTGGGACGTGGGCCAGAAGTGGCTGAGCGTCGGCAACAACTCCGCCACGTACGGCAAGACCCGCGCGGCGATGAAGTTCTCCACCAGCGCCATCCCGACCACGGCCTCCGTGATCGAGTCGCGGCTGTTCATGTGGGCGGCGGAAACCACCACCGACACCAACGGCGCCCGCTACAACCTGCACGCCCTGACCAGGGACTTCGACGAGACCACGGCCACCTGGAACAACGCGTCCACGTCGACCGCGTGGTCCAGCGCGGGCGGTGACCACTCCGGCACCGTCTCGGACTACACCCCGCAGTGGAGCAACGAAGTCGGCCGGCACTACTGGGACGCCACGTCCCTGACACAGGGCTGGATCAAGACGCCGTCCAGCAACAAGGGCGCCCTGGTCAAGCTGGCCGACGAGTCCTCCACCGGCCCACAGGAACGCACCCTGTTCCTGGCCTCGGAGGCCGCCGACCACCAGCTCGGCCCGCTGCTGCGGGTGATCTACGTCGACTCCACGACCGAGGACACCTACTACGCCCCGCAGACCCCGTCCCGGATGACCCCGAACTCCACGTACACGGTGGACTTCACGGTCACCAACGCCACGAGCTCCGCGTGGGCGGCCGGTGAGCGGGAACTGTCGTACACCTGGAAGCTCCCCGACGGCACGGACGTGACCACCGGCGGCAACCAGCTGTCCACGGCGATCCCGGCCCTGGCGCCCGGCCAGTCGGCCACGATCCAGGCGCAGGTCAAGACGCCGATCAACTCCGACTCCGGCAACAAACGCACCGAGTACGTCCTGGGTTGGGACGTCCGCAAGGTCTCCGACGGCAGCTGGCTGTCCGCCGGCACCGGCGGCATCCCGTCGCTGAAGCAGAACGTGGCGGTGGAGGACCCGACGTCCAACTCGCTGGGCCTGGAGAAGTTCTACTCCTACACCGGCAAGAACACCGGCGCCGGCTCGACGCTGATGAACAACCTCGCGTCCGGCAACAGCGTCTGGTCGTACAACGCGTTCACCAACCCCGGCCGCGGTCTGACCACGTTCGCCAGGTTCGCGTACAACTCGCTGGACACCTCCGACACCGTCACGGGTGCCGGTTGGTCGGCACAGCTGGCCGGGCCGATCCGGCTGGGAGCGCCGCTGGACTTCCACCCCAACCCCAACCCGACGGAGATCCGCCTCCCGGACGGTGACGGCACCACGCACGTCTTCACCAAGCAGGCCGACGGCACATGGAAGGCCCCCGCGGGCGTCCACTACCGGATCACGGCGAAACCGGGCCTTGACTGCACCCCGGACAAGGACAACACGCCCGACGCCTGGACGCTGCTGCGCCCGGACGGAACACGCTTCCTCTTCGGCTGCGACGGCTACCTGACCTCGGTGGTCGACAAGAACGGCAACACGCAGACGTACACCTACGAGGAGCGCAGGTCCAACAACAAGCCGACGAAGTTCCTCAAGTACATCACCGACCCGGCGGGCCGCAAGTCGCTGCGCGTCGGCTACTACCTCAAGGGCGACGCGACCTACTCGTACGTGAACGACAGCGGCGCCCTGGTCTCGGGAACCAACCTCAACAACTCCAAGATCTACGACCACGTGTCGTCCATCACGGACATCTCCGGGCGCAGGATCTCCTTCTACTACACCGACAAGGGCCTGCTGGGCCGCCTGGTCGATGGCAGTGGTTCCAGCCAGCCGAAGGCCTTCAAGTTCACCTACGACGCGACCCAGGGCAACAAGAACGTCAAGCTGGTGACCGCCACCGACCCGCGCGGCAACGGCACCCAACTGGCGTACTACGCCCCGCAGACGGGTGACGACCCGAAGTACCACTGGTGGACCAAGACGATCACCGACCGTCTGGGCCACGACACGGGCTTCGCGTACGCGGCGAACACCACGAACACGAAGTTCACCGACACCACCGTCACCGACGCCGAGTCGCACGCGGCCAAGTACGTCACCGACGACTTCGGCCGCCCGGTCCAGACGACCAACGCCAAGTCCCAGACCGCCAAGATGAGCTGGGACGCGGACAACAACGTCACCTACCTGGAGGAGGACAACGGCGCCAAGACCGCGTACTGCTACGACCAGAAGACCGGCTACCCGCTCTGGCAGCGTGACGCGGAGAACAACAAGTCGGGCGTCCCGCCGTCCTCGGACTGCGCACCGGGCACCTACCCGGCCAACGCCGCCAAGTACGAGTACCAGACGCGCGACGACGGCTACTCGGCCGACCTGGTCCGCAAGACCTCGCCCGAGGGCCGCGCCTGGACGTTCGGCTACGACTGCTTCGGCAACCTGAAGACGGTCACCGACCCCAAGGGCACGGCCTCCTGGACCACGGGGGTCTGCGAGCCGACCACCAGTGGCTACACCACGAAGCACGAGTACAACGCACATGGCGAGCTGACCAAGGCGACCGACGCCAACGGCAACCCGACCAGCTACAGCGGGTTCGGGCCGACCGGTTACCCGTCGACCATCACGGACGCGAAGACCAACCCAACGACCTTCGTGTACGACGAGCGCGGCCAAGTCACCCAGGTCACCGACGCGCTGGGCAAGAAGTCCACGCAGACGTACGACACCTTCGGGCGTCCGCTGGTCAGCACGGTGCCGAAGGACCAGAACGGCGGCGTCCTGATCACGATGCCCGCCCCGGAGTACGACGCCAACGACAACGTCACCAAGGCGACGGCGCCCAACGGGGCGGTGTCGACGGCGGTGTACGACGACGCGGACCAGGTCACCTCGGCGACGGCGCCGACGAACAACAACACCGACCCGCGCACGTCCGCGTACACCTACGACAAGGTCGGCAACGTCAAGACGGTCACCGAGCCCAAGGGCACGCTGACGACGTCGAACCCGACGGACTACGTCACGACGAGCCACTACGACCAGATCAACCAGCTCACCTCGGTGGTCAACGCGGACGGCGACAGGATCAGTTACGAGTACGACAACGTCGGCAACGTCACCAAGGTCATCGACCCCAAGAAGAACGCCACGGCGGACACGACCGACTACACGACCAGGACCGACTACGACCTGAACCATCGGATCACGGTCGTCACGGACGCGGCGGGCAAGACCACCAAGCGGGGCTACGACAAGGACTCCCTGGTCACCTCGACCACGGACGCCGAGAACAACACCACGACCGTCACCTACGACGAGCGCGGCGCGCGGACCGAGGTCAAGGTCCCGCACGACGGCACCACGTCGATCACGTACCGCACGACGAAGTACGAGTACGACCAGGTCGGCAACGTGTCCAAGGTGATCACGCCGCGTGGCACGGCGACGGCGACCGCGGACGACTTCACCATCCGTACCGATTACGACGAGCTGAACCGGCCGGTCAAGCAGTACCAGCCGTACGACCCCAACGACGCTCGCTACAACAAGCCGGACGTCTATACCCAGACCACGTTTGACGCGGTCGGCCGGGTGGCGAAGACCTCGCTGCCGCCGTCCGAGGGTGAGACGGTCCGCAACGACACCACCTACGCCTACTTCGACAACGGCTGGGTGAAGTCCTCCACGGACCCGTGGGACATCGTCGCCACGTACGACTACAACGAGTTGGGACAGCAGACCAGACGCACCTTGACCTCGGCAGGCGGCTCCTCGGACCGCACGATGTCGTGGTCGTTCTACTCCGACGGCTCGCTGAGGACGAAGTCCGACGACGGCGTCCCGGTGGGCAAGTCGGTCGTCCTGGTGGACAACTCGGACACCCAGCACACTTCCTCGACCGGTACCTGGACGAAGGGGAACAGCACCGGACAGCAGGGGTACGACCACGCTACGCACGCGGCGGGCACGGGTACCGATGCCTTCACGTGGACGCTCAACATCCCCAAGGACGGTACGTACACGGCGTACGCGAAGCTCCCGCAGGTGACGGGCGCCACGACGACGGCGAAGTACACCGTGACCCACGACGGCGGCACGACCGACAAGACGATCAACCAGACGTCGAACACCGGCACCTGGGTCTCGCTCGGCTCGTACTCCTTCAAGCAGGGCAACGCGGCGAAGCTGCAGCTGTTCGAGAACAGCGGCGGAGTGGTGGTCGCGGACGGCGTCAAGCTCGTCCGTGACACCAGCGGCGACCCGGCGGACACGGAGAAGAAGAACTTCGCCTACTCCTACGACCTCAACGGCAACCTGACCGAGATCGACGACACTTCGTCGACCGCGAAGATCGACGCCTACACGGTCTTCTACACCGGCCTCAACCAGGTCGACAAGGTCACCGAGTCGCTGTCCGGACAGGAGAAGGAGTCCACTTCGTACACCTACGACGCGAACGGCCTGGTGGAAACGGTCACGCACCCCGACCAGTCCTCCAAGTACACATACGACCTGCGTGACCTGGTGAAGACGGTGTCGGTAGGTAAGACGCCCACCGACTCCTCGCCCAAGGTCACGTCGTACACGTACACCGACCGCGGCCATCCCCTCCAGCAGACGAAGGCCAACGGCAACACCGTCGACCACACGTACTACCTGGACTCGGCGCTGAAGTCGATCACGGAGAAGAAGGCCGACGGCACCACGCTGGTCGCTTCGCACGCCTACGCCTACGACGCCAACGGCAACAAGGCGCAGGACGTCGCGAAGAAGATGAACGCCGACAACCACGCGGCGTACCTGGAGTCGACCACGGACTACACCTACGACCCGGCCAACAGGTTGGCGAAGGCGGTGAAGACCGGCAACGGCGCCGGCACGGACACCTACGTTCACGACGACAACGCCAACGTCATCAGCCAGACGGTCGACAACGTCACCACCAGCTACGACTACGACCGCAACCGCCTGCTGTCCATGACCACGCCGGGCGCGACCTTCGCGTACAACTACGACCCCTTCGGTCGCCTGGAATCGGTCACCTCCACCGGAAAGGTCATCGAACGGAGCGTGTACGACGGCTTCGACCACGTCGTGGAGTCCCAGAAGATGGACGACACCGGCGCGATGAAGTCGACGACCTACACCTTCGACCCGTTGGACCGCACTGCTTCCAAGACGGCCGACGGCAAGACGACGACCTTCCAGTACCTGGGCCTCTCCACCGAGGTCCTGGACGAGAAGGTCGCCGGTCAGCTGACCAAGTCCTACCAGTACAGCCCGTGGGGCGAGCGCCTGTCGCAGGTCAAGCACAACGCGGACGGCACGACCGAGGACGGCTACTACGGCTACAACAGCCACACCGACGTCGAGACGCTGACGGACGACAACGGCGACACGAAGGCGACGTACGGCTACACCGCGTACGGCAAGGACGACGACTCCGAGTTCACCGGAATCGACAAGCCGGAAGCCGCCGACCCGACCCAGGAGGCCTACAACCCGTACCGCTTCAACGCCAAGCGCTGGGACGCGAAGTCGGGCACGTACGACATGGGCTTTCGGGAGTACAACCCGGGCCTCAACCGCTTCACGACCCGGGACATGTTCAACGGGGCCCTCGCCGACATGAACCTCGGCACGGACCCGTTCACCGGAAACCGGTACGCGTTCGGCGGCGGCAACCCGACCAGCTTCGTCGAGCTCGACGGACACCTGCCGTGCGCGGAGGGCATTCGCGATGTCTGCGGTGGGGGCGCGACCTCGGCCGGGGCCTGGTGCATGGTCTGCCTGCAGAACTTCAACCCGGGAATGAGCAAGCCCCGAGCTCATGCGCCCAAGGTCGACAGCGCAGACCTCAAGAAGATCATCGGAGAGCTCTATGCCAGGGAGTTTGTCGACGACTCAGCAGTGAAGGGAGACGGCCGGACGGCCACCGCGCTGATCCACGAGTACAACACGGGTAAGCCGGTTGGGACGTGGCATGCGGAGAAAGCGTCCAACAAGCTGGCCGGACTGGCAAGCCTTTTGGAGAAGGACAGAAAGGCGAGACTCAAGGGTGGTAACGGTCTACTTTCCGAAGCGGACCTCAAGGTCGCCAGAAACGAGGCCAACGACCTGTGGAAAGCGCTCAACTCCCGAGATGTGACAGGTGCTGTGACCGCTCATGTGCAATCCAACGCGGAGACGCTGAAGGCGGTGAACACGAACAGGAAATCCGTCATCAATTCGGTGGCCATGGCCGACATCACGGGGCAGGGCTTCGAGCAGCACCACCCCAAGGCCGCACCACGGCCCGTCGGGCAACCGGCGAACCTGCGCGGTGGGTACAAGGCCTTCGGAATCGCTGGCGGGGTCGCCGTCGGGGCACAGGCTCCGAGCTACGTCCGGCAGTACGGCTACGCCGGTGGAGCTTGGGAGATGTTCAAGGACATGATCGACCCACTGGGTGCACATGACCTACTCGAACCCGGTCCGGCTCCGGTAGCCTGACGGACCGAGTTTTTGCGGGGCCGGGCCGTGTGTCGCCCGGCCCCGCGCCATGTCGTATCTGTCATATGTACCTATGAACGCGATCCCCTCTCGCGTGGTGGGTGAGCGCCCAGCTGGCTGTATGGAGGCAACTGATGGAGCGTATCGAATTCGGTGACATTGTCCAGGCGTACCTGAGAATCGTGCCGCAGGCAGAGGACGTCCTACGGGCAATCCCTGATCCGCCCAGATCAGATTTCGAAGCATGGCCCGACAAGGATTCTGATCTATACGATTTCCTGCCCATGGCATTCATGCACCCGATCCTCTTGCCGAAATTGAGGGAGGATCCAGTTGATCGAGAAACCCTGGATGCTTGCTTCGAGTTCATCGAAGGATTGGCCATGAGTCGGAATACCTATGTTCAAGGTGCTCTGTATTTCGAGGTGTACGAACAATTTCTCAGAGGACGAGAAATTTTGATCAGAGCGTATGAGTTCAGTCGTCCTGTTGCTCGTGCACGTATCCACGAGATGCTGACCAGAGATTATCCGGGGACGTTGGAGAAGGTGAGAGAGGACATTGAGGGGCGCCATGAGTCCTGAGCCGAGCTCAGTGATTCCTAATGCGGTCTGTCACGCCGAGCGCACGGATCGAGCAGGTCGGCCGGGGAGACGTGCTGTCCCGGGTCGGTGACGACGTGGCCGGTCACTTCCAAGGGCATCCGCACGGCCATTCCCACGGCCCGGAATCGCGGGGCACCGGGGCGACACCGGCGAGGCGGTCGGCAGTGCCGAAGACCGTCATGTCGCCGCCGACGTCGAAGGCGTGGTGGTCGCGAAACCTGGCCTCGATGTCTTTGTCGAGGTTGGTGACCTGCCGGTTGAGAGCCAGCACCTCCTGCGCCGGCGTGTGCACCGGTTCGGCGGCCAGTTGCTCGCCGATCCGGCGGATGGCAGCTGGGGTCCGGTAGCCGGTCAGCGAGGTGAGCGGGCCAGTGTTGGTGAGGTCCAACGCCCGTTCCAGGCCGGGGAAGATGCCGGTGAGCTGGGCCCGCAGGCGGTTGACCGTGCGGGTGCGGTCGGCGACCAGGTCCATGCGCCGGCCGGTGAGGATCTTGAGGTCGGTGACGGTGTCGTCACCGAGGCGTAAGGGGCGCAGGTCGCGGCGGACGCGGAACTGGTCGGCGATGACGGCGGCGTCCTTGGCGTCGGTTTTGCCCTCGCCGCGGTAGCTTTCGGAGGCGCGGTGGATGGCCCGGCCGGAGATGCAGCGCACCGGCTGGTCGTGGTTGAGGAGGGTCGTGATGACCAGGGCTGCTCCGCCGTCGGCCAGGTCGATGCCCCAGGTCGCCACATCGCCCAGGGCCAGGACGTCGGCGAGGAGTTCGAGCAGTTCGGGTTCGTCGTTGACGACGCGTCGGGACAGCAGCCGTCGGCCGCTCTCGTCGATCGCGACGCAATGGTGGTGGGTCTTGCCCGCGTCCGCACTCACCCCGCCTTCACGGACACACGAGTTGCCCCAAGGTTGTACGCCTTCTGCGATTTCCCTGTGTGTGAAGGGACACGTCCGTTACCCGTGATGTCCGTGAGGTGACGTCCGCTTGGTCAGCGGGAGGACCAGAAGGAGTTCTTCCGCTGACTGAGCGAAGGGGTGGGGCCCCCATGGGCACAGTGGACGGACGCACGCCGTGCGCCCGCGAGATGCGGGCGTGCGCGGCGGCCTTCGTCACCCGCGTCACCGCCCGCAACCGGCTGCCGCTGGACTACTCCGTGGCCAGCCTGCGCATCGTCGACTTCCTGATCGACGGGTTGCGCAAGGGCGGGGCCGACCGGGAGCGGGCGCGGGAGACGCTGTGCGGGCTCGGTGCCTACGTCGGTGAGGTGCTCGTGCGCCGCGCGGGGGCGGCGTGGGTGGACTTCGACGCCGACCAGCGCACCTACTTCGGCCAGCCGGTGGGGGTGTGCATGCCGGACGGACGGGTCTGGAACCCGCTCGGCAAGGTCCTCAACCGCTTCGAGGTCGGGGGGCCCGGGGAGTCGCTGCAGATCTTCTATCTGACGCTGCACGGGCGGGAGCGGAGGGAGGTGGCATGAGGAGACGCCTTGCCGCGGCGGCCGCGTTCCTCTCCGTCGCGCTGACGGGGTGCTCGGCGGATGACCCGCCGCCGCCCGTCGAACCGAGTGGCCGGGCCGCAGCCGCCAAGGCCCAGCCCCCGTCCGAACCCGAACCCGAGACGCCCGCCGAGTTCCTCGCCCTGGCCGAGAAGGCGATGGCCGGGGAGAAGGGCTGGACGTTCGCCGTGAAGGGGAGCGAGGAACTGGTCCTGCGGGGGCAGAAGAGCGGCGCGACCTATACGGCGACCGTGCGGCGGACGACCGGTGAAACGTGGGCGCTGCACTCCACCGGGACCAGCCGCAGCAAGGGCGTGGCCACGCCAGAGGAGATCTACGTCCTCGACGGGACCGGGTACGTCAGGGAGGGCGGCGCCACCTGGACACACGGGCCGCTCTCCGACCCGGAGATCGCGGACAAGGTGGAGGATCCGGTCGCCGCGCTGGAGTCGTTCCGGGACTACGGCGACGCGGTCACCCTGGCCGAGCGGGCCGACGGGCAGGTCGAGCTGCGCGTCCGTACGGCGCCCGCCGCGCTGACCGCCGTACGGGACCAGAGGGTCGTACGGAAGGCACTGCGCGAACTCACGCCGACCCTGGAGCAGTTGCGCGCGGCCGGTGTGACGGCGTCCGAGAGCGGGATCACCGTGGAGCGCGCCGACGAGTCGGTCGTCCTGGACTCCTCGACGTACCAGGTCGTTTCGCACGCCTTCCGGTGCGTCTTCCGCATCCCGTACGAGGGGCAGAGCATGCGCTACCGCCAGGACGTGACGGAGCGGACCTCGGGGACGTACGACGGGGCGATCACGCTTCCGGCGGGAGTGGGATGACGGGAGAGCTGTGACACTTATCCCCGACCCGGCGCTGATCACCGTAGGAGACAAGGGCAAGGGCGGCCGTGCCGCACGGTACGCGGTCGCAACGAAGCGGTACGGACGAGGACAGTTCTTGGGCCAGGGAGGCGAACCCCGCCGCGGGCAGGCATACGACGGGGAACTGGGCGCGGCCGTCGCGCTGGCCCAGGAAGGGGACGAGGCCGCCTTCGCGGTCGCCTACCGGCTCGTGCAGCCCGGACTGCTCGGGTACCTGCGCGGGCTCGTCGGCGACGACGCGGAGGACGTGGCGTCCGACGCCTGGCTGGAGATCGCCCGTGACCTCGGGCGGTTCAAGGGCGACGGGGCCGGGTTCCGCGGCTGGAGCGCGACGATCGCCCGGCACCGGGCGCTGGACCATCTGCGCCGCCAGAAGGTGCGGCCGCGGCCGACGGCGCTCGAGCAGGACGTACTGGACCTGCCCGGCCCGCACAGCACGCACGACCAGGCGCTGGAGTCGCTCTCCACGGAGCGCGCGCTGGAACTGGTCCGCGGGCTGCCGCGTGACCAGGCGGAGGCCGTGCTGCTGCGGGTGGTCGTGGGCCTCGACGGCCCCGCCGCCGCCCGCGTCCTCGGCAAGCGCCCCGGCGCGGTACGCACGGCCGCCTACCGGGGCCTGAAACGGCTGGCACGCCAGCTGGGCACCGAGAGTGTGACGGATGAGACCCCCCGGACGCTGGGGGAGTCGACATGACGGACGACGCCGACAGGGCGCCGAAGGGTCAGGACGGACCGGTCCCGCCGATATGGCGGGGCGGGTCGAGCAGGCCGGACCGGCCGGCCGCGTCGAGCGGGCGGGGCGGGTCGGACGGGCAGGATGTGCCCGTCGCGTCGAGCGGGCGCGGCGGGCGGAACAGACAGGACGGGCCGGCGGCGCCGAGTGGGCGCGGCGGGTCGAGCAGCAAGTACAGGCCGGACAGGGACGGACACGGTATGGGTGAGCGACAGAGCGGCAACGGGGTTCCCGGCCGTCGACGCGTGCGCCCCGGTGACGCCCGGGCGCGGCATGGGGCCGCCCACCGCGACACCGCCGCGTTGGAGGCGCTGCTGGCGGCCGCGATGCGCGGGGGCGAGGTCGGCGGTGAGGGCGAGCAACGCGCCGTGGCCGCTTTTCGGGCCGCTCGGGACGCGGGGCGGCACGGGGCACGTACCCGGCGCCGTGACGACTGGCGCCCCCGCGAACAGCGTATGCCCCGCTCGCTGAAGGCCACGCTCTCCGTGTTCCTCGCCAGCCTCACGCTGGGCGGTGTCGCGTTCGCCGCGATCGGCTCGGGGAGTTCGCCCACGCACGACGCCGATGACGACCGGGGCCGTCCCGGTTCCTCGACGGGCGCGTCGGCCCGGCCGAGCGCCGTGCCCTCCGCCCCGGACTCCTCCTCAGCCCCTGCCGACCGCCCGACCACCGCCCAGGACACCGAGGCCCACTGCCGTGCCTACGAGCAGGTCAAGGGCCGCGGCAAGGCGCTCGACGCGAGGGCCTGGCAGCGGCTCGTCGCGGCCGCGGGCGGCGAGGCGAACGTCAGTGACTACTGCGCCGAGCAGCTGGCGCGGGCGGCGGACGACAGCAAGCCGGGCCAGGGCCAGACCGGTACGCCGGGCACCACGGGCGGCGGCACCGGCGGCGCGGAGGACAACGGCGCGAACAAGGGCAACGCGGGCACCGGCAGCAGTGGCAGCACGGGCACCGGCAGCACCGGCAGCACCGGCAGCACCGGCAGCACCGGCAGCACCGGCAGCACCGGCAGCACCGGCAGCACCGGCAGCACCGGCAGCACCGGCAGCGCCGGCAGCACCGGTGGCGACGGCACGGGAAGCGGCAGCGCGGGCAGCGGTGCCGACAACGGCCAGGGACAGACCGGCAAGGCCCGGGGGACGAAGCCGTAGCGCAAGGAGCGGCAACCCAGGAAGCCGTAGCGCAGGAAGCTGTGCCGCGAGAAGACGTACCGCCATCCGCCCCGGCGTCCCCACAGGCCCGGCGATCCCGCCGAGGCAACGGCCGGGGCCGCCACCCCTGGCCTGGTAGAGGCGTAAAGGCCTCTGACCAGGTGCTTTGCTGTCTCGGTACAGGTTCCCGTTTTCCGTCTAGCTCGGTCCTCATCTGGGTGATTCCGGCTGTTCCTGACCGCTACTGGTCACGCGCTGGTCACGTGACCAACCGTCGGGGGCGGCCCCTGCGAAGCTTCTCGACGACGTCCTCGTTGAGCTGCGACGGCTGGCCGACCCGCCTGCCCCGACCCCCCAGCGGCCACTCCTGCTCACGCTGTACGAGGCGTACAAGGGTGGCAGCGACACCGTCAAAGCGGCGGTGGTGGCCTTCGGGATCCACCGGGCAAGTGGTCGGGGACGTGGCGGCCGCCGTCTCTACTCTGCACCGTGGGCCGGAGATAGGACGCCGGGGCCAGGATGGGCGGAAGCCCAGTGCGTAGCTCCGCCGAAGGCGTCCTTGACGGCTCGGCACGGCTCGCACACTCCACGAGCGGGCGGCCCTGGCTCGCCACCTGCGAGGTGCTCGCTTTCGCTCCCCACTCGGTTTGGTAACGGAGCAAGTGAGGCGACGAGTAGTCCTGGCCGAATCCAGAGATCCTCATCAGGATCATGCGCTCCGGGTTACTCGGACGCCTGCCTCCCGCTGCCCGTACGGTCCGCTCGGGCGGGGCCGCCCGTGCCCGCTTGGAGGGGAGCAGACCATGACCAACGTCGCCATCGATGGGTGGACTGGTGCCGGGAGGCCGTCAACGTGTCGGTGGCGGCCTCCCGGTGTTCATGCGCTCTGATCAGCTCAGCTCGTCGGGGTAGAACGGTCCGGACCTGTTGATCACCCTGCGGGTGTTCCAGTCGATCTGGTCGACCCACTCGGTGATGCGGGAGTCCACCTTCTTCTGGGTGGTGGTGATCCTTTCGAGGTCCCCGCCGAGGAAGCCGGCGCGCAGCAGCGGATGCTGGTCACCCGATGCGAGTTCGCGCTCGAGCCACTGGGATGCCAGCGGACGGTAGTCGCCGCGCATGCCGGAGACCAGCAGGTGCGGCGTACTGATGTAGTTTCCAGCGTCCTCCTGGACGAGCAGGCGCAGGTACTCGAAGCGCTCCCATGCCTCGGTGAAGGCGCTCTCGTTGGCCACCACGTGCCCGGTGAAGATGGGCTTGAGGTACCCGTGTACCCGTGCCGCGGAGGTGCGCAGGCCGAGAACCGTCTCGGGCCCGAGCAGGGCCGCCGCGGTGACGATGCCAAGCCGCCGCACGTGCGCGTACTCGGTCTTCGTCCTTCCACTCCCAGCGGGTGAGGTCGGGGTCGACGACCATGTCCACGGTGAGGTCGAAGGTGTCGAAGCCGTCCGTCGTACGGCGGGTGGGGTGTTCGAAGTTGGGTGCGGCTCTTCTGTGGTGAGCTGGTGATGCCTTGCTCCGTTGCCGTTCTCCAGGTCGAAGACCTCTCGGGCGGCATATCACTTGAGGCATCGGATGATCTCACGACGGGTCTTGCCCTCCTGGGTGCGGCGTTCGTATTGACCCTGGGTGCGGTCTTGGCGAGCAGGCCATGGCTACCCTCAAGGGCTGGCAGCTCCTGCGGAAACTCCGCTGCAGCACTAACCGGATCACCGACGTCGTGAAGGCCGTCCTCGTCCTCCACCACGTCACGTCAGCATGAGGTTGGATTAGGCCCAGTGAAGTGGGCCAGCTCCGCGGCCGAGTTCCGCTCGAACCGCTCACCCGCGTTCTGCGGGTGGGTCGGCCGACCTAAGGGCCGGTCGGCGGGGCGACCACCAACTCGGTGTCCGGGTCGTGGTCGATCTGCGGAGGGCCGGCGACGATCATGGTGGCTCGGGCCCACGGCTGTTCTCGCAACATGAACGGCAGTTCCTCCAGCAGCCAGTTCGCCACCTGCTTCAGCTGCTCGGGGGAGTCACCGTCGCGGACGACCAACAAGCGCTCTTGCTCATCGAGGTCACCCTGCATCCACACCGAGGCGTCCAACCACGGGGCAAGCTCTTCGCGGATGATGCCGGTGCCCTCGACCCAGATGAAGTCGGCGCCGGCGGGGATGGTGATCGATCCGGGCCGGTCGTGGGTGATCCAGGCATCAGGGCGGAAGTCCACCGCCTCACCCCGGTGCAGGGGTTGCAGGAGGTTCTCGACGAGCACGGCGCCCCAGTCGAAGCAGGCGTGGTTCCAGGCGATGTCGTCGGTGTGCACGATGGCGGAGTTGGGCACCACCTTGCGTAGCCGCTCGGCCAGGGTCGTCTTGCCGGCGCCACCCCGGCCGTCGATCGCGATCACCCGCGGACGTCCGGTGACGTCGGGTGACGCATCGCGCAGCTGCCGGACGGCGTCGCGCACGGTCACCACCCGCCAGCCAACGGCCTCGGTCTCGCCTGGATGCAGATGCATCGACAACCTGTCTCCGCAGGTGAGGACACGGGTCCGGCCTGCCCGGACGGTCCGCCGGGCGCCTGACTCTATCGACGTCATGGTCGAGAGGACACGTCGGTGTCGGCGGCGACACTCGATCCATTTCGCCGGCCCCTGTGTCGGCCGCGGGATTGGTGGCGAGTGCCGTGGAGTGGCGCTGGAGACCACCAGACGGGCGATCCAGCGGCTGGTCTCGCCACGTCAGATCTCAAGCCGGGGAGCCGTCCACACGATCAGGCAGGTTGAAAAGAGGTCACTGGCGATTGTCTCCAACGGCACTGTGACGTTGTGGGACGTAGCCACCAAGCGCACCTCCAACGTCGGAGAATCCAGGGGAAGCGTCGACGCGGTGGCTTCAGCCCGGACGGCAAGACCCTGGCCATCGCTACCTACGACAGGACAGTCATCTTGTTGGACTTCGCCACCACCCGCACCAGGGCCACCCTCAAGGGGCATACCCGCGAAGTACTGACTTCGGCGTTTCGGGGTCTGGATCTGTGTCGGGACGGTGACGCGGTCCGTCCGAGCTGGTACGCCGGAGGCATGCGGTATCCGGACGGGGGCGGGCTGACCGCCGAGCAGCGCAGGCGCCGGGAAGAGGTACGGATGCGGGCCGTTGACCTCGTTGAAGAGGGCGCGTGGAAGTCCCGTGCATCGCCCGGGAGTTACGGGTGAGTGAGAAGTCGGTCTACCAGTGGCGCCGTACCTGGAGGACGGGCGGACGCGAGGCTCTGCGTTCCAAAGGCCTCTGCGGCTACGACTGCCGGCTCGGCCCTCACCTGCAGGCCAAGCTCGCGATGTGGCTGGAGGAGGGGCCGGCCGTGCACGGCCGGGCGACGACCAGGTGTGGACCGCAGCAAGGGTACGCACGCTGATCGGGCGGAAGTTCCACATCTCCTACAGCGTCTCCGGGGTGACCCGGCTACTGCACCGGATGGGCTACAGCGTGCAGATGCCCGCCCGGCCCGCCGCACGAACGCGACGAGGAGGCGATCACCGCGTGGCGGGAGGCGACCTGGCGGGAGGTAAAACCCTCCGGGCGGCGACCGGCGCGTTCATCTGCTTCGAGGACGAAGCGGGTGTGACCGGTCGGCCGCCCAAGGATCGCACCTGGGGCCGGCGCGGCATCACCCCGAGGGTCAAGGTGTCCGGCCGCAGTCGGGGACGGCTCTCTGTGGCCGGGCTGCTGTGCTACCGGCCCGGCCTGCCCGCCCGCCTGTGCTTCCGGCTGCGTCGGCACGCCGGCCGCAAGGGCAAGCGCCGCTCGCTGGGCGAGAGGGACTACATCGGCCTGCTGGATGGCGTCCACCAGCTGCTGAAGGCCCCGCTGATCGTGGTGTGGGACCGGCTGAGCACCCACATCTCCAACACGATGAATGCACTCGTTGCCGAGCAGGACTGGCTGACGGTGTCCTACTGCCCGGGTATGCGCCCGACCTCAACCCGGTGGAGGGCCTGTGGGCGCACATCAAACGGAGCCTGCCAACCTGGCCGCCCGCACCCTCAGCGAGCTGGAGACTCTGCTCCGCAGGCGGCTCAAGGCGCTGCAGTACCGGCACGCCGTCCTCGACGGATTCCTCGCCGGGACGAGGCTCGCTCTCGACAGACCTGACGGACCCTAATACGCCGAAGCAGTAACGACCGGAACGGACCCCGCTGTCGGCAGCGCCCGTGTCGAGGTCGTCGTGATCGCGCCGGACGACGACGAAGGGTTCCCGTTCGAGTGCCCTCCTGGCCCTGCGGGTTTCAGGCGGCGCGTTCCCACTCGTCCTGGCAGGGGTCTTCGTCGTCGGTCGGCGGGCCGCCGGTGTTCTTCTCGCGGGCTTGCAGCAGCACCCAGGTGAGGGCGGAGGCGCCGGTCAGGATCCAGGGTGCGGGCCAGGTGTAGGGCCACCAGTGGGCGCGGGGGTCGAGCAGGATGTCGGTGGCGGCTGACGCCATGGCGGTGGCGAGGCTCCAGCACAGCAGGCGGCCGGCGTACTGGACAGCGCGATCGCGGCGGTCGGGAGTGGTGCGGTGGCGCCTGCGCGCGCGGCATAAGCGCGTGGGTCTGCCGGGATCGGTCATCGCGGGAAAGTCCTCTGCGGAGAGCGGCTGCTGCTGCCGCGGATGCGGGCGGGCTCGCCGGACGCCGTAAGTGTGCATTCGGTGAAGGGCCGTGCAAAGGGGCGTTCTTGGGGCGGACGTGACCTGCAAGACAACTTTCCGCACTGGGCGTATCTGCATGAAACGGAACACAGTGCCCCTGTAGCGGTGGTCGAAGCGTCCGCCGGGCTGCGTCAATCTGTCTCGAATCCGGTGAGTGAAGGCCGGGCAAGGGACTGGAACCTGGGTGAGGAAGCACTTTCGGTCAAGCCCTCTGTCATATTCCAGACCGGAAGTGAGTATTCCTCACTTTTCAAGAGGTGATTCTCCCCTTGTTGTCCTGGTCTATGGGCGTGAAGAGGTAGGGCTGATTCCGGCCCGTATCGGAACGCGGTTGGCGGGCACGCCGCGCCGTTTTGTGTGTCTCTTGTGACAGCTTGTGCGTCGTCTGTGACCGCTGGGGTCACGGTTTCTGACTTCCTGTGGGGGGAAGCTGATGCAGTCGCGTGCTGCGCGTACGCCGTCTCGGCGTGCCCGGAGATCACCCAGAATCGCTCTCACCGCCGCAATCACTACCGCGGCTTTAGTCGTGGCCGTCGCACCAGCTGTGGCGGCCCCGTCCGAACCGGAACGGCCCAAGCAGGAAAGCCCGTGGACCAGCCCGACGAAGGTCGACGTCCCGGCCACGCCGGCGGGCGTGACGAAGGCCCCGGACTCCGAGGCGGAGACCGAGGTGTCGTCCGAGGTCGCAGCCTGGCGGGCGGCACAGAAGGCCCGTACCACCGGCCCGCCGGCCACGGCCGACGGACGGAATGCCACAGGCCGGGCGGCGATCCCATATCTGCCCGAGGGGCAAGGCCAGGTTCCCTGGCACCGCATCCTCGACACCCGCCTGAACGACGCGACCGTGGCCCGGGTGAACCTGTCCAACGGCAACCTGATGCTGGCCGCCACCGACTTCGACATCGCCGGCGTCGGCCACAAGCTCCAGCTCACGCGGACGTACAACAGCCTCGAAGCGCCCTGGGGCAAGGTCTCCCAGCGCTGGTGGCAGGGATACGAACGCTACCTCCAGGTCAACGACGGCGAGGTCGACGTCTTCGACGCCACCGGCGACCTGCTGCGGTTCACCGCGAAGACCGGCGGCGGGTACACCACCCCCACCGGCTACTCCAAGGACCTGACGAAGAACGCCGACGGCACCTACACCCTGACCGACCGCAAGTCCGGCAGCCGCGACACCTACAATGCGAACGGCACCCTGACCAAGGTCACGGACAAGAACCGCGGCACGATCACCGTCGAGCAGCACGACGAAGGCGGCGAGCACAGGGGCTTCAAGCTCACCGAGAACCGCTCCGGCCGCTGGATCGACCTGGTCAAGACCGCCGCCTCTCAGTGGCAGGCCAAGGACCACACCGGCCGCACGGCCGTCTTCGACCTGGACGCGGACGGCAACCTGGCCAAGACGACCGACACCGCAGGCAAGGCCACGGCCTACGAGTACGACGGGGACGGCCGGGTGACGAAGGTGACCACCCCCGAGGGCACGGTCACCCTGTTCACCTACGACAGCCAGAGCCGGGTCACCTCCATGCAGCGGGCCACTGAGTCCACCGGCAGCGGCCACACCGGCCCCACTTGGAAGTTCACCTACTCCGCGGCCACTCCGGCGGCCGCGGGCACGACGACGGTGACCGACCCGGACGGCGACGACACGGTCTACACGCACAATGCGGACGGCGAGGTCACCAAGGTCACCGACCCGCTCCAGCACTCCCGCCACACCAAGTACACCAACCACTTGGTGCAGACAGCCACCGATGCGATGGGCACGGGTGCGGACGGCACCGGCGGCAACACCACCACCTACGGCTGGGACGCCCGCAACAACACCACCTCCGTCAAGCTCCCCCTGGGGGCGACGGCGTCCGTGACGGCGTACCAGACGATCGCCGGTACCGATCTGCCCAACGACTTCACCAGCGCGGACGGCCGCAAGGACACCTTCACGTACGACACCAACGGCAACACCATGTCGGTGACCACCTCCGGCACCGCCGGCGCGACCCGCTCGTACAGCTACAACCCTGCGACCCCGACCTGCGGCGGCTTCGAGGGCCAGCGCTGCACCGCCAAGGACGGCAACGCCAAGACCACGTCGTTCACCTACGACGCCAAGGGCAACCTGTCCAAGGTCACCCCGCCCGCTCCGCTGGGCGCGACGACGTACACCTACGACGCGCTGGGCCGCGTGGAGACGGCAACCGACGGCCGCGGCATCAGGACCGTGTACACGTACGACAGCCGCGACCGGGTGAAGACGGTGTCCTCGACGAACTCCACCGTCACCTACTCCTACGACGGTGACGGCAACGTCGCATCCCGCACTGACGCTTCCGGTACGACGAAGTGGGACTACGACGAGCTCAACCGGGAGAGCGTGCGCACTCTGCAGAACGGTGCGCAGACGGCGCTCGCATACACGCCGGGCGGTGATGTCGACTACTACACCGACCCGACCGGCGAGACGGACTACACCTGGGACAAGGCCGGCCGCCTGGACTACCTGACCGACCCGGTCGGCAAGAAGACCGACTTCGACTACGACAACAACGACAAGCGGACCAAGACCGTCTACCCCGGCGGCACCACCCAGTCGTTCACCATCGACAAGAACGGCCGCCCCTCGGCCGTCAAGACCGCCTCGGGCACCACGACGCTGGCCGACCTGACCTACAGCTACGCCAGCGCGGGCAAGGACACCACCAAGATCCGCACCCGTACCGACAACGCCACCGGCCGCAAGACGTCCTACACCTACGACTCCCAGGACCGGCTGTCCTACGCGCTGGAGGCCGACTCGGCCGGCGCGCGGACGGCGTCGTGGCTGTACTGCTGGGACAAGGCCGGCAACCTCACCAGCCAGGACGGCACCGCCGCCACCTGCCCGGGCAGCGCGGTGTTCACCTACAACGACGCCAGCCAGCTCACCTCCCAGACCGGCTCGGCCACACCGTGGTCCTACGACAAGAGCGGCAACGAGACCGCCGGCGGACGTACCACCGCGACCGCCCGGACGAACGAGACCTGGACCGACCACAGCCAGCTGTCCGGCATCACACAGGGCGGCACCAACTCCGACCTGGTCCACGCGGGCACGGACAACTCCGAGCGCACCAAGCTGGGTTCGACCTGGTTCCACCACACCGCGCTGGGGCTGGCGTCCACGACGACGAACGGCGTCGACACCGGATTCATCCGCGAACCTGCGGGCACTCTGAACTCCATGACGACTGGGGGGAAGTCCTACTACTACCTCACCGACGCCACCGGCAACGTCCTCGGCCTGGTCGACGATGCGGGCAAGCGCACCCACACATACGCCTACGGCCCCACCGGCCTGCCCCGCACCACCCCGACGGAGGCCGTCCCCCAGCCGTTCCGCTACACCGGCGCCTACCAGGACCCCACGGGCCTGTACAAGATGGGCGCCCGCTACTACGACCCCCAAATCGGGCGGTTCAACCAGCCCGATCCTTCCGGCCAGGAGACCAACTCCTACCTCTACGCCGCCGGCGACCCCATCAACAATGCCGACCCGTCAGGACTTCTCAGCATCGGAGGCGTCCTTGAAGGACTAGGAAAAGGAAGCGACCTAATCAATACGGGAATCGCCGCTTTTCAGGGTGACACCCGTGCTGCGTGGGCGAGCGTCGCCGGCTGGGCCGTTGGAACCGCAGCCGGACTCACGTGCGGCGCTCTGACTGCCGGAACAGGAGTGGGAGCGGCAGCAGCTCCCGCCGTGTGCGCCGGCGTCGGCTTCTACGCCGGTGAAATCGTCTCAGGTGCCATCAAGGGCGACTGATCTACCGGTGAGAGGGGGCACAGCCCCCTCTCACCGGTACTACGGATACGGAGGAATGAGCATGGGCCCGGGGAGCTTCACCCACGCCGACAGAACCCGTAGGAACCTGAGGTGGGCGACCATTGCCACTGTCCCCTGCGTCTTGTTCCTGATCTATCTGATAGTGGCACAAGGAATTACCGAAGCTTGGGTCGGTTTGGTCATCCTGGGCGCACTCTGGGCTCTTGTAGTTTGGCGCTTCAAGGGGGTCGGCAGTAAAGGTCTTCCTCCTCAACGCTGAACCTGGATCCACCACGCGATAGTCGGTCTGTCGACGATGAAATGCGAAGAGGTACCTGCTGACCTGGGATGATGGGAGTTCCTACGCCCTCATCAGCCCCACGAAGCAAGGCACCTCGTAAGACCGTGTCCTACGTGGTGAGGCGGACGAGGCGTTTGTAGCAGCACAGGGCGGCGGCGAGGCCGAGAAATGCCAGGTAGTTGTGGGGATGGCGCTCGTAGCAGGGGCTGAGTCTGCGGTAACCGGACAGCCACGCCATCGTCCTCTCGATCACCCACCTGCGACGCTCTAATCGCTGACTGGACTCGATGCCTTTGCGGGCGATGCGGACGCCGATGCGCTTCCATCGCAGCCACCTGCGCAGGTCGGTTGGTGACCCTCGATCATGGGCTTCAGGCCCTCACCGTCGTGGGTGTTGGCGGCCGAGACGCCAACAAGGAGGGGCAGCCCGTTCGCGTCCGACAGGATGTGCATCTTGGAACCCGGCTTGCCTCGGTCCACGGGGCTCGGACCTGTGTGTTCGCCCCCCCTTTTAGCCCTCACGTGGGCGGTGTCGAGGACGACGCGGGAGACGTCGATCAGGCCGGCGTCGTCGAGTCGGTGCAGCACGGCTTCGTGCAGGCGGCCCCAGACGCCGGCCCGGGACCAGATCAGAAACCGGCGGTGAGCAGTCGACTTCGATATGCCAAAGCACGGCGGCAAAGCCCGCCAGGCACAGCCGCTGACCAGGACGTAGACGATGGCCGCGAACAGCGTCTCATCAGGCGTGTCCTGCGTACCGCCGCCCTGCGGCCGCACCCGCGACGCAGGGATCAGCGGCTTCGCGATCTCCCACAGCCCGTCCGGAACAATCCAACTCCACCTACCCCGCCCCATGTTGAATCAACGTCGGCCTCACCACATAGGACACGGTCTTAATCGAGGCTCGTTGGGGCGGGTGATTCAGGTGGACGTGGGAACCGGTGGCGTCCACGATGAGGCTCCAGCAGAGAGCGACCGGCGGACACGTGCCGCAGCCGTGGAGCGCGTGCCCGCCGGAGCGCCGGGATCACCGGCACGGCTCGCTCGGTATGTGGACGGTGAGATCGGCTGTGAGGTGTACGGCGCCGGCGGAGGAGCCGATGTCGACGTGGAACGTGCCCGGCTCGAGGTTCCAACGGCCGTCTGTGGTGTCCCAGTGCTGGAACGCTCGCGTGGTCAGCCGCACCGTCGCAGTGACCTCTTCGCCCGGTGCGGCACTGATGGCGGTGAACCCGGCCGGCCAGCGGGCCGGGCGTTCGATGGCGCTGCCGGGCCGGTGCAGGTAGACCTGCACAACCTTCCGGCCGGGGCGTCGGCCGCTGTTGCGTAGGTGGACGGTGATGTCCACGTCCCTGTCCAGGTCTACGCTGGTCGGTGCGTCGATCGACAGGTATTCCCACGTCGTGTAGCCCAGGCCGTGTCCGAAGGGGTACCGGGGTGCTGGGGCGCCGGCCCGGTACCTGCGGTATCCGACGTGCAGTCCCTCGTCGTAGCGCAGCGCACCGTCGGTGGGTTGTGTGGACGGTAGAGCGTGTTCGGTGTCGGGCCAGGTGGTGGGCAGCCGGCCGCCCGGTTCGACGAGGCCCAGCAGGACGTCGGCGAGGGCGTTGCCGAACTCCTGGCCGGGAAACCAGGCGAGCAGGATCGCGGAGACGTCGTCGGCCCAGGGCAGCAGCACCGGGGCGCCGGAGTTGACGACCACGATGGTCCTCGGGTTCACCGCGGCTACCCGCCGTACCAGTTCGTCCTGTCGTCCGGGCAGCGCCAGGCTGCTCAGGTCGAAGCCCTCGCTTTCCACCTCCTCGTTCGTGCCCACGACCACGACCGCGACGTCGGCGTCACGAGCCAGCGCCACGGCCCGTTCAAGGTCGGCCTCGTCGGTCGGGCGTGGCGGTTGCAGGTTGACCTGGAAGCTGGTGAAGACGCCGGGCGGCGCCGATTCGCTCGCGGCCTCGAGGTGATGGGTCAGGATGACTTCGACGTCCTCGCCCCCGTCGAGGTGGACGGTGTGCGTACGCTGCGGGGGGGGGCGACATGGCGGTCATCATGTCGGCTTCCGGTGGCAGTTCGAGTTTGGTGTCGAAGGCGGGTGAGCCGTCGATGGTCAAGTCGAAGCGGCCGATGCCGGAACAGCCGACCTCGTAGGCGCCCGGCTCGATGGCCCGTATCCGTGTGTGTACCCGGATTGCGGTGACCGCGTGGGCCGGCAAGTCGGGGCCGAAGGAACCTAGCCAGGTGTAGGAGCCCGCGGTGCGTGTTTCGCCGGCGAGTACCGTTCCGTCGGCGGCGAGGAAGCTCACCCGTACTCCGACGCCGGTGCCGTCGGGAAGCCGCAGCCAGGGCGCGCGGGCGATCGGGGTGCGGGTGACGAAGGCGCGCGTGCCGCCACCGGTGCACCCCTAGTGGAACGCTCGGGCGAGGGGCCCAAGGTGCTGATGTGGGCATCGGTGCCGGGGCCGGTCCAGCGCATCAGGCTCGGGAAGAGCGGCGGGTTTCTGGATGCGCTGGTCACGTGCTGGTCATGGAGACGCCTCGTACCTCGGGCAATACCAGGTCACCTGGGGTGGAACGCGAGACGGCCAGAGCCGCCACCCCCCACAGGAGAGGCCCCGGCCGTCGCGCGGCACGGGCCGCGCGGCGGCCCGTACTTCCTACAGCGCCATGGGTGCGTTTTCTGTCACACCCACCGAGTCACCCGTCGTATCACAAGGTAGTTGCATCTTGTACGGACATGGACGAGCAGCGGTTTCAGGTCGTAACGTGCCTTTCGCGCCGGGGCGTGGAAGTTGAAATGATCACCGCAATCATCGACGGCTCGAAGCCGCGACCATCGACTCGACCAGGTATTGAGGATCTACACGGGTGCTGGGGGACGACGCGGAGCTGACGACCGCGGTGCTTGCGGCACAGGACGGGGACGAGACCGCGTTCCGGACTGTGTACCGCGCCGTGCATCCACGGCTGCTCGGATACGTACGGACGCTCGTCGGCGACCCCGACGCCGAGGACGTCACGTCCGAGGCCTGGCTGCAGATCGCCCGTGACCTGGAGCGGTTCAGCGGCGACGCGGACCGCTTCCGCGGCTGGGCCGCCCGCATAGCCCGCAACCGCGCCCTGGACCACATACGCATGCGCGGGCGCCGCCCCGCGATCGGCGGCGACGAGACCGAGCTGACCGGCAGGCCCGCCGTGTCCGACACCGCGGGTGAGGCCATCGAGGCCCTGGCCACCGACAGCACGCTCGCCCTCATCGCCCGGCTGCCGCAGGACCAGGCCGAGGCCGTCGTCCTGCGTGTGGTCGTCGGGCTCGACGCCAAGACCGCCGCCGAGACGCTCGGCAAGCGCCCGGGGGCCGTACGGACGGCCGCGCACCGCGGTCTGAAACGGCTCGCCGAACTGCTCGACGACGATCCGGAATCGGCCGGCGTCCTCGGCGCGATGCCTCCCCAGAGAGAACCGCACGACCGCGCGGTGACGTCCGCCAGTGTGACGCATATGCGTGCGCGGACGCAGAAGGACATGTGATGGCCGACGAGCAGTACAGGTGGCTGGACCGCGAAACGGCGGAGCGTTTGCTGAGCGGAGAGTCCCTCGAAGCCGTCGACGCGACCGCCCGCGATCAGGCCGAACGGCTCGCCAAGACGCTGGACGCGCTGTCCGTGGAGTCCCCGCCGACCAGCGCCGAACTCCCCGGCGAGGCAGCCGCGTTGGCCGCCTTCCGCACAGCGCGCGCGGAGCGCGGCGGGGAGCGGGCCGACGAGCCGGCCGCCCTCGGCGACCGCACCCGCGGCCGCTCCTCGGACGCCGGTCTCGTCCGTATCGGCGGCCCGGACCAGGACACCCCGCGCCGCCTCCGGGCCCGTGCCGTGCGCCTCGGGCTGGCCGCCGCGCTGGCCGTCGGCATGGTCGGCGGGGTGGCCGTCGCGGCCGGAACCGGAGCGCTGCCGACACCGTTCGGCGATGCGGAACCGGAACCCGGCGCCTCGGTCTCGGCCGCCGTGACACCGAAGCAGCCGTACGTCTCCCCGTCGCCGCGGGCCCCGCGGAGCGAGCCCTCGCCCGACGGCGCCGCCGGCGGCTCCTCCTCCGGCCAGGGCTCCGGCCAGGGCTCCGGCGAGGACTCCTCCCGCGACACGGCCCGCGGCGGCTCGGCCAAGCCGGACGACGGCACCGGCCCCGACGCCGGGAAGGGGCGCAACGGGAGCCGCCCGTGGAACGGAGCGGCATCGGCCTGCCGGGCCGTGCGCGACGGCGAGGACCTCACCGCCGACCGCAGGCGCGCCCTGGAGGGCGCGGCGGGCGGTTCCTCGCGGGTGCCGAAGTACTGCAAGGGCGTGCTGGCGGGCACCGGCTCCGCCGACGACCTCAAGGGCGGCGGCAAGGGCGACAAGAGTGGCAAGGACGGCAAGGGCGACGAGGGCGACAGGGGGGACAGGGGGGACAACGGCAAGGGCAACGGCAACGTCGGCAGCCACCCGCACTTCGGCGGCAGCGCCGCAAACGGCCGCGACGGCGGCGAACGGGGCGGCGACGACAACACCCCGCCGTCCGCCGCCCACCCGAAGCGGGCGATGACCTCGCCCGGCCCGGCGCCCGCGCCGACGTACAGCGCGCTCTGATCCTCGGGAAGGCACTCGGGTCCTCGCCGAAGACACTCCGAAAACGCCTTGACCTGCGGTTTCTCCGCCCCTGCTGAACTCGTCGAAGTTTTTTCCCGACGGGTGTGACGTTTTCGGCCGCCGGAGCGCAGTAATGAGTGAGCCGACTGGTCATCGGCCGTCGCACTGAGCCGGGGTTCCCCCCGTACCCACGGCTCGTGCACCTTGGCGCGGGCGGGACACGTTCCCCCGGTCCCGCCCGCGCCCCGAATCCCCTGCCGGTCTCACGAAGCCGGCGTCACCAGTACACGACGACCTTGTCGCCGCTCCTCACCTGCGCGTACAGCTCCGCGATCGCCCTCTCGTCCCGTACGTTGACGCAGCCGTGCGAGGCGCCCGCGTAACCGCGGGCCGCGAAGTCCGAGGAGTAGTGCACGGCCTGGCCGCCGCTGAAGAACATCGCGTACGGCATCGGTGAGTCGTACAGCGTCGACACGTGGTGGCGGGATTTCCAGTAGACGCTGAACACGCCCTCGCGCGTGGGCGTGTACCGCGAGCCGAAGCGGACCGCCATCGTGGACACCGTCCGGCCGTCGATCATCCAGCGCAGGGTCCGGCTCGTCTTGTCGATGCACAGCACGCGGCCGGTCAGACAGCGCGGGTCCGGCGCGGCGGCCGGCTGTCCGCCCATCAGGTACAGCTCCCACTTGCCCGGCTCGTGCGTCATCCGCAGCAGCCGCTGCCAGGTCACGGTGTCGGTCTCGCCCGTCCTCGGCAGCCCGCGCTTGCCCTGGAAGCCCTTGACCGCCCGCTCGGTCAGGTCGTCGTACGTCCCCGTCGGCCCGTCGAACAGCCAGGCGACCTGCCGCAGCCGGGCCTGCAGCTCGCGGACGTCCCGGCCGGAGTCGCCGCGGGACCAGAGGACGGCGGGCGGGGGCTTGGTGGGCGTCGCGCTCGGCTTGTTCTCGTTGCCGCCCTTCTCCTCCGCCGGCGTCGAGGGAGGGGCGCTGCTCGGCAGCTCGATGCGGACCGGCGAGCGCTGCTTCCCGCCCCCGTCCGCGGCCTGCACCGTACAGCCGCAGGCCGTGGCCAGGGCCAGCAGTGCGGTGATCGATCTCCCCCAGCCCGTCATGCCCCTCATGCCCGTCATACGCATTGCGGCCCCCCGCCGTCTCACCGATGCGCTCAGGTGTCGTCTGAAATCTTCCCCAGGACGCCCTTGAGACGTCCCTGAGATGTTCCCCTGGAATGACGGTTCGTGAACGGCGCGGCATTGTTGTGACCGGGACCGCAAAAGGCCTGTGAGCAAGGTCCCAGCGTGCTGCCCTCCACCGGGTGCACGCCCACCGCTACAGTCCGTCGAAGGGTCGGACCGTACCAGCCGGTAGCCGGCGAGTAACTGCTTCAGCGGGAGGCACACACCATGTCGCGCGAGTCGGAGTCCGGACTGCCCATCGAGCCGGTCTACGGGCCGGACGCTCTGGAGGGCTGGGACCCGGCCGAGAAGCTGGGCGAGCCGGGCTCGTACCCCTTCACCCGTGGTGTCTATCCGTCGATGTACACGGGCCGTCCGTGGACGATGCGCCAGTACGCCGGCTTCGGTACGGCGACGGAGTCCAACGCCCGCTACAAGCAGCTGATCGCCAACGGCACGATGGGCCTGTCGGTCGCCTTCGACCTGCCCACCCAGATGGGCCACGACTCCGACGCCCCGATCGCGAGCGGCGAGGTCGGCAAGGTGGGCGTGGCCATCGACTCCATCGACGACATGCGGGTGCTGTTCGGCGGGATCCCGCTGGACAAGGTGTCGACGTCGATGACGATCAACGCCCCGGCGGCTCTGCTGCTGCTTCTCTACCAACTGGTGGCGGAGGAGCAGGGCGTGAGCGCCGACAAGCTCACCGGCACGATCCAGAACGACGTGCTGAAGGAGTACATCGCGCGCGGGACGTACATCTTCCCGCCGAAGCCGTCCCTGCGCCTCATCGCCGACATCTTCAAGTACTGCAAGGCCGAGATCCCGAAGTGGAACACGATCTCGATCTCCGGCTACCACATGGCGGAGGCGGGGGCGTCTCCGGCGCAGGAGATCGCGTTCACGCTGGCGGACGGCATCGAGTACGTGCGCACGGCGGTCGCGGCCGGCATGGACGTGGACGACTTCGCGCCCCGTCTGTCGTTCTTCTTCGTCGCGCGTACGACGCTCCTGGAGGAGGTGGCGAAGTTCCGTGCCGCCCGCCGGATCTGGGCGCGGGTGATGCGGGAGGAGTTCGGCGCGAAGAACCCCAAGTCGCTGATGCTGCGGTTCCACACGCAGACGGCGGGGGTGCAGCTGACGGCGCAGCAGCCGGAGGTGAACCTGGTCCGGGTCGCCGTCCAGGGGCTGGCGGCGGTGCTTGGTGGCACGCAGTCGCTGCACACCAACTCCTTCGACGAGGCGATCGCGCTGCCGACGGACAAGAGCGCGCGGCTGGCGTTGCGTACGCAGCAGGTGCTGGCGTACGAGACGGACGTGACGGCGACGGTCGACCCCTTCGCCGGTTCCTACGTCATCGAGAAGATGACGGACGACGTCGAGGCGGCGACCGTCGAGCTGATGGCGAAGGTGGAGGAGCTGGGCGGCGCGGTCAACGCGATCGAGCACGGCTTCCAGAAGTCCGAGATCGAGCGGTCCGCGTACCGCATCGCGCAGGAGACCGACTCCGGCGAGCGGGTCGTCGTCGGCGTCAACCGCTTCCAGCTCGACGAGGAGGAGCCGTACGAGCCGCTCCGCGTGGACCCGGCCATCGAGGCCCAGCAGGCGGAACGGCTGGCGAAGCTGCGGGCGGAGCGGGATCAGGGGGCGGTGGACTCGGCGCTGGCGGCCCTGAAGAAGGCGGCTGAGGGGGAGGACAACGTCCTGTATCCGATGAAGGAGGCGCTGCGGGCTCGGGCGACGGTGGGGGAGGTTTGTAACGCGTTGCGCGGGGTTTGGGGGACTTACGTGCCGTCGGATGCGTTCTGAGCTGGGCGGTTCCCTCGAATGAGTGATCGGGGGCGGAAACCGCACGTCCCCGGTTAATCTCGTCGAGGGTGTTCCCGAAAGGAGGGTGCCGTGGCTGTGATGCTGCACGAGTCGTCGCTTTCTGATGCTGCCGACCGGCTCTGGGAGGAGCTGCCCGGGCACCGGGTGGAGATCCTCAACGGGAGCATTGTCGTGACACCGCCGCCGGATGGGCCGCATCAAGTGACGCTGTCTTGGTTGATCGTGGAGTGCCACAAAGCGGGAGACCGACAGGCAGGGCTCAGAACCGTGTCAGGCATTGGTCTATGGCTGCCGACGGGACCCGAGGATTACGCGGTGCCGGACCTGGCCATTGTCGACGCCGACTTCCGGGACGCTCTCGTCGAGAAGAACTGCTACGCCCCTCACGTCTTCCGGTTGGTCCTGGAGGTGACCTCGTCCAACTGGACCAACGACACGGCAACCAAGGTCGACGTCTACGCCCGGACCAACATCCCCGCCTACCTCGTCGCCGACCGCAGGCACGACGAAGTCCTCCTGTATCGGGACCCCGTTGACGGCAAGTACCCCGACCCCGTCCGCTACAAGCGAGGCCAGACCGTCCCCGTCCCCGAGTCCGTCGGCGTCACCCTCGAACTCTCCGTCGACATCCTCCTCGACGGCGACGACTGAAAATCCAGAGTCGGAGTGTCGTACCCGCATGCGACACTCCTTTCCATGTTCGGCGTCATCGATCTGCCCACCTACCTCGCAGGACTCGTCCTGATCGTCCTGCTGCCCGGCCCCAACTCTTTGTACGTCCTCTCCGTGGCCGCCCGCCGAGGCGTCCGGGCCGGATACACCGCCGCAGCCGGCGTCTGGTGCGGGGACACCGTGCTGATGACGCTCTCGGCCGCCGGAGTGGCTTCTCTCCTCCAGGCCAACGCCGTGCTGTTCGGCATCGTGAAGTACGCCGGAGCCGGGTATCTGACCTGGCTGGCGATCGGGATGCTGCGGGCCGCGTGGGCGATGTGGCGGACCCGGCGGGAGCAGTCCGCCGACGACAGCCCGGCCGCCGGAACCGACGAGCGCCCCTACCGCCGTGCCCTGGTCATCAGTCTGTTCAACCCCAAGGCGATCCTGTTCTTCGTCGCCTTCTTCGTGCAGTTCGTCGACCCGGGGTACGCCTACCCGGCCCTCTCCTTCGTCGTCCTCGGCGCCTTCGCCCAGCTCGCCAGCTTCCTCTACCTCAGCGCGCTGATATTCAGCGGCACGAAGCTGGCCGCCGCCTTCCGACGCCGTAGGCGCCTGGCGGCGGGGGCGACCTCGGCGGCGGGCGCGCTCTTCCTCGGGTTCGCGGCGAAGCTGTCCCTGGCCGGCGCGTAGTCACCGGCGGAGGCCGAGCGGCACGAGGTAGCTCCCGAGCCCGGACGCCGAGTCACCGGCCCAGCCGACGTAACCGTCCGGCCGTGCGGGTCTCCGCACCGTGCCCAGCTTCCAGCCCAGGTTGTACGCCACTACGAACGGCACTTCGAGGAGGGGCCGGCGCTGCTGGTCGCGGGGATCGAGGCGCGGTACGGGGTCGGCTGAGACCGTACCGCCGCCAGGCCCTTGACGACAGGACCTATGCCCGGCTCGTACGAGCCCGCCGCACCGCCCGCGTCACCACCGGCGGCAGCAGGTCCACGGCGATACGCCGGGCGAGCGGGCGTCGGCGCTTCGGCGCCGGTGTCCGGGCCGGTGCCGGCGTCGGTGCCGACGCCGCCTTCGCCGGCTGCGGCGTGGGCTCGACGTAGTGCCGCGAGTGCGGGAACGGCGGCGGCTGCATCCCCTTGGCGCGGGCCCGGACCAGCCGGTGGCCCGCCGCCTCCTGCACGCTCAGACCGACGTCCGTGCGCTGCCTGAGCATGTCCAGCAGCTCCTCCTGGACCGGCTCGGGGTCGCCCCAGGTGCCGTACAGCTTCTGCGTGCTGAGGCAGATCGGGCGCAGACCGCGGTTGAGTACGGCCTCCCATACGGCGACGGAGACGCCCGGGGTGTGTTCGGAGCGGAAGTCGTCGAGGACGACGATCCCGTCGGGCACCAGGATGTCGCGGGCCGCGCCGATGTCGCCGTACACGTGCTCGTACAGGTGCGAGGCGTCGATGTGGACGAAGCGGCAGGTCTTCGGGGCGACCTTGTCGGAGATCACGGAGGTGGGGGCCTCGATCACCGTGGGCAGCTCGTCGTGGAAGGAGAGGTAGTTCCGCTCGAAGGCCTGCCGGGTGAGCGAGGAGTACGACTTCGCCGTCTCGGCCTTGTTGGCGCCGTCGGGCGCCTCGCCGCCGAACAGGTCGCAGACCGTGAACTTCTCGCCGTCCCTCAGATGGTGGCCGGCGAGGATCGCGCTCTTGCCCATGTAGGCGCCGAGTTCCAGCAGGTCGCCCTGGAACCCGTTTGCCTCCTGCCGTTCGAGAAACCAGGTGAACAGGACCTGGTCGAGCGGCGGGAACCAGCCGGGGACGTCCTTGAGCTCGCCGGGGGGCGGGGAGGACTGCTGTGCGTTGACCATGAAGCGAGCCTGCTCACTGGGAGCGGCACAAACTGTCTCCGGACTGAACGTCTGATGAACAACCGCCCGATCGGAGCAACCCCCGGGCTTGGTCCGGACCGGGCCCGGCTCAGCGCATCTTCGCCAGCGCCGCCCGCAGCTTCGGCGTCAGCGGCTTCTCGACGTAGCGGTTCATCAGCCAGGCCAGCGCCAGCATCGACGCGATCGTCAGGGCGAAGGTCTCCGCCGACGGCAGGCCCAGGCCGATGTGCAGGGCGCGCACCACGACCCAGCCCAGGTGCTCGTGGACCAGGTAGAACGGGTACGTCAGCGCCCCCGCCACGGTCAGCCAGCGCCAGTTGGCCCAGCGCAGCCAGCCCAGCGCGATCGCCGCGACGGCGAGGAAGCCGAAGGCGACGACGAGGACGATGCCCAGCGAGGTGCGGTGGGCGAAGGCGTTCGGGTCCGAGGCGTTCCACAGGCTGCGCACCGCGTAGTGCTGCCCGATCAGGAAGCTCACGGCCACGATGCCCCAGCCGTAGACGTCCTTGCGGTCGCGGTGGACGAGGTAGAGGCCGACACCGCCGATGAAGAACGGGGCGTACTCCGGCATGAACACGATGTCGAGCAGCGGCTGGTTCGCGCCCTGCGTGATCGCCGCCGCCAGGGTCCAGCCGGCGCAGAACATGATCACGCGCCGCCGCGAAGCCCCGGGCAGCACGACACACAGCGCGAACAGCGCGTAGAAGCGGACCTCCGCCCACAGCGTCCAGCACACACCCAGCACCCGGTCGACGCCCAGCGGGTACTGAAGCATCGTCAGGTTGACCAGCGTGTCGCTCGGCGACAGCGCCTTGTAGGCGACCATCGGCAGTGCGAACACGGCCGTCACCAGCAGGACCGCCACCCAGTAGGCGGGCAGCAGCCGGGAGGCGCGGGAGGCGAAGAACGACTTCAGGGGCCGCCCCCAGCCGCTCATGCAGATCACGAACCCGCTGATCACGAAGAACACCTGGACGCCGAGGCAGCCGTACGCGAAATAGTTGTGCAGCGTGGGGAACTGCTCCTTCGGCGAGCTCCCCCAGGCATGCGTGATCTCCCCGCCCCGGCCGCCGTAGTGGTACGCCGCCACCATCAGTGCGGCGACCAGCCGCAGCCCGTCCAGGGCGCGCAGGCGGTTCTCCCGGCGTGGTGCCGGCCGTTCCGGCCCGCCGGGCCCGGGCGTGGGCGCATCGATCACCGGGCGGACGGCCATGCTGGTCACGAACATCTCCTCGACGATCCCCGCGACCATCGCCGCGCCGGGCACTCCTGTGGGTTCGCCTCAGCACATTAGTCCGAATCGCAGAGATGTCTTGGTTGACGTTCCAACGATTAGCCGTGTGGTCCCGGTGAGTTCACCTGAATGTCGTTTTGGCTTTCTAAATTCTCCCAGAATCCCCCCACGCCGGGTAAACCCATGAACTCAGCTTGAGCTTGGTAAGAAAACAACAGGAGTGCCATGACGACGGTCCAGAAGAGACGTGCACGCGCGCGTGGAGGGGAGCTGGACGACTGCCTGCGCGCCTGCGCGACGCACAGCGGCAAACTCGTCGGCAGCGTCGACCGCCGCCGCGTCGAACTCGCCGAGCAGCTGCGCAAGCTGCTCGTCGTATGGGGCACGACCTCCGCCGCCGCCCCCGCGCCGCCCGCCCCGACCGGGGCCACCGCGCTGCTCAAGCGGGCCGTCAAGGGCGCCGCCACCCCCGCCTCCGGCATCGGCAACGAACTGCTCGACGCCCTGCTCGCCGTCGCCAACAAGGCGCTGGAGTGCGGCTACGACGACGAGCTGAACCTCGCCCTCGTCATCAGCGACACCGTCCTCGCCCAGCGCAAGAACTCCCGCGCCGGCTGGCGGCTGCGCGCCCGCCTCCTGGAGGCCCTCGGCGAGGAGACCGAGGCCCTGGAGGCCTACGAGCGCTACCTCGCCCTCACCGACAGCGACGGCTTCGGCGTCCGCGCCCGCATCGCCGGCCTGCGTGCCGCGGCGGAGAAGGAGCGGGAACTGCTCGCCCTGCTCAAGCGGCAGTGCCCGCGCGCCCAGGACTTCGCCCGCGGCCCCGCCACCGACGTATGGGCCGAAGGCCTGGCCGCGCACGCCGTCGGCGACTGGACGGAAGCCGAGCCCCGGCTCGTGGGAGCGCTCCTCGCGCTGGCCGCCGACAACGCCTCGGTGAACGACCGGCAGGAGTTGCTGAGCCAGTACCTGGACCTGCGCACCACCGTGGACCAGAACCTTCCCGCCCTCACCGAGGCCGTCGCGCTCTACGCCGAGCAGCGCCGCAACCGCATGCGCGGCCCCGTCACCGACCCCACCGTCGGCGGCGTGCAGTGGATCACCCTCGGCGAGTTCCGCAACCAGATCGCCGGCAAGTCCATCTGCCTGATCGCCAACTCCGGCCGGGTGGGCGCCAGTTCGATGGGCGCCGAGATCGACGCGTACGACCTCGTGGTGCGCTTCAACTCGTACAGGATCGACCCGAAGCACACCGGCAGCCGCACCGACATCCACGCCACCATCCACAAGCACGGCTTCAACTGGGACCAGCGGGTCACCACCCGGCTCGTCTTCGGCGGCGTCTCCGGCGACTGGAAGTACTCCCTGCGCAACCGCCTGGTGCCCGGCGCCCAGACCTACCTCGGCGACGAGTCGCTGCGCTGGCCCGTGCGCAACATCGGCAAGCTCGGCACCGACGTCTGGTCCGGCATCCCGACCACCGGCTTCAACATGCTGTACCTGCTGGACTTCCTGGACGTCAGCCCGACCCTGGACCTGATCGGCTTCGACTTCTACGAGAGCGGCGCCTACCGCGTCCAGGAAGCGATGAAGCTCGCCATCACGTCCGTGCACGAATACACCAGCGAGAAGGAATGGGTCATGCAGCGGGCCCAGAGCGTGACCGACATGAGGATATCCCTGCGATGACCATGACCTCCCCGGCCGGGACCACCGCGGCGGCCCCGGCGACCGACGCGCACGCGCTCACCGGCAAGCGCCGCATCGCCTTCGCGTCCTACGTCGACGAGAACTACCTCCCCGGCTTCCTCGCCCTGCTGCGCAGCCTCGCCCTGTCCAACCCGGGCGTGTGCGAGGACTTCGTCGTTCTCCACGACGACCTGCGCCCCGGCTCCATCGCGAAGATCCGCGCCCTGCACCCGCGCATCGTGCTGCGCCGCGTGAACGCCGACCACTACGACTCGTACAAGAAGGGCGACCAGGACAACTACCTGGTCCGCAAGGCCTACTTCATCCTCGACGTCTTCCGGCTGCGCGAGTACGACACGGTCATCACCCTCGACACCGACATGGTCGTCCTCGGCGACCTGGGCGAACTGCTCAAGCTGCGCGAGGGACTCGCGGCCGTCCCGCAGTTCTTCTACGGGCAGCACAAGCTCAACTCCGGTCTGCTGGTCATCCAGCGCGAGTACCTGAGCGACGAGTTCTGCGCCAGGCTCGACCGCTGCGGCCGCAGCGGCGACTACGAACTCGACAAGCACGACCAGGGCATCCTCAACGCCGTCCTCGACGGCGACTTCGTCCGCCTCGACCCGCGCTACAACTTCGTCAAGCGGCGGCTCTCCGGCGATCTGCCCGTCCCCGACGACACGGCGATCCTGCACTTCACCGGCCGGCACAAGCCGTGGCAGGGGGGCGAGGCCGGGTACGCGCAGGCGGAGGAGCGGTGGCGGTCGTACGACATGTCCGACGCCGAGTTTCACGCCGCATATCTGTCAGCGTCGGGCGGCCTCCACCACGACCTGATCGTGCACTACGGCACCCCGCACGTCGCCCGCACCGGGAATGTCGAGGCCGCCCGCAAGGTCGCCGCCGCTCACATCTCGACCGGCGACTACCAGGACGCCGTCGACATCCTCAGCAGCGTCCGCATCCCCCTCGACGAGGCCTGGCCGCACGAGGTCCTCGGCCACGCCCTGATGAGCGTGTCCCGCTACGACGAGGCCAAGACGCAGCTGCTGCTGGCCACCGCCGCCCCCAACCGGGCCGCCACCGCCTACGCCCGCCTCGCCCAGATGGCCTGGGTGCACGGCGACAACACCGAGGCGCTGCGGTACGCCACGGCCGGTATGTCCGTCGACCCGACCCACCGCTCCAGCCGCCTGTGGGCCCAGCGCGCGGCCGCCGTGCCGTCCCAGGAGCAGGGCAGTGCCGAGGACCAACTGGCGCACGTCGCCTTCTACATGGACCGCCAGGGCAACGCGGGCGACAAGCTGCTGCCGGAGAGCGTCCGCTCCGCCTTCGGGCCGGACACCACCTCCCGCCGCTGGCACTCGGTGCACGCCCACCGCCTGTTCGACGAGGCGGCCCTGCAGCGGGTCAACCGGCGCCGCGGCCTGGTCATCGGCGGCGGCGGCCTGTTCATCCCGGACACCATGCCCAACGGCAACAGCGCCTGGCAGTGGAACGTCCCGGACGAGCTGCTGCGGAAGATCGACGTACCCATCGCGGTCTTCGCGGTGGGCTTCAACGCCTTCGACGGCCAGTCCTACCGTGCCAACCGCTTCCGGGAGTCCCTGCGGCTGCTCGTCGAGCAGTCCTCCTTCTTCGGCCTGCGCAACCACGGCTCGATCGAGAAGGTACGGGCCATGCTCCCGGCCCACCTGCACGACAAGGTGCGCTTCCAGCCGTGCCCGACGACGGTCACGCGCCAGCTGGTGCCGGACTGGCAGGACCCGGCCCGCCGCGACGACACCATCCTGATCAACGCCGCCTACGACCGCGCGGGACTGCGCTTCGGCCACGACTACGGCTACTTCCTGGACCAAATGGCCCAGGTGGTACGGGACTTGGGCGAACTCGCCGAGGTGCGGTGCGTGGCGCACTCGCTCGACGACGAGAAGATCGTCTTCGACCTGCGCCGGCAGCACGGCATCTCGATGCCCGTCATCCCGATGTACGACTTCGAGAACGACGAGATCCGTGACCTGTACGCCCGCACCAAGCTGGTGATCGGCATGCGCGGCCACGCGGGCATGATCCCGTTCGGCTGCGGCACGCCCATCATCAGCCTGATCTCGCACCCGAAGATGGCCTACTTCCTGCGGGACATCGAGCGCCCCGAATGGGGTGTGTCGGTGCACGACCGCCACCTGGCCGCGCGACTGGTGGAACGCTCGAAGGACCTGCTGGCAGACCACGACCGGACGGTCGCCGACGTGCACGGCCGGCAGCAGGAGCTGTGGAAGGTCACCGAGGCGAACGCGGCCGACCTCCGGGTCATCCTGGGCGGCTGACGGACGGCGACCGCCCTGGCCGCTGCCGCCTCCCTGGAGGGGCGGCCGGCGGCCCGGGCGGCCGGGGGCGGACCCCCGCGCGAGGACGGCGATCCGGCTCTCGGGGGGCTGCCGGAACAGGGCAGTGCGGGTCGGCGTGGGCCGGTGTCATGATGACGCCGTCGGCGTCCGGCCTTCCGCCGGGTTGTACGCGAGGCCCAGCTCGCGCAGGATTCGGGTCAGGTCGGCCGGAGCCGCTGCCAGGCGGACCGGGGTGCCCGCGTCGTCGAGTTCGGCGACGTGCCAGCTTCTGCTGATCGTCTCGTCATCTCCCCGGGCGCGCCGCACGTTGACGGCGGTGAGCCGCCCCACCGGGATCGGCCTCTCCGCGAACCGGCCGGGACCGCCGTGGGGCACCACCGCGGGCGGGCCGCCGCCGAGGACGATGTGGGTGCCGAAGCCGTGCGGGTTGTAGTCGGTGTGGTCCAGGAAGCGGGCGGCCAGGAACACCTCTCCCCGCACGGGGGGTGTCTGGACCGCTCCCGTCTCCCCCGGTGTACGGATGCGTGTGGCGCGCCATGCCCAGGCGAACAGGCCCAGGCTGACCAGCGAGCCCGCTGCCCACCACGTGATCGGCGTGCGCGACGAGAACAGGGTGGTGGGGTGGAGGTAGCACAGTGGCAGCAGCCACACGGCGGTGACGACCAGCACGCCCGCGAACGGCAGTGCCGACGGGAGCACCTCGTCGTCGGCCAGCCGGCGCCCGCGCCGGCGCATCAGCAGCAGGGCTCCCGGGTATGCCGCCCCCAGGCCCAGCCCGGCCGCGATGACGGCCACGTCACCGGCGGGCGTCATGTGCTCGCGCCAGGCGTGCCGCTCGCCGGCGACCACCCTGATCCCACCACGCCAGAAGGTCACCTCGACCCGGTCACCGGCCGCGAACCCCTGGGCGCCCTCGTACGAGACGCTGACCCGCCGCACCGGCTCGCCGTCGGCGAAGTACAGCCAGCTGGGCTTCTTGCCCCTCGCGGGCTCGGCCCGCGCGATCACGGCCGGCACGGTGGTCAGGCACTCGCCGCGCGCCGCGGCGGGCGTCTCGGCGGCGCACGGCACGGCCGCCTCCCACGCCCGCCTCTGCGCAGTGGCGCCCGGCACGGACGACGCGGCCAGACCCGCGCCCGCGAACAGCAGCACGCACAGGGTCAGCAGCAGGCGCCGGCCACGCCCGGCAGTGCGGTACGACACGACGGGGAGATGCGTCGACTCGGGCCTGCCGTAGCGGCGGTGCAGTGCTCGGAGCGCCTCCACCTCCGAGTCGAACGCCGGGTCGTCGTATTTCGCGGTCTGCGGCAGGGGCAGGCGCAGCTTGCGTCCGCCGCGCAGCACCAGGTCGACGCGACGCACCTCGCCGTTGCGCGCACGCTGCATTCGTATCTGCAGGTCCGCGACCTCGCTCCACGGCACGTTCCGGCGGCGCAGCATCATCCGGGAGCGCACGCCGTACGCGTCGGCGCGCACCTGAGCCGTGGCCCAGAGGAGCAGCACAACGGCTATCAGCACCACCGTCAGGCCGACGGTCATCCACAGTGCGAACCACTTGCCCCAGCGCTCAGCGTGCAGCAGCACCGTCAGGAGCGCCCAGACCCCCACCACGGCGCCGAATCCGGCGAAGAGTCGGCCGGGGCGTCTGATGAGGGGACGGCAGGTCATGTCGGGCGCTTCTGGCATGCGGAGATCCTGACATGCTGGAATCGCACGCACATGTGCGGTGTGCGGCAACGCCCTGGGCACGGACATTGCCGGGTCGCGGAAGGCACTACCGGCTCGGCGGGCCGGCGACAGCCCGGGATATGACGTCATCCGGCATCCGGGCCGTTCCCGGCATCCCGCTGCGGGTGGTCCAGGATCGGCAGGCCCGGGCCGTACCGTACCGTCCGGCATCCCGCCATCAGCCCCGGCCCGACGTGCCGCTTCCAGCCGTGGTCAGGCGCTCCGCGCCGGCCGGCTGGGCGGGATACGACTACTGCCGCTCCCACTCCCGTTTCTACTCGGGTCTGAAACTGCACCTGGTGTGCACCCCGGCCGGGCTGCCCGTCACCTGGGCCCTCCGACCCGAAGATCGAGGAACGGCAGGTGCTGGCCGCTTTGACCGACGCCGAACGTGCGCCTCCAGGTGCTGCCGTTCCACGCAGGCGGACACCCGTGCATCCCAGGAGCGTTCACGCTCTCCGGCAGCTATCGCATCGAGTCCCCCGGGCTCGGCCGCCTGTCTGTCGGCTTCTGCACGTTGGTGCCGCCCGGCGAGCCGGATCAGGCGCTGTACCTCTTCACCCCGGAGCACGAGGGTCCGCCGCGCGCAGTATGGGCGGCGGCGGTTGCTCGGCGGGCCGGCCGCGGCTGAAGCCGAAGGGCCTGCACCCGGGCGTGCGGGTCCTTCGGCCGTCTGCCGGCGCCTCGCCAGCAACTTCAGGATGAAACGAGCTCAATCTTGCGGCGTGAACAGCAGATTCCGCGTCTTACGCGGCCGGGGCGCGTACCACGGCACGAGGGTCCCATCGGCCTCGGTGACCCAGTTGCAGTCGTAGCGCAGGGGGTTGAACTCGGAGAGGAGCGCGTCCATCTCCGCGTCCCGCAACGCTTCGAGCATCACAGTCGGCCGGTCGCGCTTCAGCACCTGTCGGGCTCCCTCTAGGACCGACATCTCATGGCCCTCGACGTCGATCTTGATGAGGTCCAGCTTGGTATCGGCGAACACCTCGTCCAGGGACAGCAGCCGGATCCGCTTCAGCTCGGCGTCGGCGGCGGCCGCCTCCAGGGTCGAGCCTGTGGAGAGTAGGTTTCCCGAGAAGCGGACGCTGATCTCGGCCCACCCCGCGTGGCTGGAGACCCCAGCCTGATAGAGCTTGACGTTCTGGACGCTGTTCGATCGGACGTTCACCGAGAGGCGGGCGTGGATCTGGTCCACTGGCTCGAAGGCATGCACCTTCGCCTTCGGGTTGGCTAGGGCGGCGATCATCGAGAAATAGCCGACGTGCGCGCCGACGTCGGCGATCGTTGCGCTCTTCGCGGCCAGCTTGGACCAGGTGGCGAGGCTACCGGGCTCGTAACCGAACTCACCGTTCCACAAGGTGTCGAGCGCGACCGCGTCATCATTCACGCAAAACATGACAAACGGTGGACAATGGGGAGAGTCGATCTCGGCGAAGCCCCGGTACGGGTGCTTCTTGCGGTGGGTGCGGATGATGTCACCGGTGGAGACCGGCCGGACCGATGGTGCGTGGGCCAGCATGCGGGCGTTGGCTTCATCGAGCTGGGGTATACGCATCACGCGATCGTAGGGGCGTGATGGCGGGTTGTCCGAGGTTCCGGAGCACTCCGAGAAGGCCAGACCACCGATGTGATCTGGCCTTTTCCGGGGCGTCACCCTGGGGTGCCGCGGTGTTCACCCCTGATTCGCTCAGCGCTTCACGGCCTTCTTCAACGCCCGCGCCCGCCGCACCACCCGCCGCGCGGTCGAGTTGCGCGGTAGAAACGCCAGCCTCTCCGGAATCCCCCCCGGCAACCCCAGCGACGTCAGCCGCTTGCGCTTGAAGTAGCGCTGGGTGCGCGGGCCGAAGTGCTTCGAGAGGTAGCGCTCCGCCACCGGCCGCAGCCTCGGGTAGATCTGCGGCTGCATGCTGAAGCCGACCGCGGTGACCAGGCCGTTCAGCTCGTCGGCGGGGACGGCCCCCTCGCCCTTGCGCTCCTCCAGGTCCGGCAGGAAGGCGTCGGCCAGCACGGCCGGGACCCGGTTGCTGTTCTGGTAGGGCGTCAGCCGGTCAAGGAGCGGCTCGGTGCCGATGCGGGCGACCGGCAGGTCGTAGAAGGAGGAAGCCGTGAACAGCGCGGTCGAGAAGCAGCCGACGACCAGCCCGGGCCGCGCCTGCTCGAACAGCACCTCGGCGAGGACGGGCGTGTCCAGGACGGTGAGGTCGACGCCCAGCTTCTCGGCCTCGGTCTCCAGGACCCGGCTGTAGCGGGCCGGCGCGGTGGGGTGCGGCTTGAAGACGACCGAGCGGTGACCGCGGGCGACCGCGCCCCGCATCATCCGCACGTGCAGGTCCTCTTCCTCCTTGGGGGAGAGGATGTTCAGCGCGGACAGGTACTGGCCCAGCAGCAGCGCCGCGTTGTCCGGCAGGACCGGCAGCTCGGCGACGGTGGCGGTCAGCTCGCCCATCACCTTCAGGAACGCCGGCGCCGGCACCACGTGCGGCGGCACGTCGAACTCGGTCAGCAGCATCGGCGTGAGGCCCGGCACCAGGTCCAGATGGAGCAGGCGCCGCACCCGCGTGCCGACCAGCGGGTCGAGCTTGTTGCGGGTGGGGCCGTAACTCATCAGGCCGTCGGCGTAGACATCGACGGGGGCGCCGGTGAACAGCTGGGCGACGGTGAGGGCGGGGGTGACCTGGATGGACTCCAGGGCGAGTTCCACCCGGTCGTCGCCGAGGCCCCACAGCAGCCGCAGGTAGCGCTCGAAGAGGGGGATGTCGTCGGGGCGCGGGGTCCAGGAGCCGGGGTGGAAGGGGTGAATGGCCTCGTTCCAGGACACCACGTCGTCGAAGTGGCTGCGCAGCGGCTCGAAGCCCGGCATCTCGTCGAGGGGCGGAGTGGTCTCCGGGTTCGTGGAGTTGTTGAAAACCAGAAGTATCCGTCGGTCCGGCTCGGTGAACAGGTCGGAGTCGATCGCGGCGGCCAGGGTGGCGGCGCCGTACAGCGTCGAGGCGCAGAAGATCTGAGTCGTGCGGGGCATCAGGCGGCCGCCTTCGCTGTGGTGGCCCGGCGCCGCAGCCGCCTGAGCTTGGAGGAGCGGCGCATGTCCATGGTCTCGAGTACGTCACCGAGCGCGTCCTGCGGCATGCGCTTTATCGCCGCCGCGCTCATCGCCCGCAGCCGCTTGGCCACGGCCGGTTCCCACTTGGACTCGTCGGAGAGGTGGTGGGCGATGATCGCGCAGTACGTGCGCACCGCCTTCGGCAGCAGCCGGTCGGCGTCCGGATCCGCGGCCGTCTCCTCGATCACCTGGTCGAAGGCGCGGATGAAGTCGAGCTGGCGGACGTCACCGATCTGTGTCAGGGAGGAGGCGACCCCGCGCCGGTAGAACACGCCGAGCAGGCTCACCACGGCGAACGACTCCGCCTCGCGGTGCAGCTTCCAGATCCACGGCCGGTCCTCGGCCGTGCGCAGCCCGTCGGTGAAGTGCAGCACGCCCTTGTCGAGCAGGCGGCGGTGGTAGGCGCCGGCCCAGGCGTAGGCGTAGTCGACCGAGGTGGTGCGGTCGGCGGGCAGGATCGCCTCGCGCGGGTTCATCACCTCGTCACGCAGCCCGACCGGGGCCCGGTGCACGGAACGCGCGCGGGCGGTGGCCTGCACATGGTCGGTGCGGATGAAGTCGCAGCCCAACTCCTCGATGGCGGACACCAGTTCGGAGAGGTAGCCGGGGGCCATCCAGTCGTCGCCGTCCAGGAACGTCAGGTACTCGCCCTGCGCCGCGTCGAGGCCGGTGTTGCGGGCGGTGGCGAGGCCGCCGTTCACCTCGTGGCGGATGTAACGGATCTGGGCGACGTCCGAGAGTTCCTCGGCGGCTCGTTCGAGAATCGCCGGGGTTTCGTCCTTGGATTTGTCGTCCACCAGCACGAACTCGAAGTCGCGCCGGGCGTTCATTCGAAGGCTTCTGAGGGTGTCCGGGGCGTATTGCTGCACGTTGTAGAACGGCACGATCACGGAAAGCTTTGGCACCTGCAAAAGGTTAGAAGGCTGCCCGGCTGCGGAACTTTCCGGTGAGGGTACGGGGGGTGAACTCAATGTGTCGGAACGGTGCATCCCGTGTACTTTCCGCTCTCCGGCGGGCCAGTTCGGCTCGCGGTGGGCTGTTGTTAACTTTTCGTTGATTCACGGTTGGGCCGGACCTAGAAATTGCTTCCTAGCGTCTTCCTCGTGCCACCAAGCAAAACGAAGCCCCCGCGAATCGCCGTCCTCGCGGACTCGGACACCCGCTGGAAATGGGGTGCTCTGACCGCGGACCGCATCGCTCCGGGCCCGTCCATGGAAGCCGCAACGCGCGAGGACGCGCAAGTCCGCCCCGCGCTGAGCGGATTCCTGCTGCGCGGCCGGGCCACGCCCACCGCGCGCCAGCTTCAAGAGGTGGGGGTGCGCGCCGATTCCCTGCGGGAGGTCACGGCCGTCGAATTCCTGCGCGCCATGGCCGAGGAGGAGTACGACGTCGTCGTCGTCGCCCTCGTCGGCGGCGGCGTGCAGGCGATGCTGCACGGCCTCAAGCGCGTGTGGGAGGGCCGCGAGAAGCGTCCCGTCGTCGTCACCGGCTACGTCGGCGTCGTCTACGAGAAGCTCGCCGACGGCCTGCTGCTGCGGCACGGCGCCGACCTCGTCCTCGCCAACTCCCGCCAGGACGCGGAGCGTTTCCGCGCCGTGTACGAAGGGGTGGGCGCCGACTCCTCGTCGGTGACCGAGGTGGCACTGCCGTTCCTGGGGGGCGCCCCCTACGCCGGTGAGCACGACCCCTACACCGTCGTGTTCGCCGCCCAGCCCTCCGTGCCGGACAGCCGCAAGGACCGTACGTACCTGCTGGAGCGGCTCGTCCGGCACGCGCGGCTGCACCCCGAGCGCGAGGTGCTGCTCAAGCTGCGCTCCAAGCCCGGCGAACACACCACGCACATCGAGGAGTTGCCCTACCAGAAGCTGGCGCAGCGACTGGAGCTGCCGTCCAACTTCCGTCTGGTGTACGGCAACATGGGCGAGGTCCTCGACCGGACCGACCTGCTGGTGACCATCAGCTCCACGGCCGCCCTCGAGTCACTGCACCGCCGTGTCCCCACCGTCGTCCTCACCGACCTCGGTGTCCGTGAGGTGCTCGGCAACCACCACTTCGTCGGCTCCGGATGCCTCGCCTCCTGGGACCAGCTCGACGCCGGACACCGGCCGTCGCCCGACGAGGAGTGGGTGGCCCGGCAGGGCGTCGCCGCCGACGGCTCGTACGCGACCGCCTTCGACGCGGCCCGCGAGCGCATCGCCAAGCTGCTCGCCCTGCCCGGCGGCCTGCCGCCCCTCACTCCGTACTACACACCCGCGACCGCGCCCGGCTACCTGCCCGGCATCCTCGCCCGCCACCACCTCGGCCCGGACGGCAGCCCGCTGCCCGGCGCGCCCGCGGCCGACAAGGACCCCGGCCCGGTCCGGCAGATCGTGCGCCGGGCGGCGCGCGGCGCCTACCGGCACGGGGTGCAGCGGGTCGCGCCCGTCATCCGGCGGATGGGCGAGCTGTGAGCCGCCGCCCGATTCCCTTTCAAGGAGCTGAACCCATGTCCAACCCGGAAGCGGGCCAAGGCGCTTCGGTGCGCCGGGTGCTCGCGGTGATCCCCGCCCGCGGCGGCTCCAAGGGCGTCCCCGCGAAGAACCTCGCCCCCGTCGGGGGCGTGCCGCTGGTGGCGCGGGCGGTGCGCGAGTGCCGGGCGACCCGCCTGGTGACGGACGTGGTCGTGTCCACCGACGACCAGACCATCGCGGCGGCGGCCCGCGAGGCCGGCGCGGAGGTCGTGCTGCGGCCGGCCGCCATCGCCGGCGACATGGCGACCTCGGAGGCCGCGGTCCTGCACGCGATGGACGCGCACGAGGCGCTGCACGGGTCGGCTGTCGACGTCGTGCTTCTGGTGCAGTGCACCAGCCCGTTCAGCCTCCGCGAGGACATCGACGGGGTGGCCGGCGCGGTCGTGGAGAACGGGGCCGACACGGCGGTGACCGTGGCGCCCTTCCACGGGTTCATCTGGCGGGACGCGGATGAGACGGCTGATCAGGCCGACACCGGTGAGGTGAGCGGCGGTTACGGCGTCAACCACGACAAGTCCTTCCGCCCCCGCCGCCAGGACCGCCCCCAGGACCTGCTGGAGACCGGCGCCGCCTACGCGATGGACGCGGCCGGCTTCCGCAAGCACCAGCACCGCTTCTTCGGCCACACGGAGCTCGTACGCACCGACCCGGCCCGCGTGCTGGAGATCGACGACCCGCACGACCTCGCCCGCGCCCGGGCACTGGCGCCGCTGTTCGACGCCGACCGGCCAGGCGCCCTCCCGACCGCCGACGACATCGACGCGGTCGTACTGGACTTCGACGGCACCCAGACCGATGACCGGGTGCTGATCGACGCCGATGGAAAGGAGTTCGTCTCCGTGCACCGCGGAGACGGCCTCGGCATCGCCGCCCTGCGCAAGAGCGGCCTGAACATGCTGATCCTGTCCACGGAAGTGAACCCGGTCGTCGCCGCCCGGGCCCGGAAGCTCAAGATCCCGGTCCTGCACGGCATCGACCGCAAGGACCTCGCGCTGAAGCAGTGGTGCGAGGAGCAGGGCATCGCGCCTGAGCGCGTGCTCTACGTCGGCAACGACGTCAACGACCTCCCGTGCTTCGCCCTCGTCGGCTGGCCCGTGGCGGTCGCGAGCGCCCACGACGTCGTGCGCGGCGCCGCACGCGCGGTCACCACCGTCCCCGGTGGCGACGGCGCGATCCGAGAGATCGCCAGCTGGATCCTCGGGCCTTCTCTCGACATCCCCGCCAAGTCCCCTAAGTAAGGACAGTTCCTGCCATGAGCACCAACTCCCGTCTGCGTCAGTTCGGTTCGAAGACCGCCGGCCCGGGCCAGCCGGTCTACATCACCGGCGAGATCGGCATCAACCACAACGGTGAGCTGGGGAACGCCTTCAAGCTGATCGACGCGGCCGCCGAGGCCGGCTGCGACGCCGTCAAGTTCCAGAAGCGCACCCCGGAGATCTGCACCCCGCGCGACCAGTGGGACATCGAGCGCGACACCCCCTGGGGCCGGATGACGTACATCGACTACCGCCACCGCGTGGAGTTCGGCGAGGACGAGTACCGCCAGATCGACGACTACTGCAAGACCAAGAACATCGACTGGTTCGCCTCCCCGTGGGACACCGAGGCCGTCGCCTTCCTGGAGAAGTTCGACGTCCCCGCCCACAAGGTGGCCTCCGCCTCCCTGACCGACGACGAGCTGCTGCGCGCCCTGCGCTCGACGGGCCGTACGGTCATCCTCTCCACCGGCATGTCGACCCCGAAGCAGATCCGCCACGCGGTCGAGGTCCTCGGCAGCGACAACATCCTGCTCTGCCACGCCACGTCGACCTACCCGGCCAAGGCCGAGGAGCTCAACCTGCGCGTGATCAACACCCTCCAGCAGGAGTACCCGAACGTCCCGATCGGTTACTCCGGCCACGAGACCGGCCTGCAGACCACCCTGGCCGCCGTCGCCCTCGGCGCCACCTTCGTCGAGCGCCACATCACCCTGGACCGCGCCATGTGGGGCTCCGACCAGGCCGCCTCGGTCGAGCCGCAGGGCCTCACGCGCCTGGTGCGCGACATCCGCACCATCGAGGCCTCCCTCGGTGACGGCGTGAAGAAGGTCTACGAGTCCGAGCTCGGCCCGATGAAGAAGCTGCGCCGCGTCACCGGCGTCATCGCCGAGGCGGAGATCGCCGCGGCGGCGGGCGAGCCGGTCTCGGTCTGAGCCCGGTCCGAACCCGTTCTGAACCTGTTTTGAACCACCCCCCACCAGAGAATCCCTTACGACGGGACGGTCGTATTTAGATGAGCCCCCGCGCCGGGTCCGCCGGCCCACGCACTCTCGCCTTCGTGGAGAGTCCGGTACAGCTGCTGAACGTGCTGGAGTGGGCGCACGCGCATGCGCCCGGCGCGGGGCTCACCCTCGTCGTCCTGTCCCCGATCGACCCCATGACCCGCGGCCAGCTGCGCCGCATGTCCGAACTCGCCCGCGAGGAGGGCCACGAGGTCCGCTGGGAGGAGGCGCGGGGCGGTGCCATGGCCCCGTTCCAGACCATCGGCGGCCTGGCCGGGATGCTCCGCAGGGCCGACCGGGTCGTCCTGGGTGACCCCTTTTCCCGCTACGTACAGCTGCTGCTGACGATCACCAAGGCCCGCGACCTGGTCGTCGTCGACGACGGCACGGCCACGATGGAGTTCGTCGCCCAGCTGGCCAGCGGCGAGCGCCTGGTGCGCTGGCACCGCAAGGGCGGCCGCCCCGGCCCCCGCGACCTGGTCTTCGCGCCGGTGTCGTCCGCGGCCCGCAAACGTCTGACCCCGGGCGAGGACCGCCGGGTGGAGATCTTCTCCTCCATGCCCATGGGGGAGATGCCTCCGGGCGTGACGGTGACCGCGAACTCCTTCGCCTGGACCCGCTCCCGCTTCGGCCCGCCCCGCATCACCAAGGGCGCCGACATGGTCGGCACCTCGCTGGTGGAGACGGGCGTGGTGGACGGCGACCGGTACCTGGAGGCCGTCGCCTCCCTGGCGAAGGCCCACGGCGCCACCCGCTACTTCGCCCACCGCCGCGAGAGCACCGAGAAGCTCCACCGGCTGGCCGTGGAGACGGGCCTGGAGATCGTCCGCCCCGACCTCCCCCTCGAACTGATCGCCCGCCGTGGCCCGGTCGGCCGAACCATCCTGAGTTTTCCGTCGACCGTCGTCCACACCCTGCCGCTCGCGCTCTCCGGCACGGAGGTCAAGGTGGCGGTGTGCGACATCGACCCCGGGTGGCTGACGGAGACCGCCTCGCCGCGGGCCCAGGGCTTCCTGTCGGGAGTGACGGGGACGGCCCGCGACGTGCACCGGCTGTCGGCGGTCACCGCGGTGTGACGTACCCCCTATGTCGGCTTTCTCACCAAAAGGAACGCCCGAGGCCGCGTCTCCTCCTCGTACGGCTCCCGCAGCACCCGCGCGTGCACCTGGAGGCCCGCCGCGGTGAGCTGGCCGGCCACCGCGTCCGGCGTACGAAGGTAGTAGTCGAGCGAGATCTCCTGCCCGAACCGCTCCGTCAGGTGCAGGTGCTCCTCCTTGTCGCCGGCCTGGAAGACGAGCAGCACATGGCCGCCGGGCACCAGCACCCGGTGGAACTCGGCGAACGTCTCCGGCAGGCGGTCGTCCGGGACGTGGATGATCGAATAGAGGGCGGCGATCCCGCCGAGGGTCCCGTCCGGCAGGTCCAGGGACGTCATCGAGCCCACGTGAAAGCGCAGGTCGGGGTGGGCCCGGCGGGCCAGCTCCACCATCCGGGGCGAGACATCGACACCGAACACCGACAGGCCCAGCGCGTGCAGTCGCGCGGTGATGTGGCCGGGGCCGCTGCCCAGGTCCGCCACGGGGGCCGACCCGGTGGCGCGCACCTGCTCGGCGAAGGCCGTGACGAGCGCGCGGTCCAGGGGTCTGTCGCCGAGCCGGTCGGCGTGGCGCTCGCTGTAGGGGGCGGCGATCGCGTCGTACGACGTACGGGTGGCCGTTAAGAAATCCGGGCTCTCGATACTCACGCTCCCGCACCCTACTGAGGCGACCACCACACCCACCCGACCTACAGATGAACAGTCCGACAGGTGAACAGACCGGTCTCACTCGCGCGAGGCGTGGTATGCGTGAGGTAGTGGATGGGTGTCATGCGGCGTGTCACCGGCGTCACCCGGCATCCACTCGGCCGGAAGTCGGGCGAGTGTACCCATCCGGAACGGTACATATGCGTTCGGCGGTCAGATTTTCTTCCCCTGACGGGCTGATCTTTTGTTGATCGAGGTCAGTCGACCGCCCGGGCGTCCTACCCTTCAGAGGGTGAACCACTTGATGTCACTACAGTCCGAGGCCGATCTTCCCGGGGAAGCCCTGCTTCCCGGGGCGCTCCCCGAGGCGCTCCGTGCCGAGCTCATCGCCTTCCGGCGCGATCTGCACATGCACCCCGAACTCGGCAACCAGGAGTTCCGCACCACCGCGGCGATCAAGGAGCGGCTGGAGAAGGCCGGCCTGAAGCCGCGCGTGCTCGCCGTCGGGACCGGCCTCGTCTGTGACATCGGTGACTCGGACGGGGGGCAGCCCATGCTCGCCCTGCGCGCCGACATCGACGGCCTGCCCATCCCGGACATGAAGACCGAGTGTCCGTACCGCTCCACCGTGCCGGACCGCGCCCACGCCTGCGGGCACGACGTGCACACGGCCGTGGTGCTGGGCGCCGGACTCGTGCTCGCCGACCTGCACAGACAGGGGCTGCTGCCGCGGCCCGTGCGGCTGCTCTTCCAGCCCGCGGAGGAGGTGCTGCCCGGCGGCGCCGCCGACGCCATCGACTGCGGAGTGCTCGAAGGGGTCGGGCGGATGATCGCCGTGCACTGCGACCCCCGGGTCGACGCCGGGAGGATCGGACTGCGGGCGGGGGCCATCACCTCCGCCTGCGACCGGCTGGAGATCGCCCTCGAGGGCCCCGGCGGGCACACCGCCCGCCCCCACCTGACCACCGACCTGGTGACGGCAGCCGCCCGCGTCGTCACCGACGTGCCCGCCATCGTCGCCCGCCGCGTCGACACCCGCGCCGGGATGGCCGTGACCTGGGGCCGGATCGAGTCCGGCCACGCCCCGAACGTGATCCCGCAGCACGCCGAGCTCTCCGCGACCGTACGGTGCCTGGACATCGACGCGTGGCGGCAGGCGCCCGACATCGTGGTCGCCGCGATCGACGAGGTCGCCAACCTGCACCGCGCCAAGTCGGAGATCAACTACGTGCGCGGGGTCCCGCCCGTGGTCAACGACGCCGGGACGATCGACCTGCTCCGGGACGCCATGACGGCACGCCGGGGCGCGGACTCCGTCGAGGGCACCGAGCAGAGCCTCGGCGGGGAGGACTTCTCCTGGTACCTGGAGCACGTGCCCGGCGCCATGGCCCGCCTCGGCGTCCGCCCGCCCGGCGAGCGGACCGTACGGGACCTCCACCAGGGCGACTTCGACGTCGACGAGTCGGCGATCACCGTGGGCGTGGAACTCTTCACCGCGGCCGCGCTCATCGACGGCGGACCGTAGGCGTTCGGCTACTGAGGTTTTCGATCGTCGCTAATCTGCACGGGTGACCACCGACCTCACCCTCCTGCCACGTGTCGCCTATCGCGGACAGGAAGTCACCGCGCCCCGGCTCCGCGGCCTCCTCGCGCTGCTCGCGGGCGACTTGCGCACGGGCTGCAGCACCGAACGGCTGGTGGCAGGGCTGTGGCCGGACGAGTTGCCGGAGCGGCCGGCGAAGGCGGTGCAGGTCCTCGTGTCCCGGGCGCGGGCGCAGCTGGGCGCCGACGTCCTCGCCAGCACGCCGACCGGATACCGGCTCACCCTCGCCGAGGACCAGGTCGACACCTCCGCCCTGCTGCTGCACGCCGCCGCCAGCGCGGACCGGGCCAGGGCCGGGGACCACGCCGGATCGCTGGCCGCGGCCGAGGCCGGGCTCGCGCTGTGGGAGGGCACCCCTGACGGGGCCTACGACACCGACGACCCCGTAGCCGCGCTGCGCACCGAGCGCGCCCCCGTCCGCGGCACTCTCATACGCGCGCGGGCGCTCGCGCTCGCCCGCCTCGGACGGCACGCGGAGGCGGCCGGGCCGCTGGCCGTGGCCGCCGCGGAGCATCCGCGCGACGAGGAAGTGCTCGCCGAGCTGCTGCGCGGCGAGGCGGCGACGGCGGGCCCGTCCGCCGCGCTGATGCGCTACGAGGCGTACCGCCGAGAGCTGCGCGACGAGCTCGGCACGGATCCGGGCGCCGGACTCAAGGCCGTACAGCAGGAGCTGCTGCGCGGTGAGGCGCCGGTGGTCAGGCACGGCGTGCCGCACGAGCCGAACCCGCTCCTCGGCCGGGACGAGGACATCGCGGCGGTGGAGCGGCTGCTGCGCGCCTCCCGCGCCGTCACCGTCGTCGGTCCCGGCGGCCTCGGCAAGACCCGGCTCGCGCACGCCGTCAGCCGCCGGGCCGAGCAGCGCGTGGTGTATTTCGTGCCGCTCGCCGGCGTCACTGCGGACGAGGACGTGGCCGCGGAGGTGGCTTCCGCGCTCGGTGCGGGCGAGGGGCGGCCCGGCGTCATGAGCGGCCACGCCCCGGCCGACCCGGTGTCCGGCATCCTCGGCGTGCTCGGCTCCGGGCCCGCTCTGCTGGCGCTGGACAACTGCGAGCAGGTCGTCCGGGGCGCCGCCGACCTCGTACAGGCCCTGGTCTCGTCCTCGAAGGACCTGCGGGTGCTCGCCACCAGCCGGGCCCCCCTCGGCCTCACATCAGAGGCGGTGTACGCGCTGCCGGAGCTCGGTCTCGGCACCTCGGTCGAGCTGTTCACGCAGCGGGCCCGGGCCGCCCGGCCCGGCGTGGAGCTGCCGCCGGAGGCGGTGGCCGGGCTGTGCCGCCACCTCGACGGGCTGCCGCTCGCCGTGGAGCTGGCCGCGGCGCGGGTGCGAGTGCTGTCGGTGCCGGAGATCGCCCGCCGCCTCGGCGACCGGTTCGCGCTGCTGCGCGGCGGGGCGCGGGACGTGCCGGAGCGCCACCGCACGCTGCACGCGGTCGTGGACTGGAGCTGGAACCTGCTCGCGGAGGACGCCAGGGCGGCGCTGCGCACGCTGTCCGTCTTCCCCGGCGGCTTCTCGGGCGAGGCGGCGGAGCAGGTGCTGGGCGAGGACGCGCTGTTCCTGCTGGAGCAGTTGGCCGATCAGTCGCTGCTCACCGTCGCCGACACCCCGGCCGGCGTGCGGTTCCGGATGCTGGAAACCGTACGGGAGTTCAGCGCGGCCCGGCGTGCGGAGGCGGGCGAGGACGAGGAGGCCGTCGGCCGGTTCGTCGCCTGGGCGCGGGACTTCGGGGTCGCGTACCACGACTGGCTCTTCGGCTCGGAACCGCTGGCCGCCTGGGAGCGGATCAGGGCCGAGCAGGACAACCTGGTGCTGGCCCTGCGGCACGCCCTGGCCCGTACGGACGGCCCCACCATCGCCGCCCTCACCGCCGTCCTCGCCGCCCTGTGGTCCACCGGCTCCAACTACCCCCGCCTCACCACCCTCGCCGCGGACACCGGCCCGCCGCTGTCGCACTACTACCCCGAGCCCGAATACGTCGAAGTCACCCGCGCCGCCGCCGTGATGTGCACGGCGAGCCTGTTCATGGGCTACGGCCCGCACGCCGTACGCCAGCTCGTCACCCTCCGGCGGCTGCCCCCGGCCCCGCCGGACACCCTGGTGCGCGCCATCGCGGTGGTGCTGAGCGCGATCCCCGAGATGCAGCCTCCCGACTACGAAGTGCTGCGGAAGCTCTGCGACAGCGAGCAGCCGCTGCTCGCCGGCATCGCCGAGGGCGTCGCCACCTACGTCTGGGAGTACGAGCACGACATCGACCGCGCGCTCGCCTCGGCTCGCCGGATCATCGCCGCACTGGCGCCGGTCGACAACCCGTTCCTCCAGGTCATGGGCCACGCCCGGCTGGGTGACCTGTGCTTGCAGACGGAGCAGGGCGAGGCCGCGTACGGGCACCTCAAGGCGGCGCTCGACGTGCTGCCGCGGCTCGGTGACGAGCACGACTCCATCGGCGTCCGCTGGGGCCTCGTCCTCGCCTGCCTGCAGCGCGGCGACCCCGACGAGGCCGAGTACTGGCTGCGGCAGGCGGAGGGCGACAACACCCCGCAGAAGGACGACTTCTACAGCGCCGACCCCGGCGGCCGCGCCGAGATCGCGCTCGCCCGCGGGCTGACGGAGGTCGGGCTCGGCTTGTGGCGCAGCGCCGTGGAGGCGATGCCCGAGGCCGGCTCGATGCACAGCGGTGACCCCTTCCTCGACCGGTGGGTGCTGCAGATCCAGTCGGCGGCGGTGACGGCGCACGCGCACGCGGGCCGTCTGGGGCTGGTCGCGGAGCCGGTCGAGCGGTTGCGGCAGGGGCTGCGGACCCTGCTCTCCGGTCCGTCCGGCTCGCCCATGGAGCTCCCTGTGTTCGGGACGGTGCTGCACGCGCTGGGTATGGTGGGGCTCGCGTCCGGCGATGCCGGTGCCGTACGGATGATCGCGCTGGCCGAACGGCTGCGGGTGCTGCGCGAGTTCCAGCCGACGATGTCGGCGGACCGCGCCCGGAAGGCGGCCGAGGACGCCGACAGGGCGGCGTACGCCGACGCGGTGTCGGAGTACGCCGCCCTGGAGCGGGACGAGCTGCGGGAGGCGGCCCGCGCTGTCATGGCGGTTACTTCGGGTCGCGGTTGAACAACGCCGTCGACCAGCGGTAGCCGAGCGCGGTCAGGCCGACGCACCAGGCGATCGCGATCCACCCGTTGTTGCCGATCTCGGTGCCGAGCAGCAGGCCGCGCAGGGTCTCGATGGCCGGTGTGAACGGCTGGTACTCGGCGATCGGCTGGAACCAGCCCGGCATCGTGTCGGCCGGGATGAAGGCGCTGGAGATGAGCGGCAGGAGGATCAGCGGCATGGCCATGTTGCTGGCCGCCTCGGGGTTCGGGCTGGCCATGCCCATGCCGACCGCGATCCAGGTGAGTGCCAGGGCGAACAGCGTGATCAGCCCGAACGCCGCAAACCACTCCAGGGCTGTGGCGTCCGTGGACCGGAAGCCGATGGCCACGGCGACGGCGCCCACGAGGACCAGGCTGGCGAGTACCTGCAGCACGCTGCCGACGACGTGCCCGATGAGCAGAGAGCCTCGGTAGACCGCCATCGTGCGGAAGCGGGCGATGAGGCCCTCGGTCATGTCCATGGAGACGGAGATCGCGGCCCCGATCACGGTGCTGCCGATGGTCATCAGCAGCAGGCCCGGGACGACGTAGGCGATGTAGTCGGAGCGGTCGGCGCCACCGCCACCGATGCCCGCGCTCATCACGTCTCCGAAGATGTAGACGAAGAGCAGCAGCAGCATGATCGGCGTGAGTAGCAGGTTCAGGGTCATGGACGGGTAGCGCCGCGCGTGCAGCAGGTTGCGGCGCAGCATCGTGTTCGAGTCGCGTACGGCATGGGAGAGGGCGCTCATCGGACAGTCTCCTTGGGCTGGTTGGTCTTGGGCCGGGCGGTGCCGCCGGTCAGGGCGAAGAACACGTCGTCGAGGTCGGGGGTGTGCACGGTCAGCTCGTCCGCCTCGACGCCGGCCGAGTCCAGCCAGTCGAGGATGGAGCGCAGCTCGCGCTGGCTGCCGTCGCTGGGGATCTGCAGCGACAGCGCCTCGTCGTCCCTGGTGGCTTCGCGCAGGGCGACGGCGGCGGACTGGTACGCCGCCGGGTCGGTGAAGCGGAGCCGGACATGTCCGCCCGGGATGAGCCGCTTCAGCTCCTCGGCGGTGCCCTGGGCGGCGATCTTGCCGTCGTTGAGCACCGCGATGCGGTCGGCGAGCTCGTCGGCCTCCTCCAGGTACTGGGTGGTGAGGAAGACGGTGACGCCGCCGGAGACCAGCTCGCGGATGATCCCCCACATGTTGTGGCGGCTGCGCGGGTCGAGGCCGGTGGTCGGCTCGTCGAGGAAGATGATCCGCGGGTCGCCGACCAGGGTCATCGCGATGTCGAGGCGGCGCTTCATGCCGCCGGAGTAGGTGGAGACGGGCTTCTTCGCGGCCTCCACCAGGTCGAAGCGCTCAAGCAGCTCGACGGCGGTGCGGCGGCCCTCGTGGCGCGAGAGGTGGTGCAGGTCCGCCATGAGGAGCATGTTCTCCTCGCCGGTGATCAGTCCGTCGACGGCGGAGAACTGCCCGGTGACCCCGATCGCGGCGCGCACGGCCTGCGGGTCGGTGGCCAGGTCGTGGCCGCCGACGTGCAGGTCGCCGGCGTCGGCGGTGATGAGGGTGGAGAGGATCTTTACGGCGGTGGTCTTCCCGGCGCCGTTCGGGCCGAGCAGGGAGAAGACCGTGCCGGCCGGCACCGCCAGGTCGATGCCGTCGAGGACCGTCTTGTCCCCGTAGGCCTTGCGCAGCCCCTTGGCCGCGATGGCGGGTGAGTGCGAAGTCGTTGTCGTCATGCCGCAGAGGTTGCGGCAGGGCGCATTCAGCGCGGTTTCACGATGGTTTCAGCGCGCTGGACACCGGGGTTGCCTCGGAAGACGCGACCCGTGACCGCCTGTCGCTGAGGGCAGTCGGGAGGGCGACGAGGTGTGGACAGGGACCTGCGCAACTAGTCTGTTTACGGCTGAGAAGGTGACAAGGACGTAACCGGCGCCACGAATGGATAACGTCCAGCGGTACCCCGTTCCCAGGAGTGTCTACGCGCGTTACTCTGCGCCGAACTGAGCACCCTCTGCGGGGCTGTGGAGAATGGGGAACTTCTGATGCGTCCGATATCCAAACTGACCCGCGTCGCGGTGGGGGTCGCGTCGCTCGCACTCGCCGCAACGGCCTGCGGTGGCACCAGCAGTGAGAACAGTGACGCCGGTGCCAAGGAGGACCTTGGGCTCGCCATCGCCTACGACATCGGCGGCAAGGGCGACCAGTCCTTCAACGACGCCGCGTACTCCGGCCTGCAGAAGGCCCAGAAGGAGTTCGGCTACAAGACCGACGACGTCGAGCCCACCGAGGGCGAGACGGACGCCGACAAGGAGCAGCGCCTGGCCTCGCTGGCGCGGCAGGGGTACAACCCCGTCATCGGCATCGGCTACGCCTACGGCACGGCGATGAAGAACGTGGCCGCGAAGTACCCGAAGACCACCTTCGGCATCGTCGACTCCGTGGTCGAGGGCGACAACGTCGCCTCCCTCGTCTTCGCCGAGGAGCAGGCCTCCTACCTCGCCGGCGTCGCCGCGGCCAAGGCCACCAAGACGAACACCGTCGGCTTCGTGGGCGGTGTCGACATCCCGCTGATCCACAAGTTCGAGGCCGGCTACAAGCAGGGCGTCCAGGAGACCAGCGGCGGCAAGGTCAAGGTCATCTCGCAGTACCTGACCCAGACCGCCGAGGAGGGCGGCTTCTCCAGCCCGGACAAGGGCAAGGCCGCCGCCGAGGGCCAGATCGAGAAGAAGGCCGACGTCGTCTACCAGGCGGCCGGTCTGTCCGGTCAGGGCGTGATCGAGGCCGCCGCCAAGGCGAAGGTCTGGGCGATCGGCGTCGACTCCGACCAGTACCAGCAGGCGGCCCTCGCGTCGTACAAGAACTACATCCTGACCTCCGCCCTGAAGGACGTCGGCGGCGCGGTGTACGCCCTGGCCAAGTCCGTCGAGGACGACAAGCCGCTGACCGGCACCCAGACCTTCGACCTGAAGGTGAACGGCGTCGGCCTGGCCGAGAGCAACCCCGAGTTCGCGAAGATCGCGGGCCTCTCCGCCGCGGTGGCCGAGGCCAAGACGGGCATCATCGACGGGACGATCAAGGTCAAGACCGAGTAGTACGCCGAGTACGGCGAGGTCATGAGCGGGGGGGGGCCCCGGGGGGGCCCCCCCCGCTGTGTCGTACGCCTCGGCCACGGCCCGATAACAAGGTGGACAGAAGGGGTTTTCAGGCAGGTCTACGCGCGTTAATCTGCGGCGAAGCCAGTGCCGCAGCCGAACCAGTCCGGCGCTGGGCGACCCCGGGGAAGTGCGCGCACGTCCCCACGTCGCCGGCACGCCGAGAGCACGCACCGGCGGCGACGCAAGCCGCTACCGCGGCGGGCACGGGAACGCATCCGCATCACCCCGGACCCGCTAGTACGACAGGAGCACCACACATGCGCCGGATTTCCCGGATCACGGTCGCAGGCGCAGCGACCGCCTCTCTGGCCCTCGCCCTCGCCGCCTGCGGCTCCACCTCGACCTCCGGCTCGTCGGACGAGAAGGGCAACATGGGTCTCGCCATCGCGTACGACGTCGGCGGCAAGGGCGACCAGTCCTTCAACGACGCGGCGTACGCGGGCCTGGAGCGGGCGGAGAAGGAGTTCGGCTACGACACGGCCGACATCGAGCCCACCGAGGGCGAGACGGACGCCGACAAGACCCAGCGCCTGGTCTCGCTGGCGAAGCAGGGCCACAACCCGGTGATCGGCGTCGGCTACGCGTACGCGCCGGCCGTCAAGGAGGCCGCGGCGAAGTACCCGGACGTCACGTTCGGCATCGTGGACGACTCCACGATCAGCGCGAAGAACGTGGCCGACCTGGTCTTCTCCGAGGAGCAGGCCTCCTACCTCGCCGGTGTCGCCGCGGCCAAGAGCACCAAGTCGAACGTCGTCGGCTTCGTCGGCGGTGTGGACATCCCGCTGATCCACAAGTTCCAGGCGGGCTTCGCGCAGGGCGTCAAGGACACCAACCCCAAGGTCCAGGTCCTGTCCCAGTACCTGACCCAGACGGCCGAGGAGGGCGGTTTCTCCAGCCCGGACAAGGGCAAAACGGCCGCCGAGGGCCAGATCGAGAAGAAGGCCGACGTCGTCTACGCGGCCGCCGGTCTGTCCGGTCAGGGCGTGATCGAGGCCGCCGCCGCCAACAAGGTGTGGGCGATCGGCGTCGACTCCGACCAGTACAAGCAGGAAGCCCTCGCCAAGTACAAGGACTCCATCCTGACCTCGGCGATGAAGGACGTCGCCAAGGCGGTGTACAACCTGGCTAAGTCGGTCGAGGACGGCAAGCCCGAGACCGGTATCGTCAGGGGCGATCTGAAGACCGGCGAGGTGAGCCTGTCGAACTCCAACCCGAAGTTCGCGGATGACGCCGAGGTCCAGGAAGCCATCAAGACGGCCAAGGAGAAGATCATCAGCGGCGAGATCAAGGTCAAGAGCAGCTGATCCTGCAACACCCTGAGCAGCGTGTAACCGCGGGGTTACGTCCGCTCAACGGGGTACGGGGAGGCTGTCTCCCCGTACCCCGTTGTCACGGGCGTCGGGCCCCTTTCGATGCCGTAGGGGCGCTACGCGCGTAGGCGACCCCCGTCCCCAGGAGAGTGCGCCATCAACGCGTCCAGCAGCCCTCCGGCCGGAGCGGCGGTCAACGGTCAGACGACCGCCGTCGAACTCGCCGGGATCACCAAGCGTTTCCCGGGCGTCGTGGCCAACCACGACATCCACCTCACCGTCCGCAAGGGCACCGTCCACGCCCTCGTCGGCGAGAACGGTGCCGGCAAGTCGACGCTGATGAAGATCCTCTACGGCATGCAGAAGCCGGACGAGGGCACCATCGCGATCGACGGCGAACAGGTCTCCTTCTCCTCGCCGGCCGACGCCATCGCCCGCGGCATCGGCATGGTGCACCAGCACTTCATGCTCGCCGACAACCTGACGGTGCTCGAGAACGTGGTCCTGGGCAGCGAGAAGCTGTACGGCATCGGCGCCCGCGCCCGCCGCAAGATCAAGGAGATCTCCGAGCGCTACGGCCTCGAGGTCCGCCCCGACGTCCTGGTCGAGGAGCTCGGTGTCGCCGCCCGCCAGCGCGTGGAGATCCTCAAGGTCCTCTACCGCGGCGCCCGCACGCTGATCCTGGACGAGCCGACGGCCGTCCTGGTGCCGCAGGAGGTGGACGCGCTCTTCCAGAACCTGCGGGAGCTCAGGGCCGAGGGCCTGTCGGTCATCTTCATCTCCCACAAGCTCGGCGAGGTCCTCTCCGTCGCCGACGAGATCACCGTCATCCGCCGCGGCACGACCGTCGGCACGGCCGTGCCCGCCGAGACCACCTCGCGTCAGCTCGCCGAGATGATGGTCGGCAGCGAACTGCCCACACCCGAGACCGCCGGGTCCACGGTCACCGACCGCCCCGTCATCACCGTGGACAAGCTGCGCCTTGAGGCGGTGGGCGGCAAGGCCCTCCTCGACGACATCAGCTTCACCATCCACGCGGGCGAGGTCCTCGGCATCGCCGGCGTCGAGGGCAACGGCCAGACCGAGCTGGTCGACGCGCTCATCGGCCTCAAGCACGCCGACTCCGGCACGATCACGCTGATCGACGAGGAGATCACCGCCTGGCCCACCCGCAGGCGTCGCGAGGAGGGCATCGGCTACATCCCCGAGGACCGCCACCGCCACGGCCTGCTCCTGGAAGCCCCCCTCTGGGAGAACCGCATCCTCGGCCACGTCACCGAGAAGCCCAACGCCAAGGGCGTCTGGCTCGACCCGAAGGCCGCCCAGGACGACACCCGCCGGATCGTCGAGGCGTACGACGTCCGCACCCCCGGCATCGACGTCACCGCCGCTTCCCTCTCCGGCGGCAACCAGCAGAAGCTGATCGTCGGCCGCGAGATGAGCCACAAGCCGCGCTTCCTCATCGCCGCCCACCCCACCCGCGGTGTGGACGTCGGCGCGCAGGCCGCGATCTGGGACCACATCCGCGAGGCCCGCCGCGAGGGCCTGGCCGTGCTGCTGATCTCCGCCGACCTCGACGAGCTGATCGGCCTGTCCGACACCCTCCGTGTGATCTACAACGGCAGGCTGGTCGCCGACGCCGACCCGGCCACCATCACCCCGGAGGAGCTCGGCTCCGCCATGACCGGTGCCGCGACCGGTCACCTGGAACACGAAGAGACCCCCGAGATCCGCAAGTCTCCCGAGGCTCCGGAAGACGAGGCCCGCTGATGAAGAAGTTCGACAGGGAGCGCGTGCTCCTCGCGGTGGCCGGCCCGGTCATCGCGCTCGCCGTGGCCTTCGCCCTGAGCTCGGTCGTACTGATCGCCTCGGGCAAGAACCCGGTCGAGCCGTACACGCTGATGTTCGAGCAGGCCTCGTTCTCCGACATCCAGGTCCTGATCATCAACCAGGCCTCGATGTACTACATCGCCGCGCTCGCGGTGGCCGTCGGCTTCCGGATGAACCTGTTCAACATCGGCGTCGACGGCCAGTACCAGCTCGCCGCCATGATGGCCGCGATCGTCGGCGCCCACGCCAACCTGCCGGCCGCCCTCCAGGTCCCGCTGCTGCTCCTGACCGCCGTGTGCACCGGCGCCTTCTGGTCCGGCATCGCCGGTGTCCTCAAGGTCACCCGCGGGGTCAGCGAGGTCGTCGCGACGATCATGCTCAACGCGATCGCCACCTCCGTCATCGCCTACCTGTGGCTGCCGAGCGTCTTCGGCGTCAAGGTCGGCAACAACAACACCACCGGCGAGATGCACAAGTCGGGCTGGATCCCCGGCATCGACATGGGCGCGGCCGGCGAGATCTACGGCCTGGTCATCCTCGCCGTGCTGCTCGGCATCGGCTACTGGGTCGTCCTCAACCGCACCCGCTTCGGCTTCGACCTGCGCGCCTCCGGTGCCTCGGAGTCCGCCGCCGCGGCCAGCGGCGTCGACCCCAAGCGCATGGTGCTCACCGCCATGCTGCTCTCCGGCGCCATCGCCGGTCTCGCGGGCCTGCCGATCCTGCTCGGCGACGCCCACACCTACAACCTGAACTTCCCCACCGGCATCGGCTTCCTCGGCATCGGCATCGCCCTGCTCGGCCGCAACAGCCCCGTAGGCATCGCCTTCGCCGCCCTGCTGTGGGCCTGGCTCGACAAGGCCTCGCCCGAGCTGGACTTCCACGGCTACGACAAGGAGATCGCGGTCATCATGCAGGGCCTGATCGTCCTCTCGGTCGTCGTCTCCTACGAGGCCGTCCGCGAGTGGGGCCTGCGCCGCCAGCAGCGCCGGGTCGGCGCGGAGCTGGCCGCCGGTCACGTCCTCGGCTCCTCCGACTCCACCGACGGCAACAACTCCCAGAAGGAGGTGGCTGGCCGATGACCACCGCGACCGACGTCAACCAGCCCACGCTGCAGCCCGCGGCGCCGACCGGCCGCCGCCTGTCGCTGCCCGTCCTGCTGCTGGTCATCGCCGGAGCCCTGGCGCTGACCTCGATCGTGCGCATCATCACCGGCGCCGACGGCATCACCAACGTCAGCCAGATGTCCACCGCGCTCCAGCTCGCCGTCCCGATCGGCCTCGCCGGTCTCGGCGGCCTGTGGGCCGAGCGCGCGGGCGTCATCAACATCGGCCTCGAGGGCATGATGATCCTCGGCACCTGGTTCGGCGCCTGGGCCGGATTCCAGTGGGGCCCGTGGACCGGTGTCCTGGTCGGCATCCTCGGCGGCGCGATCGGCGGCCTCGTGCACGCCGTCGTCACCATCACCTTCAACGTCAACCACATCGTCTCCGGTGTGGCCATCAACATCCTCGCCCTCGGCGCCACCCGCTACCTCGCCCCCCTCGCCTTCGAGGGTCACCAGGGCGGCTCGGCCAAGCAGTCCCCGCCGGTGGAATCGCTCGGCAACTTCACGGTGCCGGGCCTGTCCGACGGGCTGAGGGACCTCAACGCGCACGGCTGGTTCTTCATCTCGGACATCGCGGGCCTGCTCGGCGGCCTGGTCACCAATGTCTCCTGGCTGACTCTCATCGCCGTCGCGCTGATCCCCGCGAGCTGGTGGATCCTGTGGCGCACCGCCTTCGGCCTGCGTCTGCGCTCCTGCGGTGAGAACCCCGTCGCCGCCGAGTCCCTCGGCGTCAACGTCTACAAGTACAAGTACCTGGCCGTGATGATCTCCGGCGGCCTGGCCGGCCTCGGCGGCGTCTTCCTGTCCATCGTGGCCAACCCGTTCTACCTGGAGGGCCAGGTCAGCGGTCGCGGCTTCATCGGTCTCGCCGCGATGATCTTCGGCAACTGGATGCCGGGCGGACTCGCCATCGGCGCCGGCCTGTTCGGCTACACCGACAGCCTCAACCTGCGCGGCGGCTCCGCGAACGTCCACGCGCTGCTGCTGCTCGGGGCGCTGCTGCTGATCATCGGCGCGATCTGGCTGGCGATCCGGAAGAAGTACGTCCAGGCCGCGATCACCGTGGTCGTCGGCGCCCTGGTCTTCGCCTGGTACGCCGGCACCGACGAGGTCCCGAACCAGGTCGTCTCCGCCACGCCGTACGTCATCACCCTCGTCGTCCTCGCCCTGTCGGCCCAGCGCCTGCGGATGCCGAGGGCGAACGGCATGCCGTACCGGAAGGGGCAGGGCAAGTGACCGACGTCGACTGGGAGGCGCTGCGTACGGCGGCCCGGGACGCCATGTCCCGGGCGTACGCCCCGTACTCGGGCTACCCGGTCGGCGCCGCCGCCCTGGTCGACGACGGCCGCACGGTGACGGGCTGCAATGTGGAGAACGCCTCCTACGGCATCGGCCTGTGCGCCGAGTGCGGGCTGGTCTCGCAGCTGCAGCTCACCGGCGGCGGCCGGCTGACGCACTTCGTCTGCGTGGACGGCCGGGGCGAGGTCCTCGTCCCGTGCGGCCGCTGCCGGCAGCTGCTGTACGAGTTCGGCGGCGCGGGCATGCTCCTGGAGACCCCGGCGGGCATCCTGCCGCTGTCCCAGATGCTGCCGCAGGCCTTCGGGCCGGGGCATCTCACCAAGTAACTCCCGTGCGGCCCCTCCGAGTTGCTGGCGCCAGTAGCTCGGGGGGCCGTGCGGTTTCTGAATGCTTTTTCGGAAGGAAGGCCAAGCCATGGCCATGGACGCCATCTCCGTCATCCGCACCAAGCGGGATCGCGGTGAGCTCAGCGACGAGCAGATCGACTGGGTCATCGACGCGTACACCCGCGGGGAGGTCGCCGACGAGCAGATGTCCGCGCTCGCCATGGCGATCCTGCTCAACGGCATGAACCGCCGCGAGATCGCCCGCTGGACGGCCGCGATGATCGCCTCCGGCGAGCGCATGGACTTCTCGACGCTGTCCCGCCCGACCGCGGACAAGCACTCGACGGGCGGCGTCGGCGACAAGATCACCCTCCCGCTGGCCCCGCTGGTGGCGGCCTGCGGCGCGGCGGTCCCGCAGCTCTCGGGCCGGGGCCTGGGCCACACCGGCGGCACGCTGGACAAGCTGGAGTCGATCCCCGGCTGGCGCGCGCTGCTCTCGAACGAGGAGATGCTGTCGGTCCTGGACGGCACCGGCGCGGTGATCTGCGCGGCGGGCGACGGCCTGGCCCCGGCGGACAAGAAGCTCTACGCACTTCGCGACGTGACGGGCACGGTCGAGGCGATCCCCCTGATCGCGTCCTCGATCATGTCGAAGAAGATCGCGGAGGGCACCGGCTCGCTGGTCCTGGACGTGAAGGTGGGCACGGGCGCCTTCATGAAGACGCTGGAGGACGCCCGCGAACTGGCGTCGACGATGGTCGGCCTGGGCACGGACCACGGAGTGAGGACGGTGGCGCTCCTGACGGACATGTCGACGCCGCTGGGCCTGACGGCGGGCAACGCGCTGGAGGTCAGGGAGTCGGTGGAGGTCCTGGCGGGCGGAGGACCTTCTGATGTGGTGGAACTGACTCTGGCCCTGGCGCGCGAGATGCTCGACGCGGCCGGTGTGAAGGACGCCGACCCGGCGAAGGCCCTGGCCGACGGCTCGGCGATGGACGTCTGGCGCCGAATGATCGCGGCCCAGGGCGGCGACCCGGACGCGCCGCTGCCGACGTCGCGCGAGCAGCACGTGGTGAAGGCGGGCGCCTCGGGCGTCCTGACCCGCCTCGACGCGTACGACATCGGCATCGCCGCCTGGCGCCTGGGCGCCGGCCGCGCCCGCAAGGAGGACCCGGTGCAGGCGGGCGCGGGCGTGGAGATGCACGCCAAGCCCGGCGACACGGTGACGGAGGGCCAGCCCCTGCTGACGCTCCACACGGACACGCCGGAGCGCTTCGCGTACGCGCTGGAGGCCGTGGAGGGCTCGTACGACATCGCGGCGCCGGGGACAGACTTCACGGCGTCGCCGGTGGTGCTGGAGCGTATCGCCTGACGTTCGGTATCCAATGACATGCGGCGTCGGATGACGTGCCGTATTGACTGACGTACGGGGAGAGGGGCCGGGGCTTCGTCGGAAGCCCCGGCCCTTTTCCCTGGGCCGGCCGCCCTTGGCCCGCGTCAGCCGAGCAGCGCGGCCACCGCCACCAGTACCGGCACCGACAGCACCGTCGACAGCAGTATCGAGTCCCGGGCCAACCCCTCACCCACGCGATAGCGGCTCGCGTACGTGAAGATGTTCTGGGCGGCAGGCAGAGCCGAGGTCACCACCACGTCGAGCAAGGGCGCCCCGCGCAGCCCGAACACCCCCACCGCCAGCGCCCAGGCCACCGCCGGCTGGACCACCGACTTCAGGGCGACCGACAGCACGACCGGGTGCCGGTCGGCACCCCGGCCGGGCATCGCGCTGCCGCACAGGGAGATGCCGAAGGCGAGCAGGACCGCCGGGACGGACATGTTGCCGATCAGGGTCAGCGGGTCCAGGACGGGGGAGGGGATGTGAACGCCCGTCGCCGACACCGCGACCCCGGCCAGTGAGCCCGCCGCTATCGGGTTGCGCAGGGGCGTGAGCAGGCGCTGCCACACAGGACCCTTTTCGCCCTCCCCCTTGCCCGCCAGGTCCAGGATCGTCAGGGCGACGGGCGTGAGGACGAGGAGCTGGAAGAGCAGCACCGGCGCCACCAGCGAGGCGTCGCCCAGCACGTACACGGCGATCGGGATGCCGAGATTGCCGGAGTTGACGTAGCTGGAGCACAGCGCGCCGATGGTCGTCCGGCCCAGGCCCCAGCCCCGTACGACACCCACCGCGACGAAGACCCCCGCCGCCGCTGCCGTGCTCAGCGCGGTCACCAGCAGGCGGCTGGAGAAGATCAGCGACAGATCGGTCCCCGCCAGCGTGGTGAACAGCAGGGCCGGCGAGGCGACGTGGAAGGCGAGCCTGGTCAGCACCTCGCGGCCGTGCTCGCCGAGATGGCCGCGCCGGCCGATCACATAGCCGACGCCGATGACGACGGCGATCACCGCGAAGCCCGTCAGCACCCCCCGCACGGAATCTCCCCGAAGGTGAGGAGGCCGTCGGCCGGGCAGGGAGAGGCTGATCTGTGGGGCATACACCCAACCCTCCGGGGAAGGCGGGGCGCAGGTCAATGTGATCTTGATCGGCTCCGAGGAGTTCCGATGAGTTACGCCTGCCCGCGCGGTCTACAGATCGTGGACGCCATGACACCCGCTGTACTCGTGCTGACCGGCCCCGTCACCAGGGACGAGGTGACCGGGCTGTGCGACGATCTGCGGGCGCTGCTGGAAGCCACGGGGGCCCGAGGGCCCAGCGTCGTGGTGTGCGATGTCGGAGGACTCGGGCCGCCGGGGCTGGGCGCCGTCGACCTGCTGGCACGGCTGGAGCTCACCGCCCGGCGGGCCGGGGGCAGGATCCGGCTGCGCGACCCCGACCCCGCCCTACGCGCCCTCCTCGACCTGGTCGGACTCCGCTTCGAGGTGGAGGGGCAGCCCGAACAGCGGGAACCAGCGCTGGGTGTCGAGGAAGCAGTGGAACCCGGTGATCCGGCCCTCTGATATCTCCAGCACCTGCACCGCCCAAGGGCTGAAGCCGCCCTTCTCCGGGTCCGGCTTGTACTGGGCGAACCCCGGCAGGCCGTTGACCTGGACGGGCAGCAGACGCGAGCCGGCGCAGGGGGCGCCGAGCGTCGTCATGAAGCCCGTGATGTCCTGGTGGCCGGTCAGCCACAGGTCGAACGGCGGCATCGTCATGACGGCGTCCTCGTGCAGCAGGGTCGTCAGCGCCGTCATGTCATAGCCCTCGAACGCCGCCACATAGCGCTCCAGGAGCTTTTGCTGCTTCTCGTCCAGCGGGTCGGAGACGGCCGCGTCGGCGCCCTGCCCGTCCCGCTCGGCGAGCGTCGCCCGGGCCCGCTGCAACGCGCTGTTGACCGAGGGGACCGAGGTGCCGAGCAGCTCGGCGACCTCGCTCGCCTTCCAGGCCAGCACCTCGCGCAGGATCAGTACGGCACGCTGCTTGGGCGGGAGCTGCTGCAGGGCGGCCATGAAGGCGAGCCGTACGGATTCCTTGGCGACGGCTGCCTCTGCCGGGTCGTCGGTCGTGGGGAGCACGCGTGCGTCGGGCATGGGTTCCAGCCAGGTGTTGTCCGGGCGGGGGGAGAGGGCGGCCTGGGCGAGGGGGGTGGACTCGGTGAGGTCCATGGGCCGGGCGCGCTTGTTGCCGGCCGTCAGCATGTCCAGGCAGACGTTCGTCGCGATGCGGTAGAGCCACGAGCGGAGGCTGGAGCGGCCCTCGAACTTGTCGTAGCTGCGCCAGGCTCGGACCATTGTGTCCTGGACCGCGTCCTCGGCCTCGAAGGAGGAGCCGAGCATGCGGTAGCAGTAGCCGGTCAGTTCTGTTCGGTGTTTCTCGAGCCTGACGTCGAGGTCTGTCGTCGTCGCCGTGCTGTTGGTCATCGTCCACCCACCCCTGTGGCCTTCCCTGTCCGCGCGCCTCTTTGCGCCCAGCACTTCGGAAGCTACCGCACAGGACTGACAATGGCTCTCGGGCTTGGAAAGGGGGCAGGTCAAGGGACTGTGGGCCACCCGCAGAGCGCTCAGCGGCGCAGTCCTCCTGTCGCCGACTGAGCGTCTTCGGGGGCCTTCATCTACCGCAGCCCAGTCAACTGCCGACGGCGTTCGCCATGCGGCTTGCAGAGCGCTCGCCACTGGATGTGACGCCACGCTTGCATCCAACCGCCCGCTGGGCGGCAGGGGCGATTGACTGCGCCCCGCACCTACGTGGTCAGGCGTTGCCATGCAACCGGGTCCACCGACGTAGTCGGAACTGTGCCTTCAGGCGACTCCCACGTGGGACAGCCAAAGTAACGTCACTGAACGGAGTTTGACAACTTCAGCGAGTGACGTTGGACTCTTGCCGCCCGTGTCCCGAACACCGTGATCGTCACCACGCCCAGCACCGCCAGCAGACCAACCCCCACAGTCCCGGCCCAACCGCCCGCATGGAACGCCACCGCCCCCACCGTGCTCCCCGCACTGGAGCCGACGTAGTACGCCGACTGATACAGCGCCGACGCCTGCGCCCGCCCCCGCGTCGCCGTCTTGCTGACCGCCGACGACGCGACCGCGTGCCCCGCGAAGAAACCCCCGGTGATCAGGACCAGCCCCAGCAGCACCAACGGCAGCGACCCGGCCAACGACAGCACCAGCCCCGCAGCCGTCGTACCGCCCGCCGCGTACAGCGCACCCCGCCGACCCAGCCGGCCGACCAACCGTCCCGCCGTCGACGCCGACACCGTACCGACCAGGTAGACCAGGAAGATCGAGCCGACGACACCCTGCGGCAGCCCGAAGGGAGCCTCCGTCAGCCGGTACCCGATGACCGTGTACACGCCGCCGAACACCGTCATGAACAGCGCCCCGATCGCATACAACCGGCGCAACAGCGGGTCGGACAGGTGGTCACGGACCGTACGGGCCAGAACACGCGGCCGCAGCGACCCCGCCACGAAGTGCTTCGGCGCCGGCAACAACGCCCGGAACGCCACCGCGCACGCCACCGCGATCGCGCCGATCACACCGACGGCGACCCGCCAGCCCCACTCCTGCGCGACCCACCCGGTGATGACGCGACCGCTCATCCCGCCGACACTGTTGCCCGCGACGAACAGCCCGATCGCCGTCACCAGCGCCTTCGGCCGGACTTCCTCCGCCAGATACGCCGTCGCCGACGCGGGCAGACCGGCCAGCGCCGCACCCTGAACGGCCCGCAGCAAGACCAGCGCGGTCAGTGAGGGGGCGAAGGGGACCAGGAGACCCACGGTCACCGCGACCGCCAGCGAGGCCGTCATCACCGTACGGCGGCCGAAGCGTTCCGACAGGGCGCTCATCGGCAGGACGAACAGCGCCAGCCCGCCGGTCGCGGCCGCCACCGTCCAGCTCGCCTCGCTCGCCGCCACCCCGAACTCGCCCGAGATCAGCGGCAGGAGCGCCTGCGTGGAGTACAGGAGGGCGAAGGTCGCGACACCGGCGAGGAAGAGGGCGAAGCTCATCCGGCGGTAGCCGGGGCCGCCCGGGGCCATGCGGGAGTCGACGACAGGGGCAGGGGTTGCGGCGCCCACGATGGTGGACGCCCCGGTACTGGCGGGAGACATGCTTCGAAGCTACGTACGCCCCCACTGATCCGTCCAATGCATGGAAACGCCATAATCGTTCCCATGGCGCATCAACACAGGTCACAGGCTCACCTGTCACCGTCCAGTGACACACAAGACATGGCGGAGACGGTGGACACGGCGGACATGTCGAGGCTGCTCGCCCCCCGCCTCGCCTACTTCGCCGGCGTGGCCCGCACCGAGCACGTCACGCGCGCCGCCCAGGAGATGCAGGTCCCGCAGTCCACCCTCTCCCGCGCCATGGTCCGGCTCGAACAGGACCTGGGTGTCGACCTGTTCGCCCGCCGCGGCCGTACGGTCTCCCTGACCCCCGCCGGCCGCACCTTCCTCGCTTCCGTCGAACGCGCCCTCGCCGAGATCGAGCGCGCCGCCGAAGAGGTCCGCGCCGACGCCGACCCCACCGCCGGCAAGGTCGCCTTCGGTTTCCTGCACACCATGGGCGCCGAAACCGTGCCGGGCCTCATCCAGGCCTTCCGCGCCGACCACCCGCGCGTCCGCTTCAGCCTCGTCCAGAACTACGGCGAGGCGATGATCGAGCGCCTGCGAGCGGGCGAACTGGACCTCTGCCTGACCTCCCCCGTCCCCGACGCCCCCGACCTCGTGGCCCGCCGCCTCGACGAACAGAAGCTCCGCCTCGTCGTCCCGGCCGACCACCGCCTCGCCGCCCGCAGACGCATCCGCCTCGCCGAGGCCGCCGACGAAACCTTCGTCACCCTGGAACCCGGCTACGGACTCCGCCGCATCACGGACGACCTCTGCCAGGAGGCCGGCTTCCGTCCCCGGGTCGCCTTCGAGGGAGAGGAGGCGGAAACCCTGAGGGGCTTGGTGGCGGCAGGCCTGGGGGTGGCTCTCCTACCCCCACCGGCAGTACCACGCCCGGGGGTGGTGGAACTGACGGTCACAGCCCCGAGAGCGGCGAGAGAGATCGGCGTGGCCTGGCTGGACGGCCACCCGGACACCCCGCCGGTGGCAGCCTTCAAGAAGTTCCTGCTTTCAAGAAGGGGCAACTTGCTGCCCTAAGGGGCGCGGGGCTGTGTTGAATATGCGGCTCCGCCGCGTGGGCGCGAGCAACCACACACAACCCGCACTCCGCCGACAACCCGAAGCCCCCCGAACCTACCGCCTCAACGACCGACCGAACCCAGCAGCCAACGGCATCCGCAACCCCAAAGGAGGCGGAGCCGCCAACGCATCCCGAACAGGCCGAGAAAGCGCCCGCCCGAACAACGTCCCCATCACAAAGTCCTCAGCCAACGCATGCACCTCATCCCGATGCTGATGCAACCCGTGCCCATCGGAGTGCACCTCGAACCGGCACACCTCCCGGTTCGCCTTCTTCGCCCGAGCCGCCAGCCGGAACGACAACTCCGGATCCGTACGCTCGTCATTCGTGCCGTGCACGACCAGCACCCGCCGCCCCACCAGCTGCTTCACCGGTTCGGGCGGTGCGGCAACGTCCTCCTCGGGCAGCCAAGGGGCCATCGCGACCACGGAGTTGACGGCCTCGTGCCCGCCCGCGTGCAGCGCCGCGCGGCCGCCCATGTCGACGCCGGCGAGGCAGACGGGGACGTCGCCGTAGCGCCGTACGACCTCCTCGACGGCCCAGGACGTGTCCTGGGCCAGATGGGCCTCGCTGCCGTTCCAGCCGCGATAGCGGTAGTGGACGACATGTGCGGCGAGACCCTCCTCGCGGCCCGCGCGGGCGAGGCGGCGGCCCAGCGCCCGTACGGACGCCGTCGCCAGCATGGGGGACGGTCTGCGGTGGGAGACCTCGTCGCCGCCGGGGAGCAGCAGAACCACCCCGCTCACCGCCGTCGGCTCCGGACCGAGCGCCCGCCCCAGCCGGGCCGTGCGAACCGGCGTCGCTTGCTGTGCCATGACAGAACAGTGTCAGAAGAGACGGTGTACGCCACCAGTCGGTGCGGTCACCGTTACGTATCGACGGATTCGTACAGCGCGCGATCTACGCGCGTAGGAGGTAAGGTGCGGAAATGACGAGCCAGACTGCCCCGATGGGAAACACCCCGAGCTCGGATCAGATCCGCCGGGCGCCCAAGGTTCTGCTGCACGACCACCTCGACGGCGGGCTGCGTCCCGGCACGATCGTCGACCTCGCCCGGGAGACCGGGTACGCCCACCTGCCCGAGACCGACCCCGACAAGCTCGGCGTCTGGTTCCGCGAAGCCGCCGACTCCGGTTCCCTGGAACGGTACTTGGAGACCTTCTCGCACACCGTCGGCGTCATGCAGACCCGTGACGCCCTCGTCCGGGTCGCCGCCGAGTGCGCCGAGGATCTCGCCGAGGACGGGGTCGTGTACGCCGAGGTGCGGTACGCCCCCGAGCAGCACCTCAATGGCGGCCTCACCCTCGAAGAGGTCGTCGAGGCCGTCAACGAGGGCTTCCTGGAAGGGGAGCGGCGGGCCAAGGAGAACGGCCACCGCATCCGCGTGGGCGCCCTGCTCACCGCCATGCGGCACGCGGCCCGCGCCCTGGAGATCGCCGAACTCGCCAACCGCTACCGGGATCTGGGGGTCGTCGGCTTCGACATCGCGGGCGCGGAGGCGGGCTACCCGCCCACCCGGCACCTCGACGCCTTCGAGTACCTCAAGCGCGAGAACAACCACTTCACCATCCATGCCGGTGAGGCCTTCGGACTGCCGTCCATCTGGCAGGCCCTGCAGTGGTGCGGCGCCGACCGGCTCGGCCACGGCGTCCGCATCATCGACGACATCCAGGTCCACGAGGACGGCTCGGTGAAGCTCGGACGGCTGGCCTCGTACGTACGGGACAAGCGGATCCCGCTGGAGATGTGCCCCAGCTCCAATCTCCAGACGGGAGCCGCCGATTCGTACGCCGAGCACCCGATCGGGCTCCTGCGCCGACTGCACTTCCGCGCGACCGTGAACACGGACAACAGGCTCATGTCCGGCACCAGCATGAGCCGGGAATTCGAGCACCTTGTCGAGGCATTCGGTTATACGCTCGACGACATGCAGTGGTTCTCCGTCAATGCGATGAAATCCGCATTCATTCCTTTCGATGAACGGCTCGCCATGATCAATGACGTCATCAAGCCCGGATATGCCGAGCTGAAGTCCGCATGGCTGTTCCAGCAGACCGCTTCCACCAGCAGGTCTGTGCGCACGGAGGGCTGATCGGGGGAAGGCGGGGTCGCGGAATGCGGGCGGGCGTTCACAATCCGTCCGCATTTCGATGTTTGCGGCAGGTGGCTGGGCATGTTTACGGTCGTGGACCGCTCATATCCCCGTAACTCATTTCGAGGACGCATTTCATGAAGCAGTCTGCTGCCAAGACCCTCGGTGTCGCCGCCCTCGGTGCCGCCTTCGCCGCCGCCGGTGCGGGTGCCGCGAACGCCGCGCCGGCCGTGCCGGACGCCACCCAGGCGCTGGACGGCATCACCAAGACGCTCCCGACGGAGAACGTCGGCAAGACGCTCCCGTCGAAGAACGTCGGCAAGGCGCTGCCGACGAAGAACGTCGGCAAGACGCTGCCTGCGGGGAACCTCGGCAAGGCGCTGCCCGGTGCCGGTCAGACGCTGTCCCAGGCGCAGCCGGCGCTCGCCGCGGGTCAGGCCGCCACGCAGTCGACCGTCGAGAAGGTGATGACCGGCGGTCCGACCGCTCCGGTGTCCGGGCTCCTCGGCGGTATGCCGGTGAAGGGGCTGCCCAAGCAGGCCCTGCCCGTGAACGGCGTTTCGCTCGGCTGATCCGCGCCGCCTCGTACGCGCCGGTGGGGCGCACCCCTCGGACACAGGGTGCGCCCCACCGGCGTACGGCTGTACGGGCGGTCACCAGGCCGTGCGGGCCGCCTTCCCCTCCGAGGGGAACAGGATCCACAGCGCGATGTACAGCAGGAACTGCGGTCCCGGCAGCAGACAGGAGACCAGGAAGATCACGCGCATGGTCGTCGCGGAGGTGCCGAAGCGCTGCGCCAGCGCGGCACACACTCCGCCGATCATGCGACCGTTGGTGGGGCGGGCGAGGCGGGACATATCGGCTCCTTGTTTTCGCGTGTCTTGTGTGGGCCGGTTGGCTGCCCATCTGCCTACAACACTACGGAACCGAAACGGACGTAGCGTCGCTCTATGGGGCGATCCCGACCCTGGGAATCGTCGGGGTCCTACCCTGAGCCGCTTCCTCGTGACGGACGGAGCCGAGCCGGGTGCGCTCCTTCCCGCGGCGGAGCCAGGCACGGGCGGCCGGTACGAACACGGCGTGCGCCAGGCCCACGCCCGCCGTGTTCAGCAGGAGTGAGTCGATGTCGACGACCTGTCCCGGCACCGCCGTCTGGAGCAGCTCTATGCCCAGCGAGATCAGGGCACCGGCGGCGGTCGTCCGCAGGAGCGAGGCGAGCGGGGAGACCGCGAGCCTGCCGTGGACCATGGGGAGCAGGACGCCCAGCGGGGCGAGCAGCCCGAGTCCTTCGACGATGCGCCGGACGCCTTCCTGCCAGCCCAGCGCGAGATCGGACCGGATGCCGTCGAGCGGATGCAGGTTGGGCGGCATCACCCAGGGGACGTCCAGCGGACGCAGCGTGAACCAGGCGACGAACGCCAGGTGTGCGGCGAGGAGGACACCCCCCGTCACACGGATGCGGATCGCGGCGCTGCCGCCGATGGAGCCTTGACGCTGCACGATCCCCTAGACGCGGCCTCCGGCACGGTCGGTTCCGGGATGCCCAGGAGCACGGCATGAGGCTTGCGCCACACGCTCCTTTTCCGGCTCGTGCGTCCTCGTGCGTCAGGCGCCCGCGACCTCGCCGGACGGCGGCTCCGTGCTGCCCGGCCGGGAGCGGACCTCGTCCGTGCACTCGTAGCGGCGCGGCGGCCCGCCGTCCGGCCCGCCGAGGATCACCGAGCCGTCGCCCTCGGCGGCCGCCGAGTCGGAGAACGTGCAGACCAGCTGGGCGAGGGCGTAGGAGGTGAGGTCGCCGGGCGCGGTACTCAGACGGAGTGCGTCCTCGGGGTCCCGGGATCGCGGCCCGCTCACCGTCATTCCGCCGCGTACGTCGGTGGTGTACCCGGCCTCCTTCTCCGCGGGCGACGGCGTCGCGGCGAGCTCGTCGAGCAGGCCCTGCGCCACCAGCACCCGCCGCTGGGAGTCCGCCGTACCGTCCGGGACGCGCACGGTCCGGTCGACGGCCACCAGCGACGAGCCGCACAGCAGGAACACCTGCACCGGCAGCCCGCGCGAGGCCTGCGCCGCGACGTCCGGCTCGGTCAGGGAGCAGCGCACCCGGGAGGGCGCGGGACCGAAGTCGGTCGGCACCTCCGTGGCCCGGATGCCGCATCCGGTGAGGAGCCCGGCGAGCACAGGGAGCGCGAGCAGGCGTCGTACGTTCATCAGGCGTCCCCCTTGCCCTTGTCGCCTTCCTCGGTCTCCTCCATCAGTGCCGAGGCGTCCCGAGGAAGCCGCAGTGTGAACACCGCGCCGCCCTCGGGGGAGTTGGCGGCGGTTATCCCGCCGCCGTGGATGTGCGCGTTCTCCAGGGCGATGGACAGGCCCAGGCCGCTGCCCTCGGAGCGCGGCCGGGAGGCGCTGGCCTTGTAGAACCGGTCGAAGACGTGCGGCAGGACGTCCTCGGGGATGCCGGGCCCGTGGTCCCGTACCCCGATCACGACCTCCTCGTCCGCCTCCCGTACGGAGACCCGCACCGGCGAGCCGCCGTGCTTGAGGGCGTTGCCGATCAGGTTCGCCATGATCACGTCCAGGCGGCGCGGGTCGAGGCGGGCGTGGATGCCGCGCTCGGTGTCCAGCTCCACCGCGTCCAGCCAGGCCCGCGCGTCGATGCACGCGGTGATCTGGTCGGCGACGTCGACGTCGTCCAGGACCAGCCGGGCGGTGCCCGCGTCGAAGCGGGTGACCTCCATGAGGTTCTCGACGAGGTCGTTGAGCCGTCGGGTCTCGCTGACGACGAGCCGTACGGCGGGCTCGATCATCGGGTCCATGGACCCGGACTCCGCCTCCAGCTCCTCCTCCAGCACCTCCGTGACGGCGGTGATGGCGGTGAGCGGCGTACGCAGCTCATGGCTCATGTCGGCCACGAAGCGCCGGGACGCCTCGTCCCGCGCGGCCATGTCGGCGACCCGCTTCTCCAGCGCCTCGGCCGCGTTGTTGAACGTCCGGGAGAGGTCGGCGAGTTCGTCGGTGCCGGACACCCGCAGCCGGGTGTCCAGCTTGCCCTCGCCGAGTCGGCGGGCGGCGACACCCAGCCGGTGCACCGGCTTCAGTACGGTCGTGGCGGCGGCCTGCGCGAGCAGCGCGGAGCCGATCAGCGCGAGGCCGGTGGCGATGCCGAGCGACCAGGCCAGCGAGTTGAGGTCCTTCGCCTCCGGCTCCAGCGACTTGAGTATGTAGCCGGTCGGCCCGCCGCCGATCACCTTCGTGCCGGCCACCAGGTACGGAGTGCCGTTCTTGACCACCCGCTGCCAGTACAGGTGGTACGCGTACTTGTTGGTCGAGTTGACCGTCTGCTCCTTGTTCACCGCCTCGCGCAGCGACGCCGGCACGTCCTGCAGCGAAAAACCGTTCAGGGCACCGGAGTTGCCGTACACCGTCTTGCCGCTCGCGTCCTCGGCGACGAGCAGCACGCTGAAGCGCTGGCTGCTGTTGGCCATCTGGCCGGCGGTGTGCTGCAGCTCGTCCTGCGACGGGCTCTCCGGCAGCGCGCCCGCGCGGTTCTGCATCTCCTGCTCGAAGTCGCGCAGCAAGGCGTCCTGGGTGCGGGTGAGCACGGCCTCGCGGTTGAGCCAGTAGGCGATCCCGGACGCGGACACGGCGGCGGTCAGCGCCACCAGCCCGAAGACGACGACCAGGCGCAGGCGCAGGCTGGTGAAACGCAGCCGTGACCAGCTTCCCTTGCGAGCCGCGGCCCAGCCGCGGAAACCCCCTTGAGCTTCGGTCACTGAGGAGTGTCCAGCCGATAGCCCACGCCACGCACGGTACGGATCAGCGTCGGGGACGACGGCACGTCCTCGACCTTGGCGCGCAGCCGCTGCACACAGGCGTCCACCAGCCGCGAGTCGCCGAGGTAGTCGTGCTCCCACACCAGCCGCAGCAACTGCTGCCGCGACAGCGCCTGCCCCGGCCGCCGGCTCAGCTCCAGCAGCAGCCTGAGCTCGGTCGGCGTGAGCTGGAGATCCTCGCCGTTCTTGGTCACCGTCATGGCCGCGCGGTCGATCACGAGGCTGCCGAACGTGGCCGCGTCGTTCGCCTCCCGCTCGCCACGCCGCAGCACGGCCCGGATCCGGGCGTCGAGCACCCGCCCCTGGACGGGCTTGACGACGTAGTCGTCGGCGCCGGACTCCAGTCCGACCACGACGTCGATGTCGTCGCTCCGCGCGGTCAGCAGAATGATCGGCAGCTGGTCCGTGCGCCGGATGCGCCGGCACACCTCGAACCCGTCGATGCCGGGCAGCATCACGTCCAGCACGATCAGATCCGGCCGCTGCTCGCGCAGCAGCTTCAGACCGTCCTCACCGCTGGCAGCGGTGGCCACCCGGTGACCCTGGCGCGTCAGAGAGAGCTCCAGGGCCGTCCGGATGGCGTCGTCGTCCTCGATCAGCAACAGGGAAGGCACGGGCTCATTCTGGCCCATGGGGGGCCGGGGTTTCGACACCTGTCTTCTACCGGCCGGTATCTGTATTTCTGCGGGCCGCTAGCGCTCTTGTCTGTGTGGGGGCTGTGCCGAGCCTGCGAGCAACGTCCGGAGAGGACCCCTGTGACAGGTCTGTGACAGTCGACGGACACGGCCATGAAGTGGCCCGGGCAAGCTTTTCGGCACAGGCAAGGAAGCAAGAGGCAACAAACCGAAAACCGGTAAGTCCACGACGGGGGGCGCGAGATGAACACGCTGCACGGCAACAGCACCAGCGCAGTGATCACGCGTCTGCACGACGTGAACGCGAACCGGGGTTCCGAGAAGTCCGGTGCCGTGAGCGGGCGGGGGTGCGCTCGCGGCACCGGGCGTCAGCACACCGCGTACATGACGGTGGTTGACGTCCACACGGGGGAAGCTCACGGGGGAGCCGCGTACGGGGAGGCCACGGGGGAGCGTCGATCGCGGTCGGAGGCGGAGTTCACCGCCTACGTCCAGGAGCGCCGCGCCTCCCTGTACGCAACCGCCTACCACCTCACCGGTGACCGCTTCGAGGCCGAGGACCTGCTGCAGAGCGCGCTGTTCTCGACGTACAAGGCGTGGGACCGGATCAGTGACAAGGCGGCGGTCGGCGGATACCTCCGCCGCACCATGACCAACCTGCACATCAGCGCGTGGCGCCGCCGCAAGCTGAACGAATACCCGACCGAGGAACTGCCGGAGACGCCCTCCGACACGGACGCGATGCGCGGCACCGAACTGCGCGCGGTCCTGTGGCAGGCGCTGGCCCGGCTGCCGGAACTCCAGCGCACCATGCTGGTCCTGCGCTACTACGAGGGCCGCACGGACCCGGAGATCGCGGAGATCCTCGACATCAGTGTCGGCACGGTGAAGTCCAGCATCTGGCGGTCGCTCCGCCGGCTGCGCGAGGACGAGGTCCTCAGCTTCGGCCGTGACGAGGAAGACGCCTTCGGGGAGCTCGTCGCCTGAGGGTCTGGGGGGGAAGTACGGGGGAGCGGTAACTGGGGGGACCCAACGGGGGTCACGGGGGACCAACGGGGGCCAACGGGGGAAGTACCACGGGGGAGCAGCAAGAGAGCGGGGCTGGAGGGCCGGGGGGTCCGTCCGGTCCCGCTTTTGCGTCCGTACGACCGCCAGACCGCCAGACCGCCAGGTCCGCGTCCGTACGGCCGTCAGGCCGCCGTACGCGCCGTCGCCCACCGTCCCGCGGCAGCGGACGCCAGGCGGCCCATCGCCTCGTCCCGGTCGCAGGCGTACGCCCCCAGCGCCGTCTGGCGGGCCACGATGGAGCGCTCGGCGCGCATCAGGCGCCAGCCGCGGCGCAACAGGAACGGGACGGACTTGCGGCCTTCCTTCAGATCGCGGAGGAAGCGGCGGCGGAAGGTCCTGACCGGGCCGCGGCTCAGACACAGGGCGTCGGCCAGCAAGCCCAGCTCCCGGCAGCGCGAGACGATCTCGGCGGCGAAGACGCCCTCCGCGATGAACAGCGGGGTACGCCCCACCTCCACCGACTCCTCGCCGGTACGGGCGCTCAGCGAGATGTCGTAGACGGGAACCTTCGCACGGCCGGTGCGGCACAGGTCCACGATCGCGGTGACCGCCGTGTCCGCGTCCCACGAGTCGGGGTGGTCCCAGTCGATGTCCGAACTCCCGGCCACCAGCGGCAGCGTCGGGTCGTCGCCCTCCTTGTAGAAGTCGTCGAGCCGCAGCACCGGAAGGCCGGAGCGGGCCGCGAGGAGGGACTTGCCGGAGCCGGAAGGGCCGCAGAGCAGCACGACTCGCGTCGGTATGGGTGGATGGGAGCTCACGGGACACCAGTGTGAGGCATCGACCGGGCCCGAACGACCCCGCGGTTCGGCTTTGAAGCGCGCGTCACACCTCGACTACTGTTCGTGCTGACCCGATTACTCTCTGCATGAAAAGGTGGCAGCGATGGCCCGACACGCGTCCCTCCGCACCCCGACCGCCCAGCGTGCGCTGGTCGTCCTGGCGACCGCCGGAATGGCCCTGGGGGCAGGCGCGGCAGCGGCCTCCGCGGACGCCGGGACAAGCGCCGGCGCGGGGCACGACCGCCCCGCCTCGCGAGGCGAACTCCACCCGCAGGCCCGCCCCGAGTCGGCAACCAGCCTGGTCGGCCACGTCACGGGCCCGGTCTCGGAGGCGCAGCTCAACCCGCTCGCGGGCTCGGGCGCCGACCCGCTCGACAACACCGTCGACGCGGAAGTGGGCGACTTCAAACCGGTGTCCTTGAAGAGGCTGACCGGGCCGGTCGCGCAGGCGCCGTCGGTCGGCAGGACCCCGGTGGTCGGCCCGGTGACGCGGCTGCCGCAGAGCTGAGGGCGACAGCGGCGGAGAGCCGCGCCTTCCCCGGACGGGGGGAAGGCGCGGCTCTCCGGTCTGGGTGTGCTGTCCCGGCACGCCTGGGTCGGCGCTCAGTACGAGGAGCCGGACGCGCCCAGTGAACCCGTCGGGTGCCAGACCGTCTTCGTCTCCAGGAACGCCGTCATGCGCTCGATGCCCGGCGTCTGCGCGTAATCCACAGGCTGTGGACGCAGGACGCGCTTGAGGTTGTCCGCCGCCGCGATCTCCAGTTCCTTCGCCAGTACGTCGTCGGCACCGGCCAGGTCGATGGCGTTGACGTCCTGGTGGGCCGCGAGGGGCGTCGCGATCTCCGCCGTACGGCCGGAGAGGACGTTGACCACGCCGCCGGGGACGTCCGAGGTGGCCAGTACCTCGCCGAGGGAGAGAGCCGGGAGCGGGGACTGCTCGGAGGCCACCACGACCGCCGTGTTGCCCGTCGCGATCACCGGGGCGACGACGGAGACCAGGCCCAGGAAGGACGACTCCTGAGGGGCGACGATCGCCACGACGCCCGTCGGCTCCGGAGTGGAGAGGTTGAAGAACGGGCCCGCCACCGGGTTGCCACCACCGACCACTTGGGCGATCTTGTCGGTCCAGCCCGCGTACCAGACCCAGCGGTCGATGGTCGCGTCGACCTGCACGGCGGCCTTGGACTTCGACAGGCCCTCGGCGTCGGCGACCTCACGGACGAACTGCTCCCTGCGGCCCTCCAGCATCTCCGCGACGCGGTAGAGGATCTGGCCGCGGTTGTATGCCGTCGCGCCGGACCACGCCCCGAACGCCTTGCGGGCCGCGACCACCGCGTCCCGGGCGTCCTTGCGGGAGGAGAGCGGTGCGTTGGCCAGCCACTTGCCCTTGGAGTCGGTCACCTCGTACACCCGGCCGCTCTCGGAACGCGGGAACTTCCCGCCGACGTACAGCTTGTAGGTCTTGAAGACACTGAGCCGCTGTTCGGACTTCTCAGACATCGAGGTACGCCTCCAGGCCGTGGCGGCCGCCCTCGCGGCCGAAGCCCGACTCCTTGTAACCGCCGAACGGCGAGGTCGGGTCGAACTTGTTGAACGTGTTGGACCAGATCACGCCCGCGCGGAGCTTGTTCGCCACCGCCAGGATGCGGGAGCCCTTCTCCGTCCAGATGCCCGCCGACAGGCCGTACGGGGTGTTGTTGGCCTTGGCGACCGCCTCGTCCGGGGTGCGGAAGGAGAGGACGGACAGCACCGGGCCGAAGATCTCGTCACGGGCGATGGTGTGCGCCTGGGTGACGTTCGTGAACAGCGTCGGGGCGAACCAGTAGCCGGAGGAGGGCAGTTCGCAGGCCGGGGACCAGCGCTCGGCGCCCTCCGCCTCGCCCTGCTCGGTGAGTGCCGTGATCCGGGCCAGCTGCTCGGCGGAGTTGATCGCGCCGATGTCCGTGTTCTTGTCCAGGGGGTCGCCCAGGCGGAGGGTGGAGAGGCGGCGCTTGAGGGAGTCCAGGAGTTCGTCCTGGATCGACTCCTGGACCAGGAGGCGGGAGCCCGCGCAGCAGACCTGGCCCTGGTTGAAGAAGATGCCGTTCACGATGCCCTCGACGGCCTGGTCGATCGGGGCGTCGTCGAAGACGATGTTGGCGCCCTTGCCGCCGAGTTCCAGGGTGAGCTTCTTGCGGCTGCCGGCGACCGTGCGGGCGATCTCCTTGCCCACGGCCGTGGAGCCGGTGAAGGCGACCTTGTCGACGTCGGGGTGCGCGATGAGCGCGGCTCCCGTACGGCCGTCACCCGTCACGATGTTCACGACGCCCTTCGGCAGGCCTGCCTGGCGGCAGATGTCCGCGAAGAACAACGCCGACAGGGGTGTGGTCTCCGCCGGCTTCAGGACGACCGTGTTGCCGGTCGCCAGGGCCGGGGCGATCTTCCACGCCAGCATCAGGAGGGGGAAGTTCCAGGGGATGACCTGGCCTGCGACACCGAGGGGCCTGGGGTTCGCGCCGAAGCCCGCGTGGTCGAGCTTGTCGGCCCAGCCCGCGTAGTAGAAGAAGTGGGCGGCGACCAGGGGGAGGTCGGCGTCCCTCGTCTCCTTGATGGGCTTGCCGTTGTCGAGGGTTTCCAGGACGGCCAGTTCGCGGCTGCGTTCCTGGATGATCCGGGCGATGCGGAAGAGGTACTTCGCGCGCTCCGAGCCCGGGAGCGCCGACCACTTCTCGAAGGCCTTGCGGGCGGCCTTGACCGCGCGGTCGATGTCCGCCTCGTCGGCCTGGGCGACCTCGGAGAGAACCTCTTCGGTGGAGGGGGAGACGGTCTTGAAGACCTTGCCGTCGGCCGCCTCCGTGAACTCGCCGTCGATGAACAGGCCGTAGGACGGGGCGATGTCGACGATCGCGCGGGACTCGGGTGCGGGCGCGTATTCGAATACGGATGCCATGGTGATCAGTCCACCGTCACGTAGTCGGGGCCGGAGTAGCGGCCGGTGGCCAGCTTCTGGCGCTGCATCAGCAGGTCGTTGAGGAGCGAGGAGGCGCCGAAGCGGAACCAGTGGTTGTCCAGCCAGTCCCCGCCGACGGTCTCGTTGACCAGGACCAGGAACTTGATCGCGTCCTTGCTGGTGCGGATGCCGCCGGCCGGCTTCACGCCGACCTGTACCCCGGTCTGGGCGCGGAAGTCGCGTACGGCCTCCAGCATGAGGAGGGTGTTCGCGGGGGTGGCGTTGACGGCGACCTTGCCGGTGGACGTCTTGATGAAGTCCGCCCCGGCGAGCATGCCGAGCCAGCTGGCGCGGCGGATGTTGTCGTACGTCGACAGTTCGCCCGTCTCGAAGATGACCTTCAGGCGGGCGGAGGTCCCGCAGGTCTCCTTCACGGCGACGATCTCGTCGTACACCTTCATGTACCGGCCCGCGAGGAACGCTCCTCGGTCGATGACCATGTCGATCTCGTCGGCGCCCGCCGCCACCGCCTCGCGGACGTCGGCCAGCTTGACCGCGAGCGGGGCACGGCCCGCCGGGAAGGCCGTGGCGACCGAGGCGATCTTCACGGTGGAGCCGGCGACGGCCTCCTTGGCGGCGGACACCATGTCGGGGTAGACACAGACGGCCGCGGTCGCGGGGGTCGTACGGTCGGTCGGGTCGGGGCGGACCGCCTTCGCGCCGAGCGCCCGGACCTTGCCCGGGGTGTCCGCGCCTTCCAGCGTCGTCAGGTCGACCATCGAGATGGCGAGGTCGATGGCGTACGCCTTCGCGGTCGTCTTGATGGAACGGGTGCCGAGCGAGGCGGCGCGTGCCTCCAGGCCGACCGCGTCGACGCCGGGCAGCCCGTGGAGGAAGCGGCGCAGTGTGCTGTCGGACGTGGTGACGTCCGCGAGGGTGTGAGCTGCGGTGGGTGCAGTCGTGGGCATGGTCACCAGACGAGCATATCTACGCGCGTAGCGGCTGTACACCCCCGGCGGACATATCGGTGCTCATCCTGTGGGGCGGCATCGCGTATGGGCTTGGGTGGTACCGCGTCCGAGTGTGGGCGGGGGCTTCGGGCAGAATCGGGGCCATGACGACCCCGGATCATCAGTCACCGTCGCCGCAGCCCCCGGTACCGCCTTCCAGGGACCGGATTTACCGGTCGTCCGGGGGCATCGCCGGTGGTGTCCTCCTGCTCGGCATCGCCGGGTGGCTCGGTGTCGACGCGATCGTCACGGGGGAGGGGCGGACGCCTTGGCTGGCTCTGGCCACGCTGATCTTCGTGGTGCCGTTGGTCGCGGCCTTCACGCTGCGGCCCGCCGTGTTCGCGGGGGACGACCGGCTGCGTATCCGCAATCCGTTCCGGGTCATCGTGCTGCCGTGGGGGGAGATCGAGTCGTTGCGTTCCGGCTATGCGAACGAGGTGGTGGCCAGGTCCGGCAAGAAGTACCAGCTGTGGGCCATTCCCGTTTCGCTGCGGGCGCGCAAGAGGGCGGCTCGGCGTGAGGCGCGCAGGGGTGCCGAGGGCGGGAGCGCGAGGGGCGGTGCCGCCGGTGGTGGGCGGGGCGGCGGTGCGTTCGGTGGGCTGGGCGGTGGTGCCTTCGCGGGGCGGACGCCGGTGCCGGACGGGCCTGTGCGGGCCGAGGGCGACAGGATCATGGACGAGCTGCGGGAACTGCTGGAGGCGCGAGGGCCGGCGGAGACGTCCCAGGGTGAGGTGAGTGTGCGGTGGGCTTACGAGGTCGCGGGGCCTGCGGTGACTGGGGCGGTGTTGTTGGCGATTCTGGTGGCGGTGGGGTGAAGCGGGCGGGGGCGTGGTGGGTGTGGACGCCACCGCGTCAACCGGCCTTTGAGAATCGCTCTTCGGGTGCCCCTGCGTGCGGTTGAGGCAGGGGCACCGACTTGTGCGGCTCGATTGTCGCGGGACTCAGATGCCGGCCGCTGTCGACAGGTCTCGCTTGATCGTCGTCAGCAGGTTCGTCGCCTTTGTGCGGGCCGTGGGGAGGTCGGCGTGTGTGGCGACGGGGACGACCACTTCCAGGTAGCACTTCAGCTTCGGTTCCGTGCCGCTGGGGCGGACGATGACGCGGGCGCCGTCGAGGGCGTAGCGGAGGCCGTCCGTGGGCGGGAGCTTGTCCGTGCCTTGTGTGAGGTCCTCGGTGCGGGTGATGGGGAGGCCCGCGAGGTGGGTCGGGGGGTGCTCGCGCAGGCGTCGCATCGCGCTTGAGATGAGGGAGAGGTCCTCCACGCGGACCGAGAGCTGGTCGGTGGCGTGCAGGCCGTGTTCCACCGCGATGTCGTACAGGAGGTCCAGGAGGGTGCGGTTCTGTGACTTGAGGACGGAGGCCAGTTCCGTGATCAGGAGCGCGGCTGTGATGCCGTCCTTGTCCCGTACGCCGTCCGGGTCGACGCAGTAGCCGAGGGCTTCCTCGTAGCCGTAGCGGAGGCCTTCCACGCGGGCGATCCACTTGAAGCCGGTGAGGGTCTCCTCGTAGGGGAGGTTCGCCTTTTCGGCGATGCGGCCGAGGAGGGAGGAGGAGACGATGGATTCGGCGAAGGTGCCGTGCGCTCCGCGGTTCACCAGGTGGGTGGCGAGGAGGGCGCCGACCTCGTCACCCCGGAGCATGCGCCAGTCCGTGCCGTCTTTTACGGCTACCGCGCAGCGGTCCGCGTCCGGGTCGTTCGCGATGATCAGGTCCGGGTTCGTCTCGCGGGCCTTCGCGAAGGCGAGGTCCATCGCGCCGGGCTCTTCCGGGTTGGGGAAGGCGACGGTGGGGAAGTCCGGGTCGGGCTCGGCCTGTTCGGGGACGAGGGCGGGTTCCGGGAAGCCGGCGCGGGCCAAGGCGGCGAGGAGGGTGTCCTTGCCGACGCCGTGCATCGCTGTGTAGACCGTGCGGGCGGTGCGGGGGGAGTCGGGGGCGAGGACGGCGTCCGTGCGGGCGAGGTAGGCGTTGAGGACGGTGTCGTCGAGGGTTTCCCAGCCGGTGGTGGGGCGGAGGACGGTGGTGAGGCTGGGGATGGCGTCGATTTCGGCTGCGATCTCGGCGTCCGCCGGGGGGACGATCTGGGAGCCGTCGCCGAGGTAGACCTTGTAGCCGTTGTCGCGGGGTGGGTTGTGGCTGGCGGTGACCTCTACGCCGGCCACCGCGCCGAGGTACCTGATGGCGAAGGCGAGGACGGGGGTGGGGAGGGGGCGGGGGAGGATGGCCGCGCGGAGTCCGGCGCCGGTCATGACGGCGGCGGTGTCCTGGGCGAAGTCGGTGGACTTGTGGCGGGCGTCGTAGCCGATGACGACGAGGCCGTCGGTGTGGCCGTTCTTCTTGAGGTACGCGGCGAGGCCGGCGGCTGCTCGGATGACCACGGAGCGGTTCATGCGCATCGGGCCGGCGCCCAGTTCGCCGCGGAGGCCTGCGGTGCCGAACTGGAGGGTGCCGCTGAAGCGTGCGCTGAGCTCTTGGACGTCCTGGGCTTCGATGAGCTTGGCGAGTTCGTCGCGGGTTTCCGCGTCGGGGTCCTCGGTCAGCCATGCCTTGGCCCGGGCGATGAGATCGTCGTGCACGTCGGGTCAGCCTCTCGTTGTGGTTCGTGCGGGTGCGGGGGCCTCCGGCGGTTGGGCCGGGGATACCTGCGGCGGCCTGTGCGGGTGGGGTGGGGGTGCGGATGCCTGCGGCGGCCTGTGCAGGTGGGGTGGGGGTGCGTGTAGCGCCTTGTGTGGGGTGGTGGGTCGGGGCCGTGTCGGGGGGTGTCCGTCCTCGGAACGGCGCGGAATCGGTCACCTACCAGGGTGCCCGTGTTGACGCGCCAACCGCTGCGGGCGGACAC